>MBAA01000109.1:386-1958 GCA_001940655.1 Promethearchaeota archaeon CR_4
TGATAACTTTTTTTGCCGCAACGACGGCATCGGATGTGAGTGTCACTCTTGTTGTGGCGTCCAGCTGCTGGGGTTCCTTTGCCTGCCATACATTATCACTTAATTTGATGAATTTTTCAATCCGGCCTAGTTAAAAAAATTTGCGTTTGAATCGCGATCAGATGCATATCATACTAATCGTGTCCCCCCGCAGGATGACGTGAGGATGATTTTTTTGCCCACTTCGGGAGGTTTCCACCGCTTCCCGCAGGTACAAGTTCAGGTGCTGGTCAAACCTTTCGAGTATCCCGGCAAATTGCACGCCGTGACTTTTCAGTTTGAGTAAGACCCGCTTGCCAATGGCATTGTTGAGATCAAAAGCCGCGGGAGGTTCGTTTTCCATAAAGGAAGTAAATATCGCAAATTTAAGAACCTTGCGGTTGAAGCCACCTAGCGCAGACAAAGTCTTTCGGGGTTTGATGCTATTTTCCAAATTCCTTGGAAAATTCCCACAGGAAGTCGTTGATCGTGTGGAGGTTCTTGAGCACTTTTCCCTCTCTCGTGCTTTCCATTTGTGGAGCATCGAGCTTTGCTTGGGTCACCGCGAGCGGGCGAGCGTTGTTCTCGTCCACAACGACCACAACGTCTCCCTCGCGAATGGTGGGATCAATCCGGCGAATACCTGGACGCATCACATCCGCGCCGTTCGTCACAAATTTTACTGCTCCCATGTCGACAACCACAGTTTTGAGCTGCACAACGCGGTCGATGAGGAGCTTCAAGAGGGGAATGTAACTCTCTCCCCTCTTCCAAAAGCTGACAATTTTATTGATAGCGAGCAATTCCTCGTTATTATCTAGAACAATTCGCTCAATTTGAGGTTTAACACCTAAAAAGGCATCCAAGCTCCCGCCAAACCGGATTTTCAGTTCCTCAACGAGCTTCTTGACTTCTTTACTACTCAGGAAATGCCGGGTTTTTATGTTCACAACAGATCCCTTCATACGTGAATAAATTAATTTTTTGGTTTGATTGACAATACGATGCTTAGTGAATATTCAAAATTGATATAACTTTTGAACTTAAACCTTGATAGAAACCAAGAATTAAACAAGATCTAAAAAGAATTTCATTCATCCAAGTCCCCACTCGAAAATTTTCGTGTTTCCCTCGAAATATAGAAATTGATTACTACTTCCGGCGATTTGGAAAGCATCGTCTCCAAAGAAAACAATCTACGAATATTCAATTATGCGTTGATTTTCAAGTGAGGATTTGGTGTAGTGATGATGTATTGCTCCCCCAGCCGGCCAATACTGCCACCCAACTCGCAGAGTGTTCCTTTAATTTGTGCCAGAGACCGCTTGAACTCGAGTACGGATGCTTCCCCTTGACAAAGCATTTCGGTGGTGTCCAAAATGAGGATGTTCCCGCGGCGGAGCTCGTCTTGGATGTCCGCCACTTGGTTTATGGACCGCAATGCAACTGTCTTGATGTAGGTGAAACCCGTGGTCGTGTTCTTGAACGCTCCGAGTTTCTGGAGGACACCCATCGTTTCTTCCACCGACGACTGGAAGACCTGTTTGTTTTTCC
>MBAA01000109.1:1975-3830 GCA_001940655.1 Promethearchaeota archaeon CR_4
ATTATGAGTGTTTTTTTAATGGAGGGAGACACTTCGAATAGTTCCTTACCATGATGAACTGGTATGAGAAAGTCATCCTGCCCGTGGATGACAAGGAGAGGCAGGCGCACATTCTTTAGTTTTTCCGAGTTTGAGAGTGAAGTCACGTCAAGTTGAGCAATAAGGGGAGTTGGAACACCTAATATTTCTAAGAGAGGTTCTACCCGCGAGAAAGCACTCTCTAAAATGAGGCCAGCGATTTGTTTTTCATAGTGCAAGGCTATCTCGATGGCAGAAACGCTACCTAATGACCGGCCCATTACTAGAAGGGGGGTTTGTATTCCCTTTTTTTCCAAGAATTGCTTCACGTGAGGGAAGAGCAAGAGAGCATCCGCAATCATCGCCGAGTTCGAGGGATTACCCGTGCTTTCCCCATATCCTCGGTAATCCAAGACGAGAAGATTCGCCCCGCATATTTTCCCGAAAATGGGACCAATATCTTCGTAGTCTGCAGCAATTTCTCCGTTACCGTGAAAGAAGATAATAGTGGGAATTGTGGGTGAATGCTGGAAATATCGTCCGGAAATTGCTATGGTTTTTTCTATAGAAAAAAGCACAGGTTCAATGCCTTTTTGGGTGGTAGAACGGGGGATAGACCTTCGCGGGTAAAAACACCGGTTAATTATTTGAGGATCATCGATTGTTCCCGGAGTATTTTCATCATGTGATGACATAGGTGAATTTTCTGGTTATTAGTTAATAAATAAATTTGGGGAAATTAGAAAAATGTATTATTACCCGCAAAATTTGCAAACTCGATACAGTGTTGAAAGAAACTCTTTAAAAAAAACTCAACAAAACCTCACTAGCTGATTTGATGAGCGACCAAACGACAGAAACACCATACAAGGAGAGTAAATTACCTGCTACCGTTTCCTCGCCAACTCTCGGAGGAGGTCGCAAAAAAAGGAAGCAGAAATACAAGCTCCACTACGGCCGCTACATCTGGTCTTATTTCTACATATTTTACGTGTCTTATGGCATCCCACTCCTCATCGGGGGGCTATATCTCATCTTACTCGTTTTACCGTCTTTTGGCATCCACATCCAAGTATATCCTTCCATCAGCCTACGCTCATTCACGCCAGAATCCTCTTCCATTCTGTACCAAGATTGGGCCTTCATCGTGATCTTCACGCAACCCGGCCCATATACATATTATTTTTTAACGTTACCCTTCGCCTATCTTGGATTATATTTTCTCCACTTATACTTGACAGCTGCCACTGGGCGCCAAATTCTCCGAAGACTCGAGAAACGAGTGCCTGCCGAGGAAGGTGTCATTGAACGGCGATTCATCGACCCAGATCCCGTTGAATATCAGAAACTGGTTTATTATCATTCTCGAAATTTCATACTTCGGGTCATCAAATGGAAATTCACGAAAGGCATGTTCCCGTGGCTCCAGAACTGGGTTTTTAGATATATGGGAGAAACCGGGGGGAAAGGAGTTGTATTTGAACCCGAGTTCTTCGCCTCCGAGCTGGCGACTTATGAGGATGACGCTTATATCGGTCCTGGGGCACTCGCGTCGAGTCACGTTGTAGAGGGCGTGTGGGGAAGGGTGGTGTTAATGAAAGTCTTCATGGGAAAACGCTCTTGTGCCTGCGGGAAGAATATCATTGGATGCGGAACGATTATGGACGATCGATCCGTAATCCTCCCACAAGGAGCTCTCGCGAAAGCATTCCACCTCCGCGCAAATGAGTACTACGATGGAGTTCCGGTAGTCCGAATTTTACCCAAAAAACTACAACGCATATATTTTGCAGGGATGAAACTCCCTGAAATTCCCGATTCCTTGTTCGAGGAATGG
>MBAA01000109.1:3841-4612 GCA_001940655.1 Promethearchaeota archaeon CR_4
GAAGCCGCTCAAATCCACTAAGGATTCCTCATCAGAAACTAAACAACAAGCAAATGGAGAATGATGTCATGTCAGGCACCGACCCGATGGAATTTAACAATGCACCTTATACGACGAACACCCTCGTCATGCACCGGTATGTGGGGTGGTATATTCTACTCTTTTGGTTGTCTTCGCTGTTCCCACTATTCCTGTTCTCTTATTTCTTCTTGATCGGATATGACTCTGCACCAATTCTCTATTTTTTCTTGATTCCCCTCATGCTCGTTGGGATATGGGTTGTCTTCATCCTTTGCGCCATCTTTTTCAGTCGTATATTGCTTAGCATCGTCAATCTCTTCCACAAACCCCGTGAAGGTATCTTTCTCCGGTCCCGGCATGATAAAGATTATCGTTACTGGTCCCTCCGATCCACCATCAAAAAATTCGCATTCTGGGCGGCCCACACGTTCCCTCTCGTGTGGTTGGATGTCCTCGCGTTCAAGGCCTTCAGCGTGAAAACACGTATGGGGACTGCGTTCTTCAATGCGTGGGTAGATTCCGAATTTATCGAGGTCGGGAACAATTCCATGATTGGCCTCGGAGCGGTCATCCTCAGTGCCGCAATCATTGGGGATTATTTTATCATCAAAAAAACGAAAATTGGAGATAATGTACTCATTGGGGCTCACGCGATCGTGATGCCCGGCACGGAGATCGGCAACGATGCAATACTCGGGGCGATGGCATCGACCACGGTCGGGCAGAAACTCGAACCTGGTTGGGCTTATA
>MBAA01000109.1:4658-5879 GCA_001940655.1 Promethearchaeota archaeon CR_4
TAAAGATTTCAAAGGCAAGGAACAACGACTCGAGCGTGAGGAAACGTCAACTCTAAGTTTTCGGGACGACCAGAATCTTCCCGAAGAGGAAGGCAAATAAGAATTGTAAGACGCCTTCATCATTCGTGTTTTTCACTGAAAGGTAATTTCTTCGAAAGTTTTTTCATACTAATCGAGAAATTAAAGGATGACATGCTTGCCCGGACAAATTTAAATAGGCATATAGGTTTACAATTTTTTTTGGAGTTGAAAAAATGAATAAAACGACAAAACTTACGGCAGTTCTTAGCGTGTTGTGTTTGTGCGCGGTTGTGAACTATGCAGTTGCAGCCCCCGCTTCTTCTTATGTGGGAGTGTCGGAAAGAAATACCTTTGAATATACCTACACTATTGCGAGAAATACGATGCCATCGAATCTAACATTTGACGCAACGTTAACGATTGATAACGTGACGGACAATGAGGGTAACGCGACGATTGGTATGCATTTATTCATGTGAAATGCAACATACAATCAAACCAGCTATATGAGCGAAGTTGTATTGGAAAGTAATATCACCAACGTAACCGGGACAACACTATTCATCATTAATAAAAACACCGCAAATAAGGCCCTCCAAGTTTACATAGCAGGTTCTTTTGGGGTAAATGCCACCTACGATGCCAACGGCGTTATGGAAACCTACTCAGGTAAAGAGATATTTGGTAGTAATTATATTTTGATAACTTATACCCGTAAGCCCCGTATCCCGGGTTACCCTTTGCTGTTTGTAATACCATTTGCAGCGGTCACGGCGGTCATACTCGTCAAGAAGAAACTTCATCCTATTTAAGAGGTTTGCATACCTGAAATTCTCCTTCTTTATTCAATTTCTATTCAAAATATGTTTGTAGAGCAGTTACAGGGCGTATTTGATCTTCTGACTTTTTGCACTTAAGCGGATTTGCGGAGGAAAGGACGTGAAGACTATTTTGGCTGCTTAGTGGTCTTTTTCGCGATTTTCTTAGCTACTTTCTTTGATGCTTTCTTTTCTGGTTTTTCCAGGGCTTTCACGGGTATTCGTAAAAATGCGTTCAGAGAACCTAATTCCTCCGAGGTGAATCCCTGTGTGACGATGGACTGGGCGATCTCAATGATCGTCGCAAATGTTTCGGCTAAATAAAATTGCTTCAAAGAAATCCCAATTCCTGTGAAAAAAGAATTTGCTTGTTCCGGAACCC
>MBAA01000041.1:0-2537 GCA_001940655.1 Promethearchaeota archaeon CR_4
ACATCCACGAACTCGGCATCCTTATTTATCTTCCCCCAAGAGACCGCTTCCCTGAGCTCCGCACCCGACAGACCGCCAGGTTCAGGCCGATCCATCGTGATTTGGATGGCATACTGTGCGCTCGTAGGTGAGAACTGCATTGCTTGCATAATGTAATTTTTTGGCACTCCCCCACCGACAATGCAGACTCCGGCGGGATTCGCATCCCACGCTAAATTCACCATTTCCTGCAAATCATCAAAGTGGTTGAGATTTATTCCCCTCTTATTGAACATAACCTGCATTCCCAATCCAGAATCGGTAAATGCCGGACAAAAGATTGGGACGTCCTTCTCTGTGGCAGCTTTGAGAATGCAGTCTCGCGGTTGGTTGGCGAGCGTTTTTCCTAGATACTTGAGGAACTCACGCACGGGCATGTCTTTTGGAACGTCGAGCGTCTTAACAAAGTCTTCCATCGACTCGTAGACCTCGTTAGGCATGAAGACATCGTAAATGCGGTTAATGCGGGTGTCGTATAGATCCGCGTCCTTCATTTGCCCGGTTGCTGTATGCCCCTGCTGGTGGCGAAATCCGAGACACTCCGCTAAATCATGCGTGAGGTTTGCTCCGGTAGAGACGAGTACATCGATGAAACCTTCCCGGATTAGGTCGATGACAACCTGCTGCATACCCACCGGCACCATTGCGCCCGCTAAAGCAAGAAACTTCTTGCAATTCGGCGTAGACACCATTTTCCAGTAAATTTCGCAGGCACGCGCGATACGTTTTGCAGTGAACCCAGTATTCGCCCATTTCTCTACGAGAGACGCGATAGTCTCTCCCGGTTGCACCGAGATCTGATCCACGGGCGGCATTTTAGGAGCAGGGGACTTCCGTTCTCTTTTTTTCGCGGGCATATCTTCAATCACTCTTCAATTACATTTTCTTTAGGACATGGATGTGGAACAGACCAAGACCATTACGTAATACGACCTGCATCGCCCGAAGTAATGCTAACCGAGCAGCGCGGAGAGGAACCTCTGCATCTTTGACGGGACAGGCATCATAAAAACGCGTGAATGCTTGCGCTATATCCAATAAGTAACGCGCAACGAGGTGAGGTTTGTAGCTATTTCCCGCCTCTCTCACGATGTCTGGATATTTCTGAAGTAACTGGACGAGTGCGACCTCGGTCTCGTGCGTAAGTAACGAGTAATTAACTTTTTTTGGTATCCGTACTTGGATCTTTTCAAAGATGGAGGAAATACGAGCATACGCATAAAGAATGTAAGGGCCTGTTTCTCCCTCGAATGAAATGCTCTCGTCCGGATTAAACACGAAATTTCGCGTAGGATCATATTTGAGAATGAAAAAACGCAAGGCAGTCATCCCAATAACCTGAGCGCGGTTTTGAATCTCCTCTTCAGAAAGATCAGAATATCTTTTGCGTATTTCCTTCTCTGCTAAAGCGATATTCTCTGTGACAATGTCATCCGCTTCCACCACGCGCCCTTCCCTACTCTTCATTTTGCCCTCGGGAAGCTCGATCATACCATATGCGAGGTGAAATTGCTGCGCTTCGAGGCCCAAAAGCTCTAAGATCTTGAAAAGTTGCTGGAAGTGAGTGATTTGCTCGTTACCGACAACGAAGATCGATAGGTCAAAGTTGAAATCCTGTTTTTTCTGAAAAGCTAGGGCGAGGTCTTGGGTCATATAGATGGACGTGCCGTCTGCCCTGAGGAGGACTTTATTTGGCAGTTTAAATTGTTCTAGTTCGGCATAGATCGCCCCATCATCATGCTGCTTGAAAATCCCATCCTGCAAACCCCGGGAAATGATATCTTTACCTTTTTGATAAATATCTGACTCGAAGTATTCCTTGGCAAACTCTATCTCAAATTTCTTGTATGTCTCTTTAAATCCATCCAGCGCCCAATGATTCATTTTCTCCCAGAGCGCTCGGGTTTCAGGATCCCCCTCTTCCCACATCTGTAACATAGTTGCGATTTCAGTGTTCAAATCCTCATTATTCTTCTCTTCTTGAGAAAATTTCACATACCAATTTCCGACATAATGGTCTGACTTCACGTCTGGCGCTGCGCCGTTACCCCATTTTTGGTAAGCGAGCATACTTTTGCAGATATGGATGCCACGATCGTTATTTAAATTCACCGGAAAAACCTCGTGGCCACATGCGCGGAGGATCTCAGTCAAGCTCTGTCCCAAGAGCATATTCCGGACATGGCCTAAATGAAGAGGTTTGTTCGTGTTCGGTGCGGGAAATTCGATCACCACCCGTTTGCCTGTTGGGGGATGCTTACCGTAATCGAATTTTTCGCGAGTAATCTGTTCTAACACAGACCCAACGATCGCGACTGGATTGAAAAAGAAGTTCAAGTAAGGGCCATTTGCTTCCACCTTGGAAAAGTACTCGCTTGAAGGTACTTTACTCGCAAATTCTTTAGCAACGAGTACAGGACTCTTGCGAAATTGCTTCGCAAAAGAAAAGCAAGGTAAAGCCCAATCTCCCGGTACATTCCTGGGGGGCGTTTCGAGGA
>MBAA01000041.1:2765-6490 GCA_001940655.1 Promethearchaeota archaeon CR_4
AGTATTGGGGAGTGTGCTAAACGTCAATGCAAATGGATACACGATGGAGGTTTGGGGTTGGTGGATATTCCCCAATATAACTTGGCCTGGTTACAATCCTGCAATTGTGTTCTGGTTCCGTTTCGTTGCGTCCCTTTTGATCTTATGCGTGATCATCCCGATGATATTGGATTTAAAGGGTACCAAGGTTCATGTGGGCGTGCTTATCCTCATCACTGCAATCTTTGCCTTACCGTTTGCGTTCTTGGCGTATATATGGATGCCCACTGTTGGCGGGAGTTGGGTCGCGATATTGTTCCTCCTCCTCGTGTTACTCTTTATCTTGCTTATGCAGATTGCCAAATAAAAAAAAATAGCCTTAAAGACCGGCTAAAAAAAGAATATAAAAATAATCTCGAGTGGACAGTCACTCGTCCTTTTTCTCTTTTATAGTATCTTCGTCAGGCTTCTCTTCAGAGTTTTCCTCTTTCTTATCTGCGTCTTTGCCCGTTTCTGCCGCAGTTTCTTTTTCCACCGCTTCCTTGGTTTCTTTCACGAGTTTCTTGAGTACGGACTTCCGATGTTTCTTCACTTCGGGTGCGACAGGTTTGAATTCGTCTATCTCTGCCAGTTTGTCATCAGGAAGTTCCTCAGCAAGTGTGAGAACTTTCGATTTGCGGACACGGCACTCGCGGATGATGTAGATCTCCTTGGTGATATTAAAGATATTTTGCGCGATGCGGCCGAAAACGACCCCGTGAACGAACTTGGCAAAATTTTCGGCCTTCGCGTGCTCATTCAAGACGTCCCGTACGATCTTACGCATGGTGGTTTGTTGTGAAGCTTTAGCCCGCCCATTGGTGAAAATAGAGACGCTGATGCGTAATTTGATCCCATCTGAGGTCGTGACGTTGAAAATTCCATCGATACGCGAAGATCCTCGCCGCACCATTGACCGTACATAGTCCCGTGTGGTATCATGACCATAGAATTGGGAGGTGCACTTGTTCTGGGACACACCCGTGATCTTGAATTTTAATTTGGTCGAAATATCCGCCATATTATCCGTGAGGTAGTAGAGAATTGTTTCGATGATGCGATTTTTCAAGGTATCGGGCGTCGCGCTGGGGATCGCCCCGATGTAACTCTCCTCGAACATCTTGGGGGCATAGACATCGTACCACTCTTTCTGTTTCCACGAATCTACCTGTTTTTTCGCGCCGGCATGTTTTGCTTTTGTACTCATAAGTGGGGCCTCCCTAGCGGATTAAGAGTTTCACCTTCTCAGGTTTGTACTTGAAATCCTGTTCGATCACGCCTTGATCCTTGTAATACGAGAGCAGGCGGTAAATCTTGGCTTCGGTTCGTTGCAGGCCTTTCTTACTCTCCACATCCTTCTTATTTTCTTCTAAGTGTTTGCGGAGGTTGATGGCCTTTTTAGCGAGTTGCGTGAAGTCCTCAGGCAACGGGGTTGTAATGCCATGTTCCGTGAGGATTTTCTGAATCTTTTTACCCGTGATTGCCTTGACAAGCGGTATCCCGTATTGATCCCGCAATCGTGTGCCAATTATGGACGCAGTCTCTCCTTTCTTGCCCATTTGGACCACGAGTTGTTCAACTTCTTCTGCAGAATAAGTCACCCACTCGGGTTTCTTAATGCGAGCTGGTCTCGAAGACCCACTCGTACCGTGTTTTCTACTATGCTGTCGTGCCATTGTGTGATTCCCCAATGTCGAGTCAAATCAAGCCGCAACATACACGTATTGCAACTGGATTTGCTCCAAAGCCGATGCATTAGCTAACGGATAGCTAAAATTTCGGATTGAAGTAAGAGTGCCAACCTTTCCTGTGTTAAAAATTTTGCGAATTCAGAGAGATATCACACGTTTAGAGAGGATGAACAGTAACTTTTTTAGATGTGTACTAAGATTTAGATACTTCCCAGCTTCGCATCCATTAATGAAGCAGGTTCTCTTCCTGACGGGCAATGTTGGAAAATTCCACGAGGCAGAAGTAGTTTTTCAAAAGGAACTCCCTACCGTCTCATTGAAGCAGGACTCGAGTCAATTAGTCGAAATACAGTCAGATGACCTCGAGGACGTGGCAAGGTTCAAACTCGAATCTTTTGTGAAGAGGGAAGGTAAACCCGTGTCAAGTTGCATCACAGAAGATGCAGGATTTTTCGTCACTCCCCAGTTGAAGGGATTCCCGGGCGTGTATTCCGCTTATGTTCAAAAAGTGATCGGCAATGCGGCAATTTTAAAATTGATGGAAGAAGTGAAGGACCGCCGGTGCAATTTTCAAGCGTGCATTGCGTTTTATTCTGCAAGAACAAGAAAGATAGTGACGTTCTCAGGGATGGTAGAGGGAACTGTTTCTTTTGAGCAACGGGGGACGGGGGGATTCGGGTTTGATCCGATCTTTCTTCCGAACGAAATCCCTGATAAAACATTCGCGGAATTGTCTGCGGAGGAAAAGAGCACGATCTCCCACCGCGGGCGGGCTTTAATGCGTTTTATCGGGTTTCTAAAAGAGAATCTCGATGCGATTTAAGTTTACGTTATTTTTTCAAGATTGCGAAGTTTTTTTGAACCAAATTTTTCAGCGAGAGATCACCCTTGGTTTTGATCTTGGTGATTATGCTACGCAAGGCTGTGTCAACGCAAGAGATAAGGTAAATTAATTCTACATTCTCCGGGGCATCCATTTCGTTTTGTTTGATTTTTTGATGGAATTCTGAGCGTTTTTTCGCGAGAATGACTGTAGCCTTTTCGACACCTACCGCAGCAATTGCATTAATGATATATACTTTTTCCGTCCTGCGTTTATCGCCCTTTTCCAATTCCACTTTCAGTCGTTCGATGACCTCGTCCTGCCAGAATTTGTCCCGCACCCATTCGTAGGTCTCTTCTCGTTCGTTTGGTTTCTCGCTGAGAATGCCCGAAAATACTTTTTTCCATTCTACTTCGTGCATGAGTGGTCTATCATATTGGGGTGTTCTCCATTAAAAAATTTAGGGGGAGCTGATTTTTATACCACAAGTAATTAAAAGGGGAATTGGCATAGTTTCTTTTATCACAAGAGGTGCGAATACAATGAGGAAAGAGCTTGTCTTAGAGGGCGCAGGCCCGCAACTCGAAGAATGGCGAGAAAATTTCGTGGAAAAAGTGACGGTGGAAATGCCTAAGGCAATAACCTTGCCTATGGAACACACGATTTTAGTCGCTCGAAGAGGCCAACGCGTGTGGACTTCATTAAATAAGAGGAAACCCAGTGATGTTCACTTGGTCTCCGTTACGCGGTCGGCGTTAATTTGGGGTGCGATAATATTTTTCGCAATTGGATGCTTTTTTTTACTGGTATATGGGATAATTTTAATCACTTACTATTCCTATATGTATTCATATCCCTATGGTTATGGGTATTCGGGTTATTATTATTCACTTTTAATTTCCCTCATTATAATACTGATAATTTTCTGGGTACCAGCAGGGATTTTGGCGGGGTTTAATAAAACGCGCTTTATGCAAACCAAGGTTCTCCAGATTGCCCGTGAGACTTGGTTTTCCATGACGAATATACCGAAATTTTCACTTTATGCTCAACCAGATAAAAAACTAGTTACAGAAGGGGTGTTTTGTGCTAATTGTGGGGGTCGTCAAGAGATTCCAGGAGCAAAATTTTGCCAACATTGCGGGAAGAGTTACTCCGTCTGAGTCTAAAGCATTAAGCGTTAAAAAGAATCA
>MBAA01000041.1:6509-8971 GCA_001940655.1 Promethearchaeota archaeon CR_4
CGCTCTCTTCGAAAGTCAACCCATAGCACTGTTCAACGAGAGAATCAATGCTACTCTGATCTTGGGGACTAATTCCATATTGGCCAAATGTTGGATATTTTTGGATTATTTCTTCAATCTGATGCACGGTTGACCTGGTTCCCTCGTTCATTTCAGGTATAGGGAGCAATTTAAGATGCCCTTGGATGTAATGGGCATAATTCCGCTTCTCAGGGTCTCCAAAGCGGTGGTAATAGATGAATAGCAAGAGTCGGGAATTGAGCAGACAAAGGAGTACTTCAAGTGGGATTTTGCAGGGAAGATGCTGCTTTAATTGAAATACATAAACGACTTGTATGGTTAAACGCTCCTCCCAATCAATGGCAGCATTGATCTCCCGCCCCGTCTTTCGCACCAGGATCTTTGGTGATCGATAGAGCGAAGGGGCCTTGTAGTTTATCCCTTCCAAGTCCGTGCGGATGTAATAATGATCTTTAATAGAATATTTTGATACTTGTTCTCCTACGATTATTTCCCTAACCTGGCGAGGATCGGCCAGTAGATGGGAAGGGATTTGTTCGATTATTTTTACTACCGTGCTGTTCTGTGTTTCCCATATCTTTTCCTTGCAATGGGAGCAGATAGCGCTTCGCCCCTCCATATCTCGTTTCCACTTGGGCGGAGGAAGCCATCGCTTGCAATTGGGGCATTGGAGAACACTTGCGTGCTTTCCAATTTCGACCCCTCGCGCATTAGTCACGTAATCCCCGAACTTATGAGGGCAAGTCTGGTCGATTTTTTGTATCAAGAGAAGGTCGGGGGATTTAGCAAAGATTTCCAAGCGTGAACCCGCTGCAGAGAGGAAGGAAAGTTGGGTGAATGTTTCACACCGTTGCAGGAAATTTTCTAACTGTTCATCCGTTCTCGGCAACCATGCACTTAATTCCTTTACGCGAGATCCTTCCAGACCCGTGCTTTGGAAAATTGCTACGCGAATATCGTGATTCCCAACGGGGGGAATTTTCCGGACAATAATTAGCAGGGCTGGTTGGGTTACGAGAGGGAAGATTCCTTCTCCCAAATTTAATAAGAATAAGATTGTAACAGATTTTAGCAGAAAACAACGTATTTTCTCGAAATTGGGATTCAAACAAAGGGTGTTCGGGATGATAAACGCGAGGATTCCTCGGTCTGGTTCTAGAACTTGGATGGATTTTTCAAGAAATAATGCCCACGAATCTGCTTGATTTTTAAAACTTGCTGGGAAATCTCCTTTCTTGTAAACTTGGAGCGTGTGTGGTGGAAGACCCCACGGAGGATTGGCCACAACGACCTCAATTCGTTCGGGATAATTAAGTGTTAGAAAGTCCTCGTGGATTGGATGAAACAGGAATCGATTTTTTTGCGCTTGCTGGATTATCATTAAAAAGTTGATTTCTGCAAATAACAGTCCCAATATATCCGAATCTACCGCGAATACATTCCCAACGTTTCCCTTCATCCAGAAGGGCATTAATAGCGAACCGGAACCGCTAGCGGGATCCAAGATAGAGGAAACTTCTTTTTTAAAATAATGGATGAATAAAAAGATGAATTCGGCGAGAAACGCGGGTGTCTCATAAATTCCCCTATCTTTCTTCAACCTGCGACTGCCCCGTGAACTTTTCTCGAGTGAAGGCGCACTATCAATTTTCCATATAGAATCTCGCAAACGGAATAGAATGTTTGAGAGGGAGGAATTGGTTTCTATGTTCCCGTCTAGAAGATGACGCTTCTTTTCGGCCTTATTTTCAATCTCAAGTGAATGTAACAGGTAGTTCCATTTTTGATGGAGTCTTTGATAGAAAACACTTTGGATCAAAATTGGTTCCGCGATTAAACCCTTTGCTACAAGAATGTCCACCGCCTGAATTGCGACCACTTCTCGTAAATCCTCGGAAGGTATGTCCAATCTATTGTTCAATTTATATAACGCAATAACATTTGAGGCGATGAGTCCAATCCCATTAAGATTATTTTTCACGCGATTGCCACTTAGTTTTTGATTGCGTGGTTCCAGAATATAAAATTTTTATAAAAGATTGCGTTGATAAGCATGGTGTCTTTTTTACGGCAGAGGATGAACAGCTCATCGAATGGTTGCAACTCTTTGACCTCTCGCGCGAGGAAGCCAAAATTTATTTGGCTTTACTGCGACATAAGAGCTTGATTGTTTCCGAATTGAATTCCAAGATTGATTTTGACAAGAAAGATGCTTCCCGAACCTATATCTATTCATTTCTGCGACGTATGGAAGGAAAATGGGTGCATATGCAAGAACGTCGGCGAAAATCTAGTTGTTATAATCCATATCCTCCCCGAGAAATACTAGAAGAGATTTTAGAGCAAAAACGCAATCAACACAAAGAACTCGAAAAACTCTTTCCCTCGATGGTCGCAAAACTCGAGAAAATTCACCAAGAACACACGTGGGATGATATTCC
>MBAA01000041.1:8998-11932 GCA_001940655.1 Promethearchaeota archaeon CR_4
TGTGGACATCAAGGGGTATTTTAAAAATGATTCCATCCGGATTGAAACTTACGAGTTAAATGAACCGGACAACCAATTTTTAAATCTAGGCTTGGGAAGCTTTAGTGGATTTCATGTTTTTCGGCACAAACACACCGGTACTGAAGATTTCGTAATTACAATCAATCAATTTGATACGGAGGAAACTTTACAGATACGCAAAGAATTGTTGTCACACCTCCTCCAAACGAAAGTAGAGGAAATATCTTCCCAAATGAAAAAGAGCGGGGTAATTGATTTATTTGAACCTGAAAAGGCGGACGTAATTCTGATAGCGAACCAAAATGTGAATCGATACCGCTTCCGGTATAGAAACCCTAAATATAGTCTGGAAGTCATCGAGGGCGTTTATTTTTCGTTTATTCCCAAGAACAGTCCAAATGTATTTGTTTCAATATATTCCAACATTTACACGAATGCAGAGGCTCTAGTAAAATGGATCTTAAACCATTCTAAGTGAATTCGTCAAAAACGTGATGCTCTCATGTGGCAATTGAAACTCCAAGCGAGATGGAATAAAGCGCCGGAATTTCTCGAGTTGAAAGATGCAAAAGAAATCCTCGACGCGTATCCAAAGATTGACACGAAATTCATCAATGACTTGAAAAATTACGCAAAAACCGCTAGCAATTACGTGATCGAGTCTGCAATTATGGAACTGCGAACCCCCAAGGGATTGTCAGTCCAACCCGATAATTGGTTACTCGTTTTAGGCACGGATGCGGATAATCGGCCGTACCAGATTTTGATCGAAAAAGAAAAGGCGGGATACATGATCTCGGCGTTCGGTCCCCTAGATTTTGTAAATTTCGTCACCGAAACGGGAAAATCCGCGATCGGTCCAATCCTTGCCCTCTTAGCGAGTCCCAAGAAAATGCGTATCCTCCTCGTGTACGTCTCCTATCAAACCAAACCCGCCTGGAAACCCGAGGAATTGCCAACGACAAAGAACCCCTTCCTCCATTGGGTTCAAGATCAGAAAGCTCTGCCAAACGTGAATGGGCAGTGGTTTCCTGCCTTCGCCCCGCTTTGCCCCGTGTGTAACAATCCCCTAGTCGGACTGGAGCAATATCAGGTGGGATTCGGGCAGCTAACCTGCCCGCGGTGCGGTTATAAAAAGAATAAATAATCGTCTGTTATCATAATTTCATTCTTAAATTCCAATTGTTATTGAAAAGATCAGCCGTATTGCCGCAAACCATGCAAATCCTACTAAAATATAGATTAACACGTGATTCTTTACTCTTTTTGACAAATGGGCGCCTATTTGTGCCCCAATGACTGCCCCAAACATTAACGGGACAGCGGCTTCCCACACCATATTTCCCATAAGAGTGTGGGCAATTACTGCAATAATATTAGTAAAAGCCATCGCGAATTCGGATGTTGGGGCAGCAATATAAGGAGGTACACCCAACAATATCATTGAGGTCGTGTCAGTTATTCCCCCCCCTAAACCCGCAAGTCCACTAACAAACCCACTACCAAAACTGGAAACCAATATAACGGGAAGTTTTTTAATTTTAACGTCTTTAGTAGGTGAACTTGTCGATTGGTTTTGATTGTTTGGTTCTCCTGTGACTTGATCACTTGTACATGAATTGTGTTGTCCATTTTTGAAGGAACTATCATGAGGGGTTGATTCCGTAATCTGATTCGATCGCGCTTTCCGTATGAGCGAGAATCCTAAAATGAAGATGATGCCCGCGACACTACCGATAATGATGTTTTCGGAAAGAATTGTCATTAACAGTGCCCCAACATACACGCCAACCGGATCCATTACGTCATAGAGTAATGCGAGTTTGTAATTAACACGCTTTTGACGTATATAAGCGATGGAACAAGAAATTGTGTTCCCTGTCATCGCTAACAAACTAATCGGGATGGCATTTTTCGCGGGAAATTGGAAGAACAGGAGGAGCACTGGAACGAATATAATTCCCCCTCCTAGCCCCACCATAGAAGTGATCAACGCTACGCCTACTCCGACAATTCCCAGCACAATTATGAGGGTGGGAGTAAGATCGATTGGAACCGCCATTTTGAAACCTAATCCATTCGTAGCGTAAACATTGATTTTAATAAAACGTATAATTTAATCTATTTCACGAATGTCTTAGGATAAAGTGAAAACCATTAGTCTCTGATGAAAAAATGTGAGAATGATCTGGTTATCATCGAGGTATACTTTTCTTTAACCGGGGTAATGCCGCGAGGTTCTCGATATGGTTAACCGCATTGTACCGGAGGTCTAAGTATTCCAACTCCTTGAAGTGGGCAATGCTCGCAATGCGGGTAATTTCATTGCGGCGGAGGTAAAGTTTTATAAGCGGGGATTCGTAGCGGGAAGGGTTTTCACTGCAACGGTTTGGTTCCCTGACGATGAAGTTTTTCACGTGGGTATAAAAAATTTCCGCGATGAGATCGGAGGGAAATCAAAATCTGTCGGAAGTTTCAAAAATTATGCAAGAGATTTTTGTTAAAATTCTCTTCGGACACTGAAATTGCAGTTATAAAAAAATGATGAAAGGTTTAAATGTCTGATGTTCACTTATCTAATATTGATAGGTTATGATAGCTAAAAATACTAGATCGGAACCTCTCCATGGAATTCCATCCGAGAGGGTTGGAAAAATTCGAGACGATATGTTAGCTCATCCTTTCGTACATGATCTTGAACGAGCACGATGCTACACGCGAATATATAAAAAAATGGAAAACGCTCCTCCATGTATGAAAAATGCTAAAGCACTTGAAGAATTTTTACGCTGTCTACCAATTAGGATTGAGGATCATGAGCTTCTTGTAGGCGTAAAATCGAGTAAAGTCAGAGCGGATCCCATGGAAATTGAATGGGGGAGAAAAGTTGGGATTTATGGTTTCCTCCTAGAC
>MBAA01000041.1:12019-12197 GCA_001940655.1 Promethearchaeota archaeon CR_4
AAGGAGCTGAAAAACGACATTATCCCTTTTTGGAAGGGAAAAACTTTAGATGACAAGAAGAAAGAAGCGTTTAAAAAAGCAGGCTTGATTGGGCAGCCGAAGAAGACTGGAATGCCAAGTATTCCCTTATTTACTGTAGAAGGTAGTGATTCAATTGCATTTGCAGGCATGCAGGGAC
>MBAA01000041.1:12216-13788 GCA_001940655.1 Promethearchaeota archaeon CR_4
AGAAAGAAGGGAGGAACTATTAGATATTGCTGAACGCGCGAGACGAGTACCTGCCTATCCTCCCAGAAATTTTATCGAAGCCCTTCAATCAGTATGGTTTACTAATGTCGTAATGGAAATGAGTTATGGTGAAGGTAACATATTTTCTCAAGGACGAGTAGATCAATACCTATATCCATATTACGAAGCAGATTTAGCAGAAGGCCGTATTACATATACAGAAGCATTAGAATTAATTGAAGAATATTTAGTTAAACTTGCTTCTGTTGTCATTGCAGGACAAAATAACGTAACCATTGGAGGCGTAGGTAGAGATGGGCAAGATGCGACAAATGACGTGTCGTACATGTTTTTAGAAGCTGTTGCGAATGTAAAAAGCTTGTTGAACACAATCTCAATACGGATCTCTTCTAAAACCTCCCACGATTTCATAAAGAGAGTTTGTGAAACATACAGGTATACTGCAGGAATGGGCATTCATAACGACGAGATATTAGTTCCACAACTTCAGAAAACGGGTTATGCTTTAGAAGATGCTCGGGATTATTCGATCGTAGGATGCGTGGAACCTCACGGTACTGGCAATGACTTCTCATATACTGCGGGAAATGGAATATGGTTTTCAATCGTTTTCAACATGGCGTTAAATGAAGGACGCACTCTCGTATTAGGAGATGAAACTGTTGGTGTAAAAACCCCCGATCCCAGTACTTTTACGTCCTTTGATGATGTGAAAAAAGCCTTTGTTACCCAACTATCTTATGCGATAGACTTAGCTGTAAAAAAGGCGGAAGTAAAGGATAAAGTGTTTGCGGAATATTTTCCTGCCCCATTGCTTTCCTCAACAATAGAGGGATGTCTTGAGAGCGGCATGGATGCAACGAGAAATGGAGCACGCTATAATAATAATCCAATGGGTTGCCAAGGACTAGCGACAGTAACAGATTCACTCGCAGCGATTCGATGGGCTGTTTTCGAACAAAAACTACTGACGATGGGAGAATTCGCAAAACATCTTCGCAATAATTTCCAAGGGGCAGAAACGCTTAGGGAACAATTGCGAAACAAAGCGCCTAAATATGGTAATGGTGACCAAAAGACAGACGACCTTGCGAAATGGGTTGCAGAGACTCTATGCGATATTACGAGAAAATATAAAGCGAGAGGTGGTAATGGCATATATCACCCGTGCATGGTATCTTCTGCAACACATACAATGGAAGGTATGATGTTGGGGGCTACTCCTGATGGAAGATGTCAGGGCGAACCTGTAGCGAATGGTATGTCTCCAGTTAACGGAATGGAACGCAATGGTCTTACGATGACGCTTCGATCAGTTGCCCATGCAACAAAAGATGCCCTTTTGACCAATGGAACGACTTTTAATATAAGAATCTCTCCTAACATGATACAGACTGAGGAGGGTTTAGATCGATTCGCTTCCGTGATAGAAGCTTACTTGGAGTTAGGAGGAAGAGAGCTTCAGATTAATCCAATAGACACGGAAACATTACGGGACGCTCAGAAACATCCAGAAAAATATCCTGACCTCTCAGTTAAGGTTACTGGCTA
>MBAA01000041.1:13825-16848 GCA_001940655.1 Promethearchaeota archaeon CR_4
GACGATATCATCGCACGAACGGTATTCAATGAATTGTAAAGAAATATTGAAATCTCGATTTTTTTCTTCTTTTAAGTTAATTTGGTGATGTTATGTCAAAATCTAAAGGATTAATCTTAAAATTACAAAGATTAGCTACTGACGATGGTCCGGGGGTACGTACCACTATTTTTTTTAACAAATGTCCTTTACATTGCCTGTGGTGCGCCAATCCAGAATCAATTCCAACAATCCCCCAACTTCGGTGGTTGAAGCATAAATGCATTGGTTGTAAAAGTTGCATAGATACTTGCCAACAAAATGCCTTATTTTTTGAAGAAGATGGTTTACATATTAGAAGAGAAAAATGTAATAGTTGTAGTGATTGCACAGAAGCCTGTCCTTCTACGGCCTTAGACTTATTAGGAAAGTGGTGGGATGTAGAAGACCTTCTTCACGATGTTGAAAAAGAAAAGATCTTTTTTACTAAAACGAAAGGGGGTATTACAGTTTCAGGTGGTGAACCAACATTACAATCAGATTTTCTCTTGGAATTTTTGAAATTATGCAAGCAAAACGACATTTCGACAGCAATAGAGACTAACGGATACGCTAGCAAGCAAGTTTTTCAAGACTTACTGCCCTATCTTGATGTGATTCTTTTAGATTTAAAAGTTCTTGATTCTGCTAAGCATAAAGAGTATACGGGAGTCCCAAATGAAAGAATTTTAGAAAATGCGGAAATGTTTGCAGAGAATGGAAAAAAAATATGGATAAGGACGCCTTTAATCCCACGATATACCGCCACGGATGAAAATGTCAAAGCAATTGGAGAATTCATTGTTAAAAATATGAAAAATGTCCCTGAACGGTGGGATTTATTGAGTTTTAATAAAATGTGCGAGCCGATGTATTCAAGGTTAGATATTTCTTGGATTTTAAAAGACGAGCCATTAATGACAAATGAAGAAATGGAACATTTTCTCGCAGTTGCTAAAAGCACAGGTGTGAAAAATGTTCGGTGGTCAGGATTAACAAGAAAAATTTAAACAATCACCCTGAAAATATTAATTCAGTTTTATTCTGACTTAACCTGATTTTTTTTCTCCTCGATCAGTTTGCCAATGTTCGAAAATACGAAAGACGGGTGGAATTTTAATTAACATTAACAACCGCAGGCATTAACCACGATCCTTCTATAATTGAACTCTGAGGCAAGAAAATTCTTATCATAAGATAGAATGGACCTTTAGGCGCAGGTAACCAGTTTGAAATCTTGTCCTTTCCAGGATCAGAGGATTGTATATAGATGCTTAATGACCCATCGGGATTAAGTACATATTCCTTGCTCTGACTGCCTATTGAGTAACGGTTGATTGGGTTTTCAACAAGGAATCCGTTGGTATCATACATAGTTAAAGACCAGAAACCCAGATTCTCTGTTGGTGGTAATTGACCTGCAGGAAACGTTAGCACATAGTGATTTGAAGTTCCTTCATATTCTTGGCCTGTACTGTCAAGAGTGCTTGAAGGATACACAGCTTCGATTGGGGGATTACCCAAAAGGCCTTGAAGTGCCCCGTAGGCTCGGAAAAGATATCGACCCTCCATTTGTTCTCTATTTCCGAAAATATAGGTGCGAAAATTAGTGGTCCACCCATTTTTTAATTCTCTGTTTTTAACTACATTATTGATCTCTGCTTTAGCATCAGTTATGCCGGCATTGATGGCTTTCAAAACGGAAGGCTCAAGCGTGGTAGAGTCAAAAGGGATGTCCGGACCAATACCAATCTTGGCAAATTTCTGATACAAGTGGACTTCACTTGCCACAGGTTTCACCCTTCCCAGTTGAAAATTAAGATAAGTGATAAAATCCGGTGACATTTCTTTAAAAGGCGGTGTGCCGGGAAGATCTGGATTCAAAGGGGGATTGCCAGGAATATGCCATATGGTTTTATTAAAGTTTGCAGGATATGTCTTATCAACCACTGGAAATAAAAGATCCTCTGCTTTAGGTGGTTTTTCATTTGCGTAATTGGACAAAGAATACAATTTATATTTATTCTGAACCGCATGGGCCACAACTAAATCATTGGGACTATTGACACCCGTACGGCCTATGACAATTGCAAAGTTTGATTCCAACCTAAAGATTTTTTTAATACCAGGAACCTTTTTTTCGTTCCAATAGGGTCCGGTTATCAAATATTTCCCAGCTTCTATACCGGTGGCACGTGTGCCGATATAATCCACCACATGGGTAAAAACATCGATAAGCTGAAAAGAATGATATCTGTTCGTGATTGAAGGTACCTCGATGATGTAAGGTTCGGCACGCAAATCGAGATGTATTATGCTATATAATGTTGCATTATTGGGTGCAACAACTGTTTTATCATTAGAAGTTAGTAGATTTCTCTCATGTATAATTGTATTGAATGCTTTTGGCAACACACTGTGCAAATATTCAACTCGATAAAATTCTAGTATGGGAAAGGCGTATATATACGCCTCTTTTGATATTGTCCTTATCTCATCATTTGATAACTGTTTTGAATCAAGCATAAAGATGCTCCAAGTGTTCTAACTTTTTTCACACAAGGAGGGGTGTTTTTCTTTTTTAATGTTCAGTTGAAGATGAAGGAACATCGGACAATTAAACCTTTATTCCTTATTTCAACTATTATTTCAATGTTCATCGAACTAAATAAGATCTAAAGAATAGGTTATCCATTTTTACGCAACGATGGAGGATTATTCACGCACCAAATATAATGCCCCTCTTCGATTTTAATCATATGAGGCATCTTCATTTCACATTCTTTCGTGCGGGCATCTGAAGAACATCGTGGATTAAAAGCACATCCTGGTGGAGGTCTGATGGGACTTGGCACTTCTCCCCTGATCACGAATTTGATTTCTTGGTCGTTCAGGTTAATCTCAGAACGTGAGGTAAGAAGGGCTATGGTATAGGGATGAGTTAAATTATTAAAAATTTGTGTGGTACTTCCAAATTCAACAAAATGGCCAAGATACATCACTGC
>MBAA01000041.1:16920-17973 GCA_001940655.1 Promethearchaeota archaeon CR_4
TTTAACGAAACTTTCTCCAACAATCTTAAAACATATTTTCTTATTTCTGTAGCATTCGTGATTCCAAGAAGATTCTTTATGGGTTCTCCAATAATATCCACGATCTTTAGTCGCGGGTTCAAAGATGCATCTGGGTCTTGAAATACCATTTGAATTTTCTGGCTTAGATCACTTGTATATTCCTTCGGATTGGGAACACCTTTGAATAAGATCTCCCCTCCTGTTTTCTCTACCAAACCTAAAATTGCCTTGGCGATCGTTGTTTTGCCACATCCACTTTCCCCGACCAACCCAAGCGTTTCCCCCGTTCTAATGCTGAAAGAGACATCATCTACCGCTTTAATGGTACCAACTTGTCTTTTTAGAACACCTTTAAAGAGGGGATAATGCACGGCAAGATTTCTAACATCAAGCAATGGTTCCCCTTTCGCGTGAACTTTCAACTCTCTTAATTCTCCGAACTTGATTGTTGTATAGGCAATTCGTTTAAAAATAACAACGGAAATAATTGCAATTACGAAAGCAAAAAGACTGAAATAGATGCCATTGGTTCCAAGAAAATTTAAGGGCTTAATAATGAAAGATATTATTAAAAAATAAATTGCAGGTAAAATACTGCTGTAAGCAAAAGTTCTCCTAAACTTCACTAATTGTATTTTATCACCCCAATACGCCGAGAAAATCGATATTCCAAACAGAAAGAACAATGCTCCAATGAATATCAGTCTAGAACTTTCTATATTCTCGTTTTCCGTAATCATGAAAATGTTAATAATATCAGGAACGGTGCTTAGAAGCATCCAAATTACCAACCATGCAATTTGGATGAACCCTATAGTTTTTAATAACTCTTTAAGGTCTTTTTTAGACAAAATTCCCGAGATCAAAATGCCGAAGCACAAATTTAACGCGCAGGTAATAGCGCTTGTAATTATGTTGAACATTAGAGAATTATCAACAAAATTCGCGAAAACCAGATAGAGTAAACCGATATCTAGGAATAACCAAACCGCGTTGATTACAAGCGTTATGAAAACCGAATTTTCCCATTTC
>MBAA01000041.1:18213-20840 GCA_001940655.1 Promethearchaeota archaeon CR_4
CTGACACCTAAATTTAACGCGCAGGTAATAGCGCTTGTAATTATGTTAAACAATAGAGATTTTTCAACGAAATTCGCGAAAACCAGAGAGAGTAAACCGATATCTAGGAATAACCAAACCGCGTTGATTACAAGCGTTATTATTACTGAATTTTCCCATTTCTTATATGCCAAATACCGTTGTGTTATTACAACCCCTAAAACAAATAAAATACTGGGTATGACAACAATTTCGATTAGACCCGTAATCATAAAATAATTGAAAATTTCTGGAATAATGGTCAGATATACCCAAATTGCCAACAAAGCGATTTGGATGAAACTTATTGTTTTCAATGATTCTTTAAAATCTTTTTCAAAAAAGATACACGAAATTAAAATACCGACACCTAAATTTAACGCGCATGTGATTGCGGTTGTTATTATTATAAGAAGAAGAGAATTATCCACAAAATTCGTGAAAACAAGATTGAGAATAAAAGGATATAATATATTTAATAATAACCAAATTGAATTTATTACAAGCGTTTTTATTGCTGGATTTTCCCATTTCTTGTATACCAAAGACCGTTGTGTTATTACAAACCCTATTGCGAATAAAATACTGGGCATTACAATATTTTCTATTAGATCACTCAAGATTACAAAGACCTCTCTCTGCTTTTTATCATTTATCTTTGTTGGATTCTTTCTCTACTTTGTTTATCGCGATTGCTGCGAGATCCTTATATTGCGGATCGTAAAGATGGCAAGCAACTAAATGCTCTTGATCCATTTCAATCTCCCTTGGAGAGTTTGAAGCGCAAGGTTCAAAGCAATATTGACATCTTGGATGAAATCTACATCCGGAAGGGGGATAAATTAAATTTGGTACCGTGCCAGGAATGACTGTTAGTCTATCTTGCTGTTTTCCAATAATGGGAATGGAATTGATAAGTCCTCTTGTGTAGGGATGATATGCTTTGGCAAATATTCCTTGTATTTTTCCATATTCAGCAATTGAACCACTATACATGACGGCAACATGATCGCACATTTTAGAAATGATGCCAAGATCGTGAGATATGTATAATATGGTTGTCTTGTATTTCTGATGGAGCTCTTTCAGGAGTTTCAAGATTTGGTTCTGTATCGTTACATCTAAAGCAGTGGTAGGTTCGTCCGCAATTAATAGTTTGGGCCTACACGCCAATCCCATTGCAATTTGAATCCTCTGTCGCATTCCCCCGCTTAACTCGTGAGGGTATCTATCCATGATGACTTCGGGATGGGGAATGTTTAAATCTTTTAACAATTGAATTGTCCATTCTCGAGCTAGGCGATATATGCTTGATCCGTTGTTATTTTTCAAAGTTGCAGCCAGCAATTCATCTTGCATGTGTAATAAAAAGACCTCAGAAATTTGCTTTCCTATTGTAAAAACGGGATTGAGGGAATTAAGCGGGTCTTGGAAAATCATAGTGATGTCTTTTCCACGATATTTAAGTAATTCTAATTCGGTTTTTTGAACTAAATCTTCCCCTATAAAAATCACTTTTCCTCTCTCCATTTTACCGGGAGGTCGAATTAACCGAAGAACAGATAAGGCGCTAACAGATTTTCCGCAACCAGTTTCCCCTACCAGACCAAGCACTTCTCCCTCATATATATCAAAAGAAACGCCGTCCACGGCACGAACAACGCCTTCTTCTGTATAAAAATTAACAGTTAGGTCTCTTACACTTAGAATTGCATCTTTACTTCTTCCCGCCGCAATTGAACTAATTTCGCTTGCAGCTTTCAACACTTTTTTGATTCGTGCTTTGCTTTCTTCCTTGGCTTTAGGCATAAATTTTTTCTTTAAAGACACAAAAAATACGATTACATAAATACAACTGATAACACCAATTAGCACTCGAATGTCTTGTTCATAGAGGGGTAATGAAAATACTCGTTTCAAATATAATTCAAAGATTATGAGTTGTGTTGACCAAATTCCAAACGAGATCAGCCCTCCAGAAAACATTGCGTTTTTGAGAGGTTGTTTAGGAATCCGTTTTTCATCCGAGCGAAACTTATTTATCAGAATTGTGATGCCAATATCAATTAGGACGACTGAAATAGCCCAATAAAATCCTAATTCAAAAACATCGGGATTGTGAATTGGAATGTCCAAGAGTGGAATGGTAATAAATAGTCCAGCAATTGTCCAAATTATTCCAATAAATCTTACATAAATTCTAAGAAAAGAACTTCGATAAAGATCCTCCTTGGTAATGGTACCAAATTTGGGAATGAATTTCTTGTATAAAAAATAATAAATGGTAGTCATCACTCCAAACATGAAGAAAGGAGTAGTGAAAATCCCGAAGAAGTCAATAAAAAGCCATATAGTCTCAAAAATAACCCAGATTCCAAGGCTAATACCTAAAATGATGAGTGAAACTACGGCAGTGCACTTGTTATGCTCTCTTCTCGGTATTTGTTTGGTTTCTGGCAAATGCTTGTTGATCGTAGTAGAAATAACGTATAAAATTATAGCTCCGACAATGGAATTAATTATGGCCATTCCATAATTACCTGGCCAACCCAAATAAAATAATAACGAATGATTTGTAATTTTGAATCTCCTTCTTGTTATATTTTTAG
>MBAA01000041.1:20859-23912 GCA_001940655.1 Promethearchaeota archaeon CR_4
CGCAATCCGTCGCCAATTAGGATAAATGCTATTGCGGTAATTCCAATAAATACTCCTGGCCAAATGGAAGCATACAAGTTACCGTATTTAGATTGTGCAACAAATATATCGGCACCCCAACTAGCAACCGTTGGATCTGAAAATCCTAAAAAAGCTAAACCTGCCAAACCTACGATTGCAATGGCAGCCCCACCAAAAAAAGCAATTAACATGGGAGAAAGGGCATTGGGGACGATGTGTTTAAACATCACCTTAAATTTTTTCGCACCACCGACTATCGCTGCTTGAACAAATTCTAGTTCCTTAACCTGTAAGACAATCGATCGCATGAACCTAATATTTAATGGTATGAACAGAATGCCGTAAACGATGAGAGTGATTATTAATTCATTTCCTAACATTGGAGCAAGAATAATGACTAATATCAAGGTAGGGAACGCGTAAAATATATCCACCACGCGCATCATTACATAATCAACGCTTTTCCCAAAATACGCAGAAATAGTTCCTAAAATCAAACCTCCTCCAATTGAGATTGTTACGGGAATAGCAGCCGTATAAATAGTGGTTCTGGCACCCCAAATGATTTTTGCCAACACGTCATATCCGTTAATTGTTGTTCCCATTGGATGATCTGGTGAGGGGGGAGAAAAAGGAATAACTCCCCCTGGAGGCACATATGGCGGCAGGATTTCCTGTAATGGAATGGGAGTTAACCAAGGAGCATACACTGCTATAAAAAGGATAAACACAAGCATTATCATCCCAAGAATTGTCAGAGGTCTGAGGAGTCGTCGAAATTTTCTTCTCTGAGATTTTATTTTATTAATTTCGCGTTCTTTTGCGGTGAACTCAGGATCTCGCCACCCAGGAATTAAATAAAACTTTAATAACTGTAATACTGGTTTTTTCCGTGGGGTTTCAGTTCGTTGAGCTTGTTCTATCATTCTTCCATAAATCCTCTTTGATTTTTTTTGAAATTATTTGTATGATATTCTGGGATCGATAATGACATACATTACATCTGCGACCAAATTTCCAGTCAGTATTATTATTGTTGCAACAACCAAAAGTCCATTAATAAGCAAATAATCTCCTAAAAGTATTGCTTTCACCATATAATATCCATAACCATAATAATTGAAGGTGACTTCAACAAAGAAAGATCCGAGTAAGGCAGTCGCGGTCCCGCCGATAATGAGATTACTGACCGGTAGTAAAGCGTTGCGCAGAGCGTGTTTATTGATGACATCTTTTTCCATTACCCCTTTCGCTCGAGCAGTCCTAATATAATCCTGATCTAATACATCTAGCATACTTGATCGGGTTTGTCTCGTAATGCTGGCTAAGGAAACAAATGTTATACACATCGCAGGAAGAATCAAGTGCAAAAGTGTATCCCATAGATATCTTTGGTCGTTATAAATTATGCAATCAATGATGCGAAAACCCGTTGTAGGCGCATCAATGGGAATGATACTAGTTATCGAGGATGAATTCGCGAAAAATGCAGGAATATCAAGACTTCCCATAGTAAACAAGGGTAAAGCATATCCAAAAATGGTTTGAACCATTGATGCAATCCAGAAAACTGGAAATCCCGCTCCCAAAATTGCAACAAATCTAATGATCGCATCTTTTTTCTTATCTCTATGAGTAGCCGAGGCTATTCCGAGTTTCACTGCAAGAATTGGGCTTAAAATTATGGGTATAAGCATTAACTCAATTGTTCTCGGAAAAACATCGGCGACGATATCTATAATGGGTGTACCGGTGAAAATTACATATGTATTTCCCCAATCCCCTCTAAATAAATTATATAAATATGTTCCTAATTGAACATACCATGGATCGAAATACCCAATTCGCTCTAATTCTGCTCTATAAGCTTCAGGATCACCGGCAGATCCTGCTAATCGATTGGTAACGGGATTAACGGCCATCAGACGCGATAAAAACCACGTGAAAATTAGCACAAGAATCAACATGGGAATCATCATCAATAACCGCTTGATGACGTATTTTACCATATTTTTTTGTTTGTTAGCCAAAAGGTTTCCACCCGGCGTGTTTTCTTCAGATATTTCTTTTTGAATTGACGAATTGTTTAGTTTTCATCCCACAAATGGCGCCTAAGAATGTTGTGGCAATTAGTATTAGTATATGAAAATACCCTCTCATATCCCCAAATTGGTAAATTATTGGTGCAATGGAAAAACCAAACATAAGCGAATATAATACAAATGCTTCAACAATTATCAGAGGTACTACCCATATTGACGCTTTAATCCCGTAATGCGGAATTTCTTCTTTATAAGTCAGGATAAAGCAAGTAAGAAATAGTAAAATTATTGGTAAAAAGTAAGTTTGCCCATACGCGTTAAAAGTCCAAAATAACACCGTTCTATCCATTTCAGTAAAAGATAACCATACATCATTTCCTTGATACATGATGAAGTTAGCAACAATGCCATAATATCCTAACAATACGATGGCGTACGCTAAAAACACTCCTCCTTGTCTTCCCCAGTTGATTTGGACACGTTTTTGTTCGTGATAATTATCCGTATCCGTGGTTATTGTTGTCTCAGTGTTTTGAACTAACATCATTTTAAATTTCACCTATCTAGCAATTCTATGAAAAGTATAAAAACATTTTTCACGTCTATTGCGGTATTTGTGATGCCTATTGAAAACCTTTATATAAATGATGGATGTTCATATATATCTAAAAGATTGATCTTAGTCTCTATTTATAATTTCACATTTTTACCAAATTCCAATGAAACAGGAAAAAACTAACCAAAAAAAAACATATAGGAAAAGAGTCTGAAAAAGGAATTAAAAAAAAAGAAAATATTTTTGAAAGGAGTGAAAAAAAAGATGGAAAAAATAGCGAAAAAACTTTTCATTACGATTGTAATGACCTGTTTGGTATTATCTGTTATTCCAACAATAATACCGGTGAAGGCGCAAGACGATACTACCGAGATTCCGGTCTTTGTCGCGGGCGCTTGTGGGCCGACTGACATAGCTACGGGGTACTCTTGGAG
>MBAA01000041.1:23930-24185 GCA_001940655.1 Promethearchaeota archaeon CR_4
AAGTAGTGGGGATTATTACACGTATAACGCTCTTGAGAACCTATTTCAATGGGGGTATGATGCTCCACAAGGGACTCCCGAGTATCTAAAACCTATCCTCGCAACCAACTGGACCATCAACAATAGACCAGATGAGATGACCGCTGCAGGTTTTATGGCATATAGCGGAGTGGACTACATGGATATTACGCTCCGGGAAAATGTCAAGTTCCACGACGGGTCGGATTGGAACGCGACAGTATGTAGGTGGAACAT
>MBAA01000041.1:24208-26681 GCA_001940655.1 Promethearchaeota archaeon CR_4
GAGATATCAACAATTGCCTCAACTCGACACAGGAATCAGACACGCGTGGTCAGAGAATAATTTACTGGTTGAGTGTATATGATTGGAAAAACTACGCAACTGCCAGTTGGAACTTGTCCACGCTAACAGCGGGACTCTTGGAAGGATATGGAATGTCAGCATATGCTCAGCTCCTTTATACATCCGTTTATACTCCAGGATATGTCCCTCGATTTAAGAACGTGACAATATTGGATGATAAGGTATCAGGCGGCACGGTTCGAGTGTACTTTAACGATTGGGGAAGAGGTCCTCAATATCTCGCGGGCATCAGGATGATTTCCATGCAAGCCTATGCAAACTATTTTGATAAACCAATCATGGGATTTGGGCAAAATCCAGCCTTCCCCCAGGGCGATCTTTCTTCTCCGTTTCCAGGGCATTTAATTGGTACCGGCCCGTATATCTTTAAAGGACACAATTTTTTAACTGCCACGGGAAGGATGTTAAGAAACGACAATTGGTGGAACGCCACAGCGCAACAAGCGGAAGGTTGGCATTTAGTCCCAGAGATTGCCGTGGAATGCTTTGCGCACAACTCTGCGGGATATGCGGCTAGAACCACTGCACTAGTTACGGGAGATGTCAATTACGCAACCGATCGCGTGTGGGAGCCTATCGAGTACAGTGCTATTGCAGGTGCTTCAGGGATAACATATTTTGACAAGGGCATTGAACCCTGCGGGGAAGTCATTGTTTTAAACTGCATTGACGAGACATATTTAAAATATTGGTCCGACACGGCTTATAACCTAAGCCTTACATATATGCCAAAGGGATATGGAAATTCAACCTGGAATGGCCTATTTGCCCAAACAATAAACGCGAGCGGGGTAAATCGCGTGTTTCGGAAAGCCATCTCTTACGCGTACGATTATGACACT
Source organism: Promethearchaeota archaeon CR_4 (assembly GCA_001940655.1). GTDB lineage: Archaea > Asgardarchaeota > Lokiarchaeia > Sigyniarchaeales > CR-4 > CR-4. The sequence continues at coordinate 25,132 of MBAA01000041.1, forward strand.
TATATTACAACTGGTAAGGCAGGGCGGGCGGTCCGTTCTGGAGGGCTTATCGCTTTGAGCGGAGAGTATTACGACGCATCCGTGCCACTCGCGTATCACGATCTCACCATTGCGCGAACCGCGCTTCTCACCGATCCCTACTGGAGTGGTTTATGTGCCCTTAAGGGACTAACTATGGCTAACTTAACCGCTGGTGCTGACTGGAACAAAGTTGCAACGAGTGGTAACCCGGTTTTTGTCTTTGAATATCACTACGACGAGGCCCACGTGCCCTCCTATAACACGCTGGTGAGTTCTCTTCACGCCATTGGGTGCGAAATTAATGCCACATTAGACACCATAGGAACCTATAGTGCGATCTATGCTGCTGCCAATCCTTATAGTTCAAGTACATTCCCCATCTTTTCGGTCGACGGACTTCCCATTTCTCCGTACCACTCCCGAATAAACGATCTTGCATACCAAGAGGCGTATTACCGAAGTCCCGCTATAGTTAACCGAACATTCGCTGGGTATGTCAACATCTCGGATTACGCTGTTAAACCCTATCCAGGAGATTCAGGTTATTATCTCCTCCCGGGATCGACCTTTCCTTCAAGTGCCACTAGCAACTTGGGTTTTAACTACAATGTGACGTGCAATAACTTAATAATGAGACTGTGGATGTCAAACGCGACCGGATCAGCGGTTTTATATAAAGACCTCGCCACGTGGTGCCAGGATTATCAATATCCCGCACTCTACTTGTCGAACGAAAAGACGGGATACGTTGTCAGCGATGAATGGAAAGTTTCCTGGCAATGGCTATTGTTAATGTTCTCGTTTAATTTCGTAAAGTATGTGGGCACCACTGCACCACCCGGCATTCCGGGATACAGTATAGGCATTCTCCTGCCTATTACGATGGTAATTCTGGCCGGAATTGCTTTCAGGATGATGCGACAGAGAAAGGTCACACTGAAATAATTTAATTTTCTCTTTTTGACTTTTTTTTCTTTTTCTTTAACACCATTAGGAATGTATCTCGCGCCCATAACAAATGCTACTAGGCGAATGCCTGCCCGCCGATTATATATTACGCCGCACGCGCCTCCAGTCCCTTGCTCCGGTTCTCCCACATTCGCCCGCAGAATTCGTCCAATGTCAAAGGTTCCGCGCGCGGATCTTGGGCGTGTAACTGTGCGCGAGCGATTTGCCACAAATTATAGGCGACACACTTCCACGTGAACAAGATCAATCGCGCGCCGCGCCCCTGCGCCCAGCTGACAATGCCCAGCAGGTGCGTCTGGCGGAAAGCTATCTCGATCGCCCACCGCGTGCGATATAGTTGTCGAACGTGATTTTCATTGCCGCGCAAGACCCAGACGCCCCGCGTGTTGCCCCGGATGACCAAGATGGGGAAGATTTGCTTGGTAGCCTTGTCCTGCGCGACCTTGCCATCCTTGAACTGTTGTTTCGTTTCCTTGAGCGCGTGCCCCCGCTTGCTACAGAGGACCACGCCGGCCCTCAAGACCTGCCAACCGTGTTTCCGGACGTACTTGACCTTGAGG
>MBAA01000041.1:26695-28223 GCA_001940655.1 Promethearchaeota archaeon CR_4
CCTCCCGGACTTGTCTTGCAGCCAGAGGTGGATCTTGCGGCGGGAGTCCGTGCAATTGCGCGCGGGCATGATGATGGTAATGCCCCACCCCTTCAGTGCGGTGAGTAACTCGCGGCGGTAAAATCCCCGGTCAAACAACCCGTAGCGGATGTCGATGCCATACTGGCGCAGGCGGGTGATGACCGCATCGAAGAGGGGCCGGGTCTGCTGCTTTTTCTGGATCTCGTAGTTCGCGACCACGAGGTGGATGTCGCCCGAGATGATGGAGAAGGTCAGGGTCTTGTGGTGAGTCTTGCCCGATTTTGACCCGAAGCAATAAGGGTCGTTCTTGTCCTTCTGGCACGGTTCCTTGACGTAGTCGGCAATGAGTGTCAGGTCGTTGCCGAGCAGCACAAGTTTCCGAGCATAGAGGAAAACCCCGAGGAGGAGGGCGTTGCTGAATTGCTCGCTGATGTCCGCGCCCCCGAGCGCGGCGAGGAAACGGGACATGTCAGGTTGGCCGGGCACCGCGCGCCGGTGCTTGCCGTTCGCAAACACGTGCGTGTAAAACTCCTGAAAATGATACCCTGCCTTCACCCACGCCTTGTTGAGGGCGGGGCAGAACTTCTCGAAGGACGGTTGCGTCAAATCCTGGTACAGGGCCAGATATAGGTAGGCATCGTACTCGAACCCGCTGCGTTTCGGCGGGAGGATCGGTTCTAGGTCTGGGAGCACCTCCCTCGTAACCTCTAAAAGGAGGCTTTGATTCACTTGACTGGGGGCAAATTTCGCCAGCTTTGCAAGAGCTGGGAGCAACCTCATGACTTGGACTGTCATAGTGCTCTCGAAGGATGCCCCTTTAATAAACCAACCGGCAATTTGTCGGATTTAAGGACTACGCAGTGGAGCTTTCTTTCCCTAGTGGAACGGGCACAGGAACGCCGCGTGGAGGAAGCCTCCCTTTCAGAAAGGAGATATTATCGAATTACATCCCTAATGTTAACACTCTATTGAAAAGGGCATTCTCTTTCATAGAAGAAGTTTTAGATCTAATCATTTCTTGAAAGCAATTTACCAGAATATATTTTTCTTGGAAAATTATTTATCTGTTCTAGCTTCCTGCTTCTCGTTGAATTGATTTAAACACGCGGACATTGAATTAAACAGGCATGGCATATTTATTGTATGCAAAGTATTTTGCCAATGATAACGATTTATTTCAACCTCGTGGAATTCTCCGGTTTTTTCTATGAAAATCACTTTTAAATCTAAGAGAAGGGATGGATCGAGTAATTGATGCTCATTAGTTTCCAATAGTTTGAGGTTTTGCAGCATGCATTCCTGCAAATCGTCGTAAAATAAGAGCGGGATGTACTTTAGAACATGGGCATCGTGAGGTTCCCCATTTTCTTTAATTGCATTTTGTGAAGTTTCAGGATTTATAAAACCTCCACCGAATAAGTCAAAGACTTCAATATCGACAAGTTCCGGATGATATTCCGTTTTCATGAATGTTTTTAGCCTTTGCCTGTATTTTCTGGTTTTTTCT
>MBAA01000041.1:28286-29658 GCA_001940655.1 Promethearchaeota archaeon CR_4
CGTTCCTTGCAGATATCATTAATGATCGTGCAATATTCAGTCGCAGCTCCGACGAGGTCATCCCCATTAATTCGCGCTTTTAACACCGTGTGCAGGTATGCCTTTAAGAAAGCGGAAAAATCTTCTTCAAGTTGGGAGAGATTCCCGTGAAGAATCCTGGTTGCGTTCCACCATCGTTCAACTGCCTTTTGTTGTAAGGACAGAAAAAGCGTTTCACGCGATCGAATTTCGGTAAAATACAGCAATTTTTCAAGTCCAAGGCGTAAGAAAGGAATGGGATTGATTATCCCAAGATCAGTCTCGTTTAAGGGAAACGTGGTTGATTCATGAGGCTGGATAATTATGGAGGATTCCCCATTAAAAACACGGTCAACTCTCATGGGCAATGGCATTATGGGATTGTTCTGGATGTGCCGAACCAAAAACGAGGAGCGAGGTTGAGGAAAGTTTTCCGGTTCGAGGGGAAAAATATCGATGAAGAAGAAAAAGGGAGCCGCGTCAGATTTATACGTTTTAAACTTAAACTGAGTTTTGCCTTTTTGAAACATGGAATACAACCTGGGAAATCACTTTAATTTAATGCATTAATTTATATCGCAATTAACAATCCAAAAAGAAATACACAAAATCCAACGATGAAATCAATGAATATGCGGAAATATTTATCACCTTTCATTTCGTCTTCTTTATCATCATTTTTCACATATTGTTTTAACATCGTCCAACCAATTAAGACGCTCTCCTTTACTCGATCGTATTGATCAATGAACAAAAATAAACCGATTCCGATTAAAGGAACGTAAATGATGAATAAGATCTGGATATATCCCCATCCTTTCGAAAAACACCAAACTATGCTCGTCATGATAATATTGCTTATTGAATGGGCGAAAATCGGTGGAAAGAGCCATTTTTTCCTCAAAGTTACGAGAGAAACAACTAATCCGATGAGGAATAAGGGGAAAAACCAAACGAGTGGAAACCAAGGACTAAAATTCAAATGCGAGGCATTAATAAAAAAATAAAAACTTAAAAAACCATAGGAAGCGGCAGATATTATGACTGCGGAAATCCTGTTAAATCGCTCACTCCCTTTTAAACTTATAAATCCTCGATAAATGGATTCTTCAGCAAAAGCAATGGAAATCTGTATTATAACTAATTGGACGAAAAAAGTAACGAAATTTTTTATCAACAGATAAGAATTGACCTCCACGTTTGATCCTATTGAAAGGTAATGGTAATTTAGCATTTCTGGCACTAACAGATATAACACGAAATTCAAGGGAATAAAAACTAGAAACAATAATAAAATTCCGTACAAGATTTGGTATTTGTAATTGCTTTTGGAGATTTTATATAATTTAAGGTG
>MBAA01000041.1:29668-30325 GCA_001940655.1 Promethearchaeota archaeon CR_4
GCGGAGATCTCTGGTTTCTTGCTCAGTTTATCTTTATAAGAGCTGACATATTTATCCATCAGATAATTTGTCGTAGGTATTGCTAAAAACACGAATATGACTCGAATTACGTAAAATAATATGCCATAAATCTCACGATTTAACGAATTAGGCACGATCAACCATTCCAGAATTGAGGCGCCAAATATCAATAAAAAACAGACACAAGTTTCATAAAATAAAAATTTAAACCTGTCATTGAGGATTTTTCGTTTGGTCTGACTTAGAACCATTAATAATCTTCTTATTTTTGGTTTATTACGTATGTTATATTTGTATATCTCGTTCATTTTATTAATTTAATGTTCTCTTTCCAAAAATCAGTCACAATTTCAAGTATAAAGAAAATGAAAGTTCTCTTTAATAGACAAGGAAACCAAAAGATCCTACTACTTGTAGGTTAGGGGGGTCTTCTTTAATTATTTTTATAGGAAACGCTCCGTTAAAAAAACCTTATATCTCTTGTTGAAAATTCGCGGATATTATCTATTGGAACGTTTCTATGAATACTCCTATCTTTTACGTTTTCTACAAAATGATTTTTTTCAAACCGTTTAAGATTTCGATTGCTTTTTGGCGTACTCTTTTTTTTCTGAAAATCAAAAAATTCATTTGGTA
>MBAA01000041.1:30536-31327 GCA_001940655.1 Promethearchaeota archaeon CR_4
TGGATTTTGCGGCCGCGGATACCGAGCGTTTTGAGATGATGTTTTTTGTTCGAGCACCCCCATCAGACAAGATTGGCCCTTACGAAAAAGAGTATCGACCGCTAACTTTAGTGCAAAAAGGCATTGGACTCGTGCAACGATCAGTTGCAGAAGGTGAGAACAAGGATGCCGATCCAAATGGACTTTATTTTTACATGTACGCATCGTGTCTCGGTGCGGCTAAATTCGAAGCAGACCTAAAGCTACATTTTAGAATCACGAACTCCACATCTAATGAGACCAACTTGCCGAGTGTTGATGAATTTCGCGAGTTCTTTTTAAAAGAATACAGAAATCGACTTGAAAAAGCATACGTGTAAATACGTGCTTTTTTTGGCGGGGAAATTTAACGTGATAGTGAAAATTTTTAGTCTCTGATGAAAAAATGTGATAATGACGGATTTCTCGGAAGAAGAGTTCATACTAAGTAAAGATTTTTTTACGTTTTTGGACAAGGAGAATGTGTGGCTCTGCACGCAACTACCGTTGTCCTCGACATTGGGCAATTCAGCTCAAAAGTGGGTTTTGCCGGTAAAGATAGTCCGGCGGCCACTTTTTTGACGATGGTGGGCGAGCCAAAATATCAGCAGATTGGCATGCTGGCTGAGCGCCAATGGTATATTGGCGATTCAATCAGCGAATCCATGGGTCTCTATAAAATTTCTTATCCATTACAAAACGGTAGAATCACGGATTGGGTACTCTTTGAAAAACTCCTCGATTACGTGTTTTACGTGCTCCGGGTAGATCCG
>MBAA01000041.1:31346-31566 GCA_001940655.1 Promethearchaeota archaeon CR_4
ATTCGATCCACCCTCAATTTACCGACGAGGATAAACGTAAGTTGTACCAACTGCTGTTCGAGAAATACCAAGTCCAGCAGGTTTACTTTGCGATCGATGCGATGTTAACCCTGTACGCGGGCGGTTTTACGACCGGCCTAGTGGTGGACATTGCGGAATCAAGCACGCGGGTGGTTCCTTATTTTGAGGGGTTCCTCGTAAATCCGGGAGTGCGTATTGA
>MBAA01000088.1:0-968 GCA_001940655.1 Promethearchaeota archaeon CR_4
ACCCATTTTTTAAAACAAATTATTTAGATATTTAAAAAGGTATTTCGAAAAGCTTATATATCTGAATTGCTCTTTTTATAAAGACAATGATGTTTAGACCACTTTAAGAAATGTGGGATCAAATCCGGTGTATGTTCCCGGGCAACATGGGAATAGTACACCAAAATAAATCGTGAAATTTCAATACTAATGTCGAAGAAAGAGTTAGATGAATTATGGTAGGGAGCTATGGCTCTCGAAGAGTGAAATGAAAAAGGGAAAAATCAAGAACTATGAAGCAAATACACGATATATATATTTACGCATTAGTTTCGTGCGATGTAAAAAAACAATGTGGTGAAGGTTAATGGTAGAAACAGCCGTGAAGAAAGGGTCAAAATCTGACCTGATGCCGGGAATTTGCCCCGAGTGTGGATCTGAAATGATTGTGGAGGATGCACAACGCGGGGAAACCATTTGTGGAACCTGTGGACTGGTGATCGATGAATCCATAATTGATCACGAGCGGGAGCGGCGTGCCTTCACTATGGAAGAGAAGAGCAAGCGGGAGAGGACAGGGTCGCCAATTTCCGTCTTGATGCCGGACATGGGGTTAAGTACCATCATCGACAAGAACGTGAAAATGTCCGAGCGAATGCGGAGGGCAGTCAAATGGAATACGCGCATGTCTTGGAGTAAACGGAATATGCTCATTGCCACGACCGAGATCAAGCGTCTCGGGGCGAATCTTGGCCTGCCGCTTCGCGTGAAGGAAATGGCGGCGAAGATATATAAAAATGCTTTTGACATGAAACTCCTCCGCGGTCGGTCTATCAAGTCCATGGTGGCTGCGACAATTTATTACGCCTGCCGAAAGGAACAAGTGCCCCGCACGTTGCAGGAAGTGATCGAGGAGACTAATCTCGAGGCGAGAGACGTTCGCCGTTGTTACCGGACCTTGCTCCGTGAATTGAAATTGAAGGCCCCCT
>MBAA01000088.1:985-1845 GCA_001940655.1 Promethearchaeota archaeon CR_4
CTCATTCCCAAATTCGTCTCAGAACTCAATTTATCCGGGGAAGTGGAAAAGGAAACAATGAAATTGCTCCAATCCTACATTAGTCACAACCGGATAGGCGGAAAAGATCCAAAAGGTTTGTGTGCTGCCGCGGTTTACGTTGCAAGTCAATTGAAAAATGAAAACCGGTCCCAGAGTTTAATTGCTAAAACCGTGGGTGTGACAGAAGTAACGTTGCGGTCGCGGTATAAGGAACTCATTCGGTCTCTAAACATCGATCTAAAGTAAAAATTTCCTTTTTTTTGACTTTGTCTCCTTCTTTCATTTAGCTAGGTTGAGGATTTTAGATTGGTGAGAATATTCCCAAGATTTTCTCCTAATGCGGGCAGATATTTTGAGATCAACTCGAGAGTATCATCCCGATTTGTCAGGGAGGTCACGCAAAATCGCGTATTATGAATTGTCAATAATTTACTAATAATCGAGAAGGATGAATTTGTCCCTTCCGAATCCGTGCTTTCTTTCAAACTCATTTTACAAATGATATGGTCTGTCGTCACGACCGGCAGATCCAGTAATTGTTCGAGGGCAATAAAAAAACGCGGCGCAACAGTTTCGCAGATGGTGAGAAAGAGCTTTTTCGAGTAGTAGGCACCGATAATGAAGGAATTATTATCCAAGAGAACCGTTGCTTGGCTGTTTATTGCCCGCGAATATTCCTTTAATTGGACTCTTATAAGATCCGCGATAGGGGAACTTTCAATAACGCCCTCGGAAAATGCTTTGATGATGGAGACTTCGTCATAAATTGAGGTCAAACAAGTGAAGGTTGGAAAATCTTCAGTGATGGAGTGGATGGTCGTCTCAAGATACTTCAAATT
>MBAA01000088.1:1914-2187 GCA_001940655.1 Promethearchaeota archaeon CR_4
TTCATTCAAGTCCTTGTAGGTTTTGATGATGTCCTTCAAGTACTCAAGGGAACTGCCTAACGTCTCCGTATTTTGGATATCAATGAGGTAGAACACAACCTTCGTTTCAGAAAAAATGCGAAATTTCTGCGTGAAATACCTCGCGCGAAACAGGTCTTGCCCGCCAAGATCCCAATTAATGATATCAAGCCCGAGAAAGCTAAATCGCTTTTCAGATGTCCGTTCCGCACCGGCAGTAGGTTTAGTGGATTGGAGGAGGGAAAATTTCTTCCC
>MBAA01000088.1:2266-11449 GCA_001940655.1 Promethearchaeota archaeon CR_4
GTCATTCATCTGATACGTGAGCACGGGTAATTGTTAAGGTTCCAATGTCGATTCTTTCGGCAAGTCTCTCCTTGCGTAATTGCCGTGGAAATTTATAATCTACTTGATCGGGGACAATTGTTTCCAGATTCTCTTCAACGGTCGTAATCTTTAACTTGCTCGGCATGGTATGTCCCGGATAAAATTGGATAATTTGACTGCATCCCAAATACTGGGCACCTTTCACTTCCCCTAAGGTATTACACGCGATAACTGGTACCCGATTTTCCAAGGCTCGGGCACGAAGGTAAATTCTCCAATTATCCAGACCTTCCCGACGAATGAGCGTGGGCGAGATCAACAGGTCAGCGCCCTCCTTGACAGCCAAACTGGGAGTTTCAAAAAAGCTGATGTCAAAGCAAATAAGGATGGCAAACGTGAGGTCTCTAAACTTGAACAAGCAAAGTTCCCGCCCAGGCGTGAAAAAATGTTTCTCCAGCGCGTACAAGTGAAGTTTTTCCTGCCGCCCAACGATAGTTCCCGTGTGATCAATGACGTAACACACGATTTTTGGGTGACCGTGAACATATTCCCACAATCCCCCGCTGACGACACAAAGAGAATATTTTTTCGCGCAATCCTGCAAAAATTGGAGCGACTCCTGATTAGGTTCGAATACATATTTCGCGGTGTCAGGTCCGAGAGAAAACGGTAACCAGCGTTCAGGGAGAATGACAAGACTCGAACCTTGGTCTTTTGCGGTAATTAATAAGCGTTCAACGCGTTTACAACACTCTGCAACGGTGTCTTGCAGGAGCGGTTGAAGGCAGCAAACTGAGAGGGAATGCATAAAGAGGTTTCCATGCCTGAGTTATTTCTTTCCCTTCAAATTTTCAAGAATAGGAAAAAGTTCTGAAAGGGATCGTATCTCGAATTCGGGTTGCGAATCTCTAACCTGATCTTTATCAACATCATATTTAGTTTCCCTATGAATCAGAACCGTATGAATATTGATACTTCTGGCGGGGATGATGTCATTATCAATTCGGTCTCCAACCATTAAGGTCTCTTCAAGTCCTACCTTCATTTTATCGACAGCATAACTAAATAGCCGAGGGTTTGGTTTTCGGATCCCAATATCATCAGAGATGATGATATCGTCAAAATACGAGTCAATTCTCAAGCGCAGGATCTTCTCAAATTGTTTAACTGGAATTCCATCAGTAAGGATTGCGATTTTTATTTGGGGATAGTTTTTCCGGACTTTTATTAAGAATGGAACTACATCCGGGAATGTTTTGATATTCCGGACTTTCACGCGATGGTAGGCAATTACGGCGGCGGCTACGAGTTTCTCTTCTGGGATATTCCCTAAAGATTCTGGGTAGAGGGATTTTAAACGAGTGAGTACAATGTTAAAATGACCTGGATGATTAGAACCATATTCAGATACCACCTCACGGAGCATAGCTAAGCCTGTCTTGAAATCAACCTTCAATCCGTACTTTATCATCTCATTTAGAGCTTCAGCCCGCGCGTAACTACCAAGCTCCGTGATATCAAAGAGGCAATCATCCAAGTCAAATAGAATCAGCTTTATCATAGCTGAATTAACTCCAATGGAGGCAATTAGATTTTAAGATCTACACCAAATATTAAAATCAAAGGACTGAAATAATTTTGTTGTTAATGACTCCTATTGTTCTTAAATAATTGAGTCAATATTAAAGAATCAAAAGGATCGATCTGAAGCTCAGTGTGATATAAAATGCAAACAATCGCACTCTCATTTTTTCACAGAAAGATCGGTCCTATCGTCGTGTACAATTACCCGGAAACCCTCGATGAAGTAAACAAGCTTCGTATCGCAGATATTATGGATCAAGCATATGAAGAGGGTTTTTTCACTCATTCATTTGGCGATCTGACGTCAATGAATTATTATTTTGAAATCTTCTCAAGTTGGGCACGTGGTAATAAGGAAATGGTAATGGTCTCTGTTGTATTAAACAACGAAGTCCCTTCCGACTTGGAGCATCTCCTTTTATCTTGGACCATTGACTTTGCAACGAAATTAAGGAATAATATGGAAATCTTCAAGGGTTTTTACCTGAGTGACGAGGAGAACTTTTCCGCGGAAGATAGAGTAAAAATCCGGGAAATGAATAATCAGCTAATCCTCTGGGTGAAGGAATTATACTGGGTTACTCTTGAAGAAACGCGAGAAAAATCTCAGGAAGAAAAGATGGCGACACTCCTAAAAGAACGGGACGTGTTCTTTTCTATCCAGAAATTGGCTAAGAGACCAATCCTCTACAACCAACTTAAAGAATGGTACAATTCCGAATTCCCAGGCCTTGATTTTCCAAAATTTTTAGAAAAAGTTGAAAAGGAAAAATTTGTAGTCGTGAACGAGATCGGACAAGATACGTACGTACTTCTCGTGAAACAACCGAATATCATCCGAGTTCCTCCCGACTGTGTCATTGCTTTGTATGAAGATAAACCTGAGTATGAAGATTTCTTGAATAATTACATTGTAGAAATCCAGAAATTTTTTGATGCTTACGTTCAAACTACCGAGGATTCCTTAAAACTCTTAGATATAATTGCCAACCCCAAGATGTACAATGTCTTGATGCAGTTGCGCACGGGTCCCATCCAGTTGGAAAAGATCTCCGAGGTTTTAATAGAAAGTTCTTTGAAGACCATTGTTGATACCCTTAAAATAATGGAAGAATGCCAGCTGATTGAAGAAATCACCTTTGATGACGAAAAATATCTCATTCTGTTGAGCGATGTTCAATTCAAAACGGCATTTCCCGATTATCTCGCAAAATCGATACAAGAGAAAAAAGAATCTCTTATCAAGCAAGATGTTTCTAAAGAAAAACCACATTCGCAGAAAAAAACGAGCGCCACCAACGCGAATAAAGAATATGGAAAAGAAAGAAAGGTAAAATCCAAGAAAGATGGGATCGATGAGGACACGGATGGATCCCAGAATTAAGAATTTATTTGAATCAATAAAAAATATCAGCACCAGTAGGGAAAATCAATGAGTGAAAAACCAACGAATCTAAGTGAAGGACTTCTTGTTTCCCGCAAAGGTTTGACGAACCTTCGCATTCCTGATAAGGTAGTTGGAGAGATGCAATCTTCCAAGAATTTTTTGGTCATATTTGCGCCTCGCCCAAATATAATTAAAGTGAATATCTTTCCGAGCGATAGCGAAGAGATCGTCAAGATTCTCATAAAGCTCCAAGAATTTTCGGCGACTACGGTAAAAAAAATAGCCTCGATCATTAGCGATCTCAATTTACCGAACCTGTATACCAGCGGGATGTGTATCAAGGAAAACGAATGCATTTATGAAGCGTATATCGAGAGAGATAAATTGAAAGTGGATCTGACCTCTATTCCAAAGGAATTCGAAATGATTGAAAACGTCAAGTCCGTGGAAGTATTTTCACTGAAACTCGAAGGTCGCTGAAGAAAAACAGGTTGCATTAGAGGAAGAACCAGAAGAAGAGAAAGTGAATGAATAATCAACCGAAAACCGCAGATGCCGATGATCATATCCTTACGCCTGAAGATGCTAACGCTTTAAAAATGGTTCTGGGCGAATATGGCATTCTCATTTTAGTTGCTATCAAACATGGTGCCAAAACCCGTCAACACATTCCCCTCGTCAGTGGGGTTCCAATGGCATGCGTCACTGGCCGCATCCCTGTTATTATCAACCTTCATTTGGCCTGTGAAACGGAAGAACTCACACTTACAGAGCGGGGTTTGAAATTCCTCGAAATTTCAGGATACTGAAATCAAACGAATTCACTGGATTTAGAAAGATTCATTTGAACTTTTAAATTTAAATTACTTTAACACACAAAGTTTTATTCCAAAAAGAAGATAAAAACTTGAAATTCCGCAATGATGACCCCGTCGACGACCCGAGACAATCGCGTCAATGAGGGAGTCGCCCCAAACTGAGCGGTAATTTGAATTTTCGTACAAATTTATAAAAAGATTAATTACCCAAATTTTATTTTTCGTAATTGAGCTCGCCGTGAACACACTTTCTCATAGTAACCCGGTTCTTTTTTAGGACCAAACGATTCTAAACCTGAAGACAACAGCTGATCACGGTATTTGGATGCAAGTTCTGGAGTTAATTCACCCCTCTTTTCCAAATAATCAATGATTTCCTGAGCTTCATTTATAGTTGAGCATCGGCGAATGAATGAAATTGCATCAGGATTTCGCAATTCCTTATCACGTTGCATCTCCCATTGAATATCGACTATTTGTTCCATCTCTTCCGTGGTTTCTGGTTCTTGAGGTTGTTCGTCTTCTAATTCTTCTACAACCTCGTGAAAAGTGAGTCGCTGGTCCTGCTTTTCGTGGATCTCTCGCGTGAGTTCCGGGAGGAGATGTTCAAGTTCCATCTTTTCGTAATCTATGGTGAGATTGTCTTCTCGCACCTTTGGTTGAATCGGTTGGAACTTCGGACGGATTCTTCTTTTCTTTTCTTCTTTCTCCGAACTCATAGTTCTCGAGCTCTTAGATTGAATGGAACATTTAAAGATATGGGAATTTTGAAAGGTTGAAGGGAATCAGAGCGTTGCAAGGGTAGCAAGAGATTAATGCACACTTCTAACACTAATAGTACCCTTGACTTGGCGGAGCATTTCGAGGGCCATTTGGTCATAATCCGCATCAAGGTCAATCACAACGTATCCGATTGAATCGTTTGTCTGCAGGTATTGACCCGCGATATTCATCTTCCCCGCCGAGAAAACTTGGTTGATACTGGACAACACGCCGGGAATATTTTTATGGATGTGGAGGACGCGATGTTTACCCTCTTCAAGCGGTAGGTTAACCGGAGGGAAATTAACCGCTCCCATCGTTGATCCATCGAGGAAATATTTTGCTAACTTGTCCGATACCTCGAAACCGATATTTTCTTGTGCTTCCAAGGTGCTTCCAGCGATGTGAGGGGTCAGGATAACGTTATCAAATTCACAGAGGGGACTTAGGAAGGGTTCTTTACTCGACTTGGGTTCAACGGGAAACACGTCGATAGCCGCTCCACGTAGCTGTCCATTGCGAAGAACCTCAACAAGAGCAGGGATATCGACAACGGAACCACGAGAAGCATTAATAATTAATGAGCTCTTCTTCATTAAGGCGAATTGCTTTGAACTGATCATATTTTTAGTTAAGGGTGTTTCTGGGACATGGAGGGTTACGATGTCGCTTGTTGATAATAGTTGGTCTAATGTCGGAACCTGTACTGCGTTTCCTAAAGGTAATTTATTCAGAATGTCGTAGAATTGCACGCGCATGCCCAGTGATTCAGCCAACACACTTAACTGGGAACCTATATTCCCATAACCTACTATGCCTAAAGTCTTACCTCGAATTTCATAGGACGATTCTGCGGTCTTCGACCAGATTCCGCGGTGAGCATCTGCATTTTTTTTAATAATGCCCCTCATGAGGAAGATGATTTCAGCTATCATGACCTCTGCAACGCTGCGGGTGTTTGAGAAGGGGGCATTGAAAACAGGAATTCCTCGCCACATAGCACAGTCAATATCTACTTGATTAGTTCCAATACAGAATGTTCCAACCGCCATTAAATTACGTGCGGCTTCAAAAACTCGTTCCGTGAGATGGGTTGTCGATCGAATCCCGAGAAGGTGATATTCTGGAATGATTTTCACGAGTTCTTCTTCTGAGAGAGCGACTTTTCGAGTGTCGATATTTGTGAACCCTGTTTTATTCAAGACTTTAATAGCAGACTGGTGGATTCCTTCCAAAAGTAAAATTCGTGCGTCTTTTTTTTCGACATAATTTATTGTCAAGGTTGGATTCTCTCAAATCGTGATTATGTGCAACAATTAAAAATCATTAAAAAGATCATCGAATTTAACAAGACTACTAAATCTCAGGCATATTTTCAAAGGCGGGAGAATTTTCAAATTTAGACAAAATTCAAAAATTACGGTTCCTTGTAAATTCCTACGCAATCGAGTTTTGCAAACCTCGATAAACGGATCAACATCGTGGGAAATTTATGGTAAAGTCTGGTTATTCATACATCAGTGACACCTGGCACAAAAACGAGCGGAAAATTACGTACGAATCGGATAATTGGAATCGCCTCGTGCAATATCGGAAAGAAGGCGTTATTACTCGAATTGACAAACCCACGAAATTGCACCGTGCACGTATGTTAGGATATCAAGCATAGCAGGGCTATGTAATGATCAGAGTTCGCGTGAGAAAAGGAGCTCGTGCCAAAACTCGTCCAAAATCCGGGCGGAAAGCTCGAAATATGGGTATTAAAAAAATTACCGCCGGGAAATCAACCCGATGGATAGCAGAAGAACGGGTTGGCCGCAAGTTTCCAAACTTAGAAGTACTCAATTCATATTACGTAATCGAAGATGGAAGGTATAAGTGGTTTGAAGTCATAATGGTAGACCCTCACCACCCTGCCATAATCGCTGACCCGAAAATTAACTGGATTGGAACTGGCGCAAATACTGGGCGTGTATACCGCGGTTTGACCGGTGCAGGTAAAAAGAGCAGGGGTCTATATAAAAAGGGTATTGGAACTGAAAAAATACGCCCGTCCTTGCGTGCGCATGGCCACCAAGGGAAATAATTATTAATTCTTCTTTTTAGGAAGTACTCCATGAATGAAGTCAAGATAGGCTCAATTTCCATCGAGACCTTTTGCCACGCCACGGAAGACCTCCCCAAAGTTCAAGATGCTGTAAAAAATCTCTGTAACTTGAAAGAAGTTCCTACGGAGGAACTTGGGCTTTCTACAAGCTATGTATATGGGGGGTACGGTAATATGATAGTGATCTTGCGGAGTGAATTAACGAAAGATCCCCTCAAGTCTCTGATTTTTCAACATCTTAATTCAACGATGTCTAAACTTGACAAGGGTTCATTATACCAGAATTTTGACCGGTTAGTGGAGGGAAAACACCTCTTTACCAGGTTCGACAAACAAATTGCTTATCAAGGTGGAGTGAAGATGACTAATGAGGATCCCATAAGGATAAAAATACAATTTAATATGGGGTTTGTCAGAAAGCACCAAAATGCCGAGCTTATCAGGGAATATTGTCTTTCCACACATTTCATCGAAAAGGAAGAATGATTTAATTGTATTTTGATTCGGGAATAATGCCAGATTTCCGTAACGTTATTGCAACGAAAGAATTATTTTCGAGTCTGCCATTTTTTGGGATTCGGGGATGTTTTGTCATCTGCAACCTCGTGACCCTCCCATTTTTTAAGGAATTGAAAGTGCAATTTCCGACTTTGGAACTCTATTCGAGATGTATCCTTCACCCTGAGAACATTGAATCCTTGAAACGTGAATACAAAAAATATGCAGGGAAATTCGACATAATATCCGTGCAATCTTCGAGCACAGAAGTATTAAATTTTGCCGCACGGGATCCCCGGTTCCACGTATTATGTTTGAGAGCTCGAGCAGATTGGGCCGCATTTAACGCGGGAATAGGCAGTCTTGCGTTTCAATTTTCCGCAGGAGTGGAATTTCCCCTTGAATTTTTGATGAAAACAGAAAATGGTAGTTCGCTTGTCATTCGTTTGTGCCGTAAAGCGATTAATATTGCAGTTCATACCCACGCTCCCATTTTATTATCCAGTTTCGCTAGTTCAAAATTCGACCTCATCGGGGGGAGGGAGATCGCATTTATTGGTAACACTATTTTTGGTATCCCCTTGGGAATCGGCAAGAAAATCACCTCCGTATTTCCCATATCGGTTATGAAGAAGAACCCTACCCAAAGCAATCGGGATGCCCTAACACTAGGAATTCGCGTTGTGTCAGATTTCCGCGAGGAGGATGGAGCCCAATGAAACTCGAACGGCAGCGGTACATCTTAGTCGATTACTTGTCCGAACAGCCAATCGAAGACAAAGAAATTCTCAATTCCCTATGGCACACGTTCACCAGATTATTCGGGGAAGTCAATGCAGGCGGGGTCGGTCTTTATATCATATCCCACGATCTTGAATCCAAGCGAATTATCTTGCGATGTGCCCATAAACAGAAAGAAAACGTAATTACTACGGTATCCTTGACCCGGAAAACGTATGGAAAGCGGATCGCATTTTGTACCCGTTTAACTAGCGGAACCCTCTTAAGTTTGAGGCGAAAAACAAAAGCACTGGACATGCTGGTAAAATAATTTAAAGACCTAATACTTACACCTTAACCTAGCAATCTTGCAATGCCCCTTCGGAGATTCCTCTCGTGCCTCACCTAACGTATGCGGAAATCTTAGATAGGAAAAAAATCAAAAAACTAGTTGAATTTTCATCCCATTCAACAATTTTTTCCAACATAGTAAATTCTTCGAATGCAAATTTTTTTCTTATCATATACGTTGATGGCAAACAATTCGTTAAAATGCACATCTATCCCATCGCAGAGAATGCGGTCGTCAAGATCACTATCGAAGGAGACGGCATTTCCAACGATGTCTTGATTGCACTCTCGAATCTTGCAAGGAGAATGAACGTAATTCATACCTCGGGGTTTGTTTTCGTCAAGAATCACGTGATCTTTGAAATGTACCTTGGGAAAACTGGTGCCTTCCAAAAATTTGAAGAAGTTCAACGGGAATTTACACAGTTAAAAACCATCGATCGCGTGGCATTGGAAGAAATAGACCCCAAACATCCTTCTACGGTGAACTAATATGAGCTGGCGTGTGAAATTGCAACCCCCCGGAATGGAGGGCACGAGTGAAATTGAATTAGCAGATGTTGTCCCCTTTTTCAAGGCCTACCCCGAAGTTAAGCGAAATTTCTTTGACGACCTCGTCACGAACGTCAACAAGAACAAGGAGTGTTACGTGGGAGCAAATATCATCACGGTTACTGGACCTGACCAGAAGGACTGGTCTAAAAATCCTTGGTTGTTACTGATTGCGCGAGAAACGGAGAAGGAAGCGCCTTTCTGGTTGCTATTTAAACGGGAAAAGACTCTCGCGGGGTATATCGTTGCCCTCGGCCCCCCGGGGGTGGTTACCTACGCCAAGGAAGAAGGTTTGGACGAAATTCGCCGCATCTTGGAATATATCATCGCCTTCGCGAATCGCTGGGACATTTCTATCTTCTTGCCCACCATTCCCGATATGG
>MBAA01000088.1:11467-12261 GCA_001940655.1 Promethearchaeota archaeon CR_4
AGACAACCACAACCCCCGAATCCGATCCTGAAAATCCAGATGCGTAATAATCTCTTGGAATTCTTTCTCTATGAAGGAATAAGTAAACTAAACTCAAATTCTTTCAATTCCCAGTTATATATTCTCTTCATTTTTTTTTATCGAACTTACCAGAAAATGATGACACCCATGTATTATTCTTGTTATTATGATCCAATCGCCCTCTTGAGAATAAACAGTAAATGAGGTAATCAAATTTGCGACTTGTTACACTGCACCTGCCTGAAGCGTACGATGAGGCCTTAGAAATATTAATTGATAAAGGATTGTATCCCAATCGATCTGAAGCAATTCGGATGGCGGTGCGAGACTTGCTCAAGAGTGAATTGGGTAATAGCCTTCTTCGCCAAAAAGAATCTTCCGCTCTCCCTTCTCTTTAATTTATTATTTTATTGCACCCGCTCGACTTCATTCTTGGTGAGGACGTTTGCCAAACCGAGAAAAAAATGCCCCACCGCACCACTCACTTTCGTAAATAATACATCTGGAAATCTCCAATTCTCTTTTGATTAATTCTGGGGAAAAACTGATTTAGATCGGATTAGATTCTCCCTACGTTCCGGAAGCGATTTTTCCTGAATGTCCGAAGGAGTGATGTTACGGGGATATGATCAGCCCCCATATTGCGCAGATGTTCTTTAGAGATATACATAACGTGCGTGCGATAAAAGGTGAACAAAATGAAGTTAATCACATGTCATTTACCCTCAAGTTACATAGAAGGGATTGAAAGACTAGTCGAAAACGAGATTTTT
>MBAA01000088.1:12506-14355 GCA_001940655.1 Promethearchaeota archaeon CR_4
TTATCCACCGATTCTCGAAAAATACCTCTGCCCAACTGTGTAGAAGCTGGCTTGGAGCAAGTTTATACCAGATTCCACTTACTATGCCTTTTTGTAGTGCTTTATCTATTGTAAAACCGTGAAAACGACAAGGAATCCCCACCGCGCGGAGTAATGCCATGAATAGCGTATTCTTCGTGTTACATTGCCCATATCCTTCCTCTAGAACCTTTGATGCGGGAACTCGATCAGTTTCATTATACCCAAATCGAATTTCATCTTTAACAAAATTATAGACACACCTTATCTTCTCCTCTTCAGAATATTGCCTCCAACCTCTATTTGTTACCAGATTGGCGATAATAACACTGTTATAGTCAAGTAATTTCGTTTCTTCTAAATATTTTAAACTGGAGATTTCTGCCTGATTGGAAGTTTGGAGCATTCATAAAACACTTCATATTGGATTTTTATTGAAATATTAAATATTATCCCCAAATGATGCGATTTAAATTACAAGGTGTAGAAATATGCACTAGGTGCAAATTTTAATAATTACTTCAAGAATTAGAGTAAAATGATGAGTATGGATGAGATAAACTCGTTACAAACAGCATTGTTGGAAACTTATAAAGAAGTAGTCGATCTTCTCCCACAAATCCTGCGCGCGTGCCAACTTGGCATTACGAGGGAGATTTCAACATTTCCTTATGATTTTGATCGTATCGAGTCGGAATTTAAATTGTACCAAAGTCTTGTCCAACTCTTGCAAGGAAAGTGGGTTGTCGAAGTCATATATCTTGTCTTACATTTAAAAAGCTCTTCTTTCAATGACCTGAAACGCCATATCCCCTTCATTGGTTCGCGGATTTTAACCGACAGATTACGTTTCCTTGAGGATAAAGGAATAGTGAAACGCGAAATTGTTGCAGAACACCCCATCCGCGTAATGTATTCCTTAACAGAATTTGGTATGGGACTTATTTCGATGGTACTCCCTGCGTTTTTTTATTACATACAAAACCATCCATTGTAAGAAAATATCCATACTTCAACGCACCTGAAAACTGGATGTAGCAGACGGCGGTAAAGTGGCACGTAGTCTAGTCATTACGAAAATGACGAAGTCTCAGCAGGGATGACCATCACGATCTCGTCCACGGGCAAGCTCCAGGATGCCGCGCGGGAAGACTCCCCTGCGACCCCGTTGCTGACGTTGGTCAAAGAAATCCTTGCCGATGCCGCACGCTCCGGTGCCCCTGCCACGTTCACAACCGAGCAGTAGGCGGCCATCATCGCCAACGCGTGCGAGGTTCCTGCGAGTTCCGCGAATCCCAACAATTATTGGATCGCTCGCAAGCCTGGAGCGCAATATCCTCGCCTTCATCGCCTATTTCAACGATTTCTTGGGTAGACCTTTCAGGTGAACCTTCCTGCGAGGATTACGTCCACTCGAAACCGAGGAGCGACTGGATTTAGCGAAGCACCAAATAACCTTTCACTTAACCGACTTCTCCTTGTGTAAAGGGTGGAAATTATGACATCTTATAACCTACGAACTACTGTGAAAGTGTCCAAGGAGAACCTTCTCATACGTGAAGAAACTGAGCTTTCTCGCACCTCTGCGCCAAAAAAGCGCGGAAAACAACATCTTTTGCCATCGTGGACGGAATTTAGGTCGTTGCAGCAATGACACTTATTTTCAGGCAATAGTACCGCAATTCACGAGTACCTGTATGGAACCGCGCATATCTGTTCATTTACCACTTCGATCTAAGATAAAATTTCCAGAATTAAAACCAAAGTTGGACTATTCAATTTATCTTCCAAAATTTTTGGAAAAAACTGCTGCATAACTCGATACACGGGT
>MBAA01000088.1:14362-14651 GCA_001940655.1 Promethearchaeota archaeon CR_4
AATCCTCGGGTGATACAAACAACATTACGCGTTTATGCCATTGCTGAGTGGAGGTCTCGATAAGGTGGTGATGGAGGGTCAATTTCTCCAAGCTGCAGAAAAATGCTCCCAACTCTCCCCACTTGAGCTTATTTCTGTTATTAATTTGAGTGACAAATCTTTACTAGCCGCCGTGGACGATTAAAATATATGCATTTACCTTTTTTCATTTAGACGGTAGTGGAGGGGGTTGTTGAATAGAAAAAAAGGGAAGAATGGAGGCGTGCTTAGAGTCCGAAAGCCTCGCCAA
>MBAA01000088.1:14681-15987 GCA_001940655.1 Promethearchaeota archaeon CR_4
TCATGAAGATATTTTGGCTATTCCCCAATGCTTGGATCTCAGGGATCATACCTCCGCTAGCACATGCGTCCAGATGGATGAAAATGCGTGCCGCCCTGATGCGTGATATGTAGTTTGCGAAAGTATGGTCGTATATTTTCCCATCTTTTCCATTTTCACCCGCGAAAATGTCCCACGCGGCCAGGTATGATTCTCCATAATATTTTCCGTCTTTCTTATCTCCGCCCCCGTGAGGAATCCATATGAAAGCGACTTCGTCGTCAGCGTCTGCCCCGCTCAGCCAATTCAAACAAGCTATGACATTCGTTTCGGTGCCTATTCCCCATTTGCCGTACATGTACCTGAACTCGTTAGTGTCTCCGAGTACTCGAATGTTCTCCTTGTAAAATCCCATTCTATGCAAGTAATAGTACCACATATTAGCTGTATCGTATACATGCGGCAAGGTCATCACTTCATCGCTTTTGTAGTCTGCGTGGCCAACGATGACCGCCCATTTCGTGACAACGCCGTCCCTGTCGTCCTGATTCGTGACGCCAACGGAGATCTGGTACTCCCCACTGCCTAAATCATAACCATAACAATAGACCTGAAAATACCAAAAAATCCCTTGCCCGCCGGGGTTGTCATATACATAGTCTTCATAAGAACCCCACGCGTCAGAATAAAAGTCGCAGGATTCGTACCCCATCGGGTAAGCGCCACGCCTCGCGAAGATGTCAAAATCAGACTGGCCATCCGCCGAAAGCGTAACTCGCATGCGAGTCATACCCTCATCCGGTATTACGAATGTCCAATACTCTGATACCCCGTTCCTATCCATTCTACCAACATTTGGAATTCCATTTTCGAGTACGTAGGTGCGCCCGAAATATACGGAGATTTCATAACTAGCTGCTCCACTGTACGAGTACACGAGGATGTACCACATGCCTGGATTCGGACTATCGCAGTCGACCCTTTCATCACCCCACGCCTGCCCAATCCAGTCCCAGTCGCCATCGCGAGTGGGTTCACTCCCGAATTTACCAATAATGTCGAGATCGCCGTCACCATTGGTGTGTGTCAGCTTGGTGGTCATTTGATATGCGTCCGCGGGCACGTTCACCGTCCACATTTTACATTTCCCATCTTCCAAAGAATCGGAACATAGTTGACCAGCGTAAAGGTGGTTATATTGACAATCAATATGGGTAATTCTGAAACCATAATCGTGCCGATAACGGTCTGTTTTAAGCTGAACCTTGATAGTGTCGCCAGAGACATATACAGACCAAAAACCATGAGGCTCACCTTCATCAGTCAC
>MBAA01000088.1:16033-16882 GCA_001940655.1 Promethearchaeota archaeon CR_4
AGGTAAACGTAGTCGCGATTTTTTTCTACCTCTAATCGCGCGAAGAAAACTCGAATCCACAATGCGCCAGGTTTTCGTATTGTCCACGTTGGATTCTTTCCATCCACGTAGGGATGGGCACTTTCATACACCATTTCCTGGACACCCGCAGCCGCTTCATTAGGACCGACATCAGCTTTATCGGCGTTGTCTTCGGTTAAAGGAATTACCGTTATGAGAGCCGAGAAGGTTATTACCACGGATGATAGCACTAATAGTGAAAGTAAAAATGCCCCTTTTTTCGTTTTCATTTTTCTTTTTCCACCTTACAGGTCTTTTTCGGATAAAACCTGTAATTAACCGACTACTTTAGGTTATTTAATATAAAAGGTGTAGAAAAGTGCACTTAGTTAAAATTTAAACGAAAATTAAGTATCCGAGCAACTTGATGATTATGAATGAGATTTCCACATAACAAATCGCATTATTGGAAAATCTTAAAGAAGTAATCAATCTTCTCCCACAAATCCTGCGCGCGTGCCAACTTGGCATTGCGAGGGAGATTTCAACAATTCCTCATAATACTGACCGTTTTGAGTTGGAACGTAAAATCTTCCAAAGTGTTGTTCAACTCTTGCAATGTAA
The DNA here is from genome assembly GCA_001940655.1 of Promethearchaeota archaeon CR_4. Classification (GTDB taxonomy): domain Archaea; phylum Asgardarchaeota; class Lokiarchaeia; order Sigyniarchaeales; family CR-4; genus CR-4. The sequence goes on from MBAA01000088.1 coordinate 16,658, forward strand.
GTGGTTCGTTGATATTGTATACATAAGTTTATGTTTGAAAAAACCCTCTTTTTATGACCTGAAACGCCATCTCCCTTCCATTAGTTCGCGGATATTAACCGACAGATTACGTTTCCTTGAGGATAAAGGAATAGTAAAACGTGAAATTGTTGCAGAACGCTCCCTCCACGTTTTATATTCCTTAACAGAATTTGGTTTGGGACTTACTTCGATGATAATTCCTGC
>MBAA01000088.1:16979-17105 GCA_001940655.1 Promethearchaeota archaeon CR_4
TCTCCGCTAATATAATGGCTACTGTCGCTTTATCCCCGCCGGGACGTCCTCGTTTTCCTAATGATTAGAATCTGTGCCTCTTTGGCGCCGTCCGCTGCATCTGATTGTCAGATAAAGCGACAGTAG
>MBAA01000070.1:0-3042 GCA_001940655.1 Promethearchaeota archaeon CR_4
GTGACTTCCTTCACTGTGCCATGGAAACGGGGAAAAATCTTCTCGCACGAGAGAACCATGCATTACATTTCACCCAGAAGAATTTAAGCCCTTTCCCAATGCCGGTTCGTTTTGTCGATTTTCGTCGCGAAAGACCATCATACTTTTAGAAAAAAAATACGAGCGATCATTTTGAAAGAAATGAAAATACCTCAAAATATTATTGAGATTGATCCATTTATTGATAACAGGAACGGAAAAATCCCTCAGATTCAGGAGCCAGAGGAAATAATTAAAAATTATGCCTCAATAAATAAACACGTCAATTGTGTCAAAGGAGCGTTCCCCTATTAGTCTTTATCTAAAAGCATTACTCGCAGATATGAAACAATTACTTTCTAGTTGGGAATCACTTCAAAATATAGACGCAGAGGATATAAAAAAACTAACAACCCAACGAATGGTTCAACATTTTGAAGAGATTTTAATAATTGTGAGCAAATTTGGATTTGGAACGTTCCCTACAATAAAAGACTCTGATAAAAATTTTACCTTGACCCCCACTGATAGAGAGGATTTGTGCAATTTTTTAAAAACATTTGCATCTAAAAAACATTCTGATTTAAATGGTGTTGGGAACGCGGAAATTTGGATAAATACTGGGGGAATTGCCGAAAATCTAGGTTTAATATCAGAAGCTGAATCTTTTTACCGCTTAGCGATACATTATGACGAAAAAAATACAAAAGCTTGGTCCTCGCTAGGATATATCCTTGAAAGTCGGGGTGATTATTCGGGAGCAGCGAAAGCGTATGATCAAGCATACGCATTAGAACGTGGTGAAGATTATGGCTGGGACAAACTCGTACCCCCCCGAGAATTTCGAGAGACCCTTGAGGAGGCATTAAAAACCTACGAAGATGCCTTTGGAACAGGTTCCGATGGGGGAATGACGTGGTTAGCGGTTGGAATCTCCAAATTTTCGAAAAATGATTGTACTGGAGCCATTAAAGCATTTGAACAGGGACTGCTCGAAAATCCGAAGAATCCTAAACTATGGTATAACCTAGGTCTCGTGTATGAGAAGCAAGGTAACGTAACAAACGCAGAATCTGACTATAAAAAAGCGCTGCAGAATGATCCACATAATGCAGATGCTTGGAATGCTCTGGGTTATATCCTCCGAAAGGTTGGGAAATCCAATGAAGCGTTATATTGTTGGGAAAAAGCAATTAAATTGGGAAACGAAAAGTGGAAAAAAGAAACATCAGAATTACTGGTTCAGGGAATAAAATCCTGTCCAATACGAATTTGAAATATTTTTACATCTATTTGGACAATGAACCTAATTTTCTCAAATCTTCAGTGAATTTCGTAACAATGCGGGAAAATTTTACAGCTTCTGAAGCCGAAACCCACGTGAGGAGAAGGCGATCTGGGTTGATGCTCATTTGAGATAACATAACACGCAGGAGGGAAATCATACGGTCTGCTTTGTAATTTCCAGTGCGATAATGGCACTCGCCTGGATGGCACCCGGACACAAGGACGCCGTCCGCGCCGACTGCGAATGCTCGCATTATGAATTGAGGATCCACACGGCCGGTGCACATCACGCGAATGATACGGATATTGGGCGGATAATCCTTATGCAGTGATCCCGCTAAATCGGCTCCTGCATAACTACACCAGTTGCAAAGTATGCCAACAATTTTCGGAGAAAATCCCATTTCAATACTATGGGCGTCCAATGTCACCAAGGGAGATTGTTTGTCAGTGTTTCCAACTTTCTCAGAAATAATTGTCATAGATTTAGCTTCCCTCCAATAATTGGTGCAAACAGGTTTCTATTTGTGAAATTATCTGCGCATCTGTGAATCCTGATGCTTCAATAGCCCGCTTAGGGCAAGCGGAAGCACATGCACCACAACCCCGACAAAGAGCCTCATTAACAACCGCTGCTTCACGGCGACCATCAAATAGTTTCACCTCAATTGCATTGTAAGCACAGATCGATTGACAAACCTTACATGCTGCGCAAAGGTGTCGATTGGGTCGTGCAATCAGCGGTTCAGTTGTAACCTCGCCCCTTACAAGTGGGATCATTGCACGGGAAGCAGCACCACTCGCCTGCGCTACAGCATCGGCAATATCCTTGGGATATTGGCACGATCCCGCTAGATAAATCCCATCCACTGGTGTGTCGTTCGGTCGGAGTTTTGGGTGAGCTTCGAGGAAAAAACCATCCAAACCTTTTGGAATATTGAGAACTTGGGCTAAGCTTTCGGCTGTTGCACTTGGTTTCTGGCCAACCGATAAAACAACTAAATCGAATTCTGTAAGCATCGTGCGCCCAAGCAACGTGTCTTCATAGCGCAGGACAAGATTTTTTGAATTAAAATCCTGGTGGATCTCGGCTACTTTCGCCCGAATGAAATTCACGCCCATACTTTGAGTGACTTGATAAAACTCCTCGTAACCTTTGCCAAAACAGCGGATGTCCATAAAGAAGATAGATACATCTATGGTTGGGTCATAATATTTGACGAGCTGGGCATGTTTACAAGTATACATGCAACATACCCGGGAACAATACGAGACCCCCAACGTTTCGTCTCTTGATCCAACGCAAAGTAAAAATGCAATGCTCTTTGGTTTCTTTCCATCAGAGAGTCGATATAGATTTCCTTCACTTGGGCCGAACGGGGAAATCATGCGCTCAAAGATTGGCCCCGTGATTACATTCGGATATATGCCGTAACCATACCTAGGTATCTCCTCCGCATTGAAGGTATCGAATCCCGTGGCCACAATAATTGTTCCCACATGAACCGTCAGAATTTCTGGTTTCATCAAATAATCAATCGCCCCAGCTTGGCAAATTTTTTGGCATGCGCCACATTTCCCCTTTGTGATCATCACACAATTTACAGGATCTATCACATATTTATTTGGGACAGCCTGTGCAAAGGGTTTGTAGATTGCCGTGCGAGTGTCAAGGCCACAATTAAATTCATTGGGGATCTTCTTCCACGGGCATTTCTGGGCACAATTCCCACACGC
>MBAA01000070.1:3052-6923 GCA_001940655.1 Promethearchaeota archaeon CR_4
TCATTGACATAAGATGGATTTTTTCGAATTTTAACCGTGAAATTTCCTAGTGACCCCATTACTTCGATGACTTCAGAATTCACATACAGATTGATATTCGGGTGATTTTTACAATCTGACATTTTGGGTGTCAAGATACATTGACTACAGTCCATACTGGGGAAGACTTTTCCCCACTGAGCCATCTTGCCACCAATGGACGGGGACTTTTCTACCATAATAACATGTAATCCTGCATCTGCAATATCAAGGGCAGATTGGATTCCTGAAATTCCACCCCCGATGACAAGACACGCCTTTTCCACTTTAATAGAATGGGTTTGGAGCGGTTTCAAATACCTAGCTTTGGATACTGCCATTTCGATGAGACTTTTTGCTTTCTGGGTAGCTAATTGAGGTTCATGCGAATGTACCCAAGAACAATGCTCCCGGATGTTAGCAATCTCTAGCAAATAGGGATTCAATCCAGCACTCTGGAGCGTTTTTCGGAATGTGGGCTCGTGCATACGAGGGGAACACGCTGCAATGACTATGCGATTGAGACCTAGACTTTCAATGTCTCCCTTAATCATATTCTGGCCGGAATCTGAGCAAAAATGTTCATACCCTCGGGCTATCGTTACCTCGTTGCTTTTCTTTAATTCTTCAACCACATTGTCTACATTGACAACTCCCCCAATATTCATCCCACACTTACAAACATAGACGCCAATTTTTGGTTCTTCTAAAGTTTTATTTTCATTCGCATCTGATTCCAAGATTTATCAGGTCCTCATTGTTTATTTTTTAACTTTTTCGGTAAACTGGGTTAAATTTGAGGGATAATCACTTGCCCGTCACTAATCTTTTTTAAAACCGAATCTGTAGGAGTGAAATTTGCGTTTATACCTAATTCTAGAGGAGTAAAACCCATTGCTAGTCCTAAAAGTTGCAGATAATATAGGACTGGAAATTTGTAATCAAGCCCATATTGGGTATTCAATTCGATCTGTCCCTTATCTAATTGCAAATGGCAGAATGGGCACAGATCCGTTAAACAATCAGCGCTGGAATTGAGAGGTTTTACCTTCTCATGTAAGATCTGAAGACTAATCTGGGCAAGGGCAGTGCGAACCCCCCCCCCCGCACCACAGCATTGCACCTTTGAGTCATATTCTACCGCTTTGCATCCAAGCACTTCTACCAAATCGTCTAAAATCCGAGGTTTCTCATTATTATCCAATTCCTTGTAGGGTTCAGATCGTAATAAGTGGCACCCCGAGTGTGTGGCCACATTTAGTCCTAAAGGTTTCTTTACAGACGCCTTGATCTGATCCAGACCAATTTTATTGTAGAGGAATAAGCCTATATGTTCAACCGTTACGTTCCCTGAGATTTTCATATTAATTTTGCTAAGAAGCCCATTGACTTCCGCTAGCAATTTCTTGTCCTGTTTGAGCGCTGTATTTGCATCATATAACGATCCAAAGCAACCATTGCAAAAAGTTAAAATTTTCAAACCCCTTTCTTGTGCCAAAGCAAGATTTCTAGCAGCAAGGGTTATCCACGTTTTATAGTTAAATGATTGAAAGATACCGGGAGCGGGACAACAGGAAAATTCTGGAACATCGACAAGCTTTATTCCCAGAGCAGGCATTGTTTTTCTAATGGAAGCTTCAATACCCGGATAACGGTTGGGAATAACGCATCCAAGGAAAGCACCGTATTCTTCCATAAATTTTCACTCACCAAAAAAGATTGTTTCATATTTGCATTAATTTATCAAATCCAACTTCCGAAATAAGCTTCCTGTAATCTGCAAGTGATTTGGGGTCAGAAAGATATGTAATTGATATGGGAGTTCTAGAAAGACCTAAACTCTGCCGCAATTCTTGGAGGGCTTCGTTTAAATTTCCTCCTAATGCACACCCGGTCGTCATTGCTTGCGTTGCTAAAATCTTGTGGGGTTTTAACGCAAAACCTGCATCCACCGCTATATTCCGAATAGTTAATATTGCCTTTGTTACATCTATACCGCGGGGACAACGGGAGGTACAGATCCGGCAGGTTGTACATAACCAAATCTCATCACTCGACAGGACCTTGGATTTCAATCCGACAAGGGCATTTCTAATGATCATTCGGGTTCGATAAGCTGTGACTTTTCCACCTGGACAACTTCCAGAACAGGTACCGCACTGGATACAAGTGTAGAGATTAACGCCTCCTTTTTCCTTAATTTCATTCGAAAATTCCGGATTCTTTTCAGGTTTTTCAGGCATCATTTCCATTTAATCACACTTTCAAATGACGAATTCAGAACATAAAAATATATTATCTCATTGAAATTCGGATTGACTTTAAATATATCCCTTTCGTTTTATGACTAACAGACAAAAAAGAAGTTGCATTCCGATCAATTTCACTAGAACTTTAATTGAACTATGAATTTATAATCCAAATATAGGGTAATGTGAGTGATATGGAAGCGGATAAACAATTCTTGTCAAAAAAACGACCTCAAATCACACAAATCCGCCGCTATGTGCCTAAAGATCTCGAGGCGGTGAAGATTCTCCTTCAATCTCTCGCGAAGGAGTATAATGATGAATTTAACGAGTATTTCTTCAAGAGTATGATGCAAGTACGAACATTAGATACATCTGTAGGAACTTTTGTGGCGGAATACGAAGGACACGTCAAGGGTACTCTATTTGCTGATACCGAACGCGACCCTCGTGGAGTATTGCATGGAAGGATTTCAAATGTGATCGTATCAAAAGATTTTCAAGGAAAGGGGATTGGGAGCGCCCTAGTTGATGAGGGCATCGGATTTTTGTCTCTTTTTAGTATACCCGCGATTTGGGCAAATGTAAATACAAATAACAAAGAAATGATGAAGATGTTCGAGAAAAGGGATTTTAACAAGTATTTTGTGGTGATGGAAAAATATTTGGATCCATTTTCTCTTCCTCCGACAATCAAATTGGATCAAAGCCCCATCAGGTATCGATCCGTTGTTGAAAGAGACTTGCGAGATATTAAATCACTCGTTCAGGAATTAGCACAAGTTCTTTCTGTTGAATTTGACACTTATTGGTTTGACCTTACGGTGCAAAAATACTTTCAAGATCCTACTTCGAGTATTTTTATTGCAGAAAAAGGTGGGAAAATTTTGGGAACCACATTTGCGGACGTGAGGCGAGATCCCCTCGGCTACATGTACGGGATGATTTCAAATATCATCATCGGCGAAGATGCAAGAGGACAGGGAGTAGGCTCGAATCTCTTGGAATTAGCTACTTCATTTCTTTCCAAACTCAAAATCCAAAAAATTTGGGGGAATGTAAACTACGGTAACGAGAATATGATACATGTTTATGAAAAACAAGGATATGAGCACAAATTCACGGTTATGAAAAAACTAACAAGTCTGGAAACAGGGTGTTAATTTAAATCTTGAAAATGTAAGTATAAAAGTGAGGTTTCAGTTCTATTTGGTTAATTCCTCCCAGCGTTGGAGATTAACGGTACAACACTTCCTTTTGGCCAAGTCTGATATCGTTTTAAGCGCCTTATTATAAACTGCTTTGGCATTAGGGCCAATTTCAGGAATTCCTTCAAGTAAATTGCCTCGTAAAGCCACTTTTATCGCGTCTTCACCAGATTTTGTGCGAATAAATACTGAGGAATAACCTTGCGGTGCACCCATACTACCTGCGGCGATATCTGCGTCAAAATTCGTGAGATCCAAGCATACGCGGCAAGATTCCCGCACGACACTCCCGAAATCTTTTGTGGATACCTCGATGGGCGCCTGCTGTCCTTTGACTTGGACGAGAAACTTCCCTTTTTGGTCAACCCTTTCCCAAGAATCGATTTTAGTCCCAGT
>MBAA01000070.1:6986-7236 GCA_001940655.1 Promethearchaeota archaeon CR_4
GTAGTTCATCCGAAGTATGTGTAACTTTTTGATTTACTGCCCAGTTTTCTTGAAGAGTAGATACGATTGCGCCGTCAATATAGTTCATGTCCATCAGGGATTTCACAAATCCAGGTATAAATCCGCTATCTCCGGATTGTTCCCGAATTTCTGGACTTTTTGCGCGCATGATTTCAAATTGGCGATAATTACCGAGATAATTTTCTGTTTCAATAGGCTTGTGTGCTGCTTCCCCCAAATAATTCTTTCG
>MBAA01000070.1:7245-11291 GCA_001940655.1 Promethearchaeota archaeon CR_4
CGCATAACATAGACCACATTGGCGACATTCCTCTTCGGAAACTTCTATGCTTAATGCACCTTTGACAGAGTCAAATTTTAGCACTTTATTACCAAGAATTTGGCATACCGTGACACATGCGCCGCAACCGGAACAGATACCTTTAGCAGCAAATACCTCGCGTAAGAACCGATTGTCAACGACGGAGGATATGGTTGATGCTTCACTTTCTGCTTTTTCTGCCATAATATTACCGTTTTTGGAAAATATTGTTCCTTTTTTTTAAATAATAGGGTATTAAAATATCCCCCACACCCGCACGGGGTAGTCCACCCACGTCTCGCTTTTATACGCGGTCTTCATCCTTAGGCGGGGGATTCTTCTTCGAATAGTTTGTCTATCACGACTTGGTATTGGTCTGCTCTGTTATTGCGGAGATCAATGCAGGTTGACGGGCAAATCGCTGCGCAGGTTCCACACCCGCGACATAACACATCATTCACTCGCGCGATGCCATCAGGTTCCAAAATAATTGCATTATATGGGCAAGCAGTTACACATAACCCGCAGCGCGAACACCGATCCCGATTCACTATGGCTTTTATCATTTCAAGCTTGAAAGAGCCTTTGTGCATTATCGTACCGAGGGAAGTTGCTGCACCGCGAGCTTGCATGATGCTCTCCGCAATACTCTTGGGACCTTGGGATACTCCTGCGAAGGCGATACCTGGAACTTGTGCATCTATGGGATTGAGGCGTGCGTGATATTCCTTGAAGAACCCATCCGGTGTCATTTGGAGGCTGAGTACCTGATTTATGTTATTGGCTGTAGTCGATGGTACGATGGCACACGAGAGTATGACGAGGTCGAAGATTTGTTTCACCGGTTCATTGATGTCCAGAACTACTTCAAGCGATTTGTCCTTGCGCTCTTTGATCCTCGTGACGGACGAAGGGATGAACCGCACGCCATATTCTCGCGCGTCCCGGAAGTATTCCTCATACATTTTTCCTGCACAGCGCATGTCGATGTATGCGACCGCGACATCGATCTCTGAATTCTCTTGCTTGATGAGCTTCGAGTTTTTCACGCTGACCATACAGCACACGCCTGCTGAGCAATAGGGATTCTTGTTGATGTCTCGGGATCCCACGCACTGCACGAACAACACCGACTTGGGTACTTTATTATCCGAGGGACGGGCAAAGTGACCGAAATATGGGCCATTTGGTGCTAGGAGACGTTCAAATTCCATTTGGGTCACCACATTATCGTACACACCGTATCCGAGGAATCCTTTTGGTGGTTTATACTCGTCCCACCCGGTTGCTACGATGATCGTTCCCACATTAAGGATCTCTGTTGTCGGTTGTTCATCCAAGTTAATCGCTTTCTGCTCGCATTTCTTGATGCACGTGCCACACCGGACGCAATCCACCATATCAATGACTACCTTCGCGGGAACTGCTTGAGTAAAGGCCTTGTAGATCGCTTTACGAGGACTGAATCTTTCATTATATGCATCGATGCCCCACGCCGGGCACGTATCTACGCAAGCTAAACACCCGTTGCATTTGTCCGTGACGTACTTGGGATTATGCAGTACCTCCAGCTTGAAATCCCCGACCTGCCCGCTGACCTTCTTTACCTCGGTGAGCGTGTGCAACTTGACTCGCGGGTCTCGATTAACCTCGAGCATTAGCGGACCCAAGATTCAAATGCTGCAATCGTCCGTTGGGAACGTTCGATCAAGCATCGCCATTTTACCGCCAATAGTTTCTTTCCGTTCAATGAGGTGAACCTCGAACTCGTTTTTTGCGAGATCCAGCGCCGCTTGAATACCCGCAACGCCCCCACCGATGATTGCTACCGACTTCTTTACCGGTACCATTTTAACCGGTACCGGTTCAAGTAGCGCCGCCCGCGCCGTGGCCGCTCTGAGGAGATCTTTCGCTTTCCTCTGAGCACCGGTTTTATCCTTCATATGCACAAAGCTCAGGTGTTCCCGGAGATTCACAAACTCGAGGTACGAGGGGTCGAGGTTCATCCCCAGCAACACTGCTTGGAATACGGGTAAGTGTGTTTTCGGGGTGCACGCCGCAACCACTAGGCGATTCGCCTTGTTATCGTTCATCAGCTTCTTAATGTGGTCCGCCCCAGTATCTGTGCAAAGGGATAGGTCATCATCGGCTACAACCACGTTGGGCAACTTCTTGACGTATTCCACGAGATCCTTGGTGTCAAGGATGGCTGCGATGTTGATGCCTCATCTGCATACGAGTACCGCAATTCGTGCTAAAGCATTACCGTCGTCGTTTCCACTGCGTTTTCCTGGCATAGTTATCACTCCTTTAGGTAAACACCTCCAATTTTCTTTTCTCTAATGAAAATCCCCTATGAAGGGGAGTTTGAGTCACATTCATAGTGACAACACTTCTCATTTATCAGGGCTCTATTCTTTCAACTCGAAAGGACCGAGTTTCTGGATAGTTTCAGTAAATTCTTTCACGATATCCGCAAACTTTCTCCCCTCTGATGCCGAGATCCACTCCAAGCGGAATCTTTGGGGGTTAATTCCAATAATTTGGAGGAGGGGTTTGACGTGAACCATTCGATCACGCGTGTACTCGTTTCCTTTCAAATAGTGGCAATCTCCAATATGACATCCCGTGAGAAGTACACCATCTGCCCCTCGGCGGAAACCTTCCAGGATAAAGGCTGGATCGATGCGGCCTGAACACATTACCCGAATTATCCGAACCGAGGCAGGATATTGGAATCTAGAAACCCCCGCGAGGTCTGCCCCTGCATAACTGCACCAATTGCAGCAAAACATCAGAATGTGGGGATAAAATTTTCCTTCATTGGTATGAGGCGTGAACGTAACTGCTGATACAGGACTTTTTTCACTACACTCACAGGTTGCTGTTTGTTCCTGAATAACTTGCACATCATGAGTCATACGGCACGGAACACCTCTATCATGTTAAATAGTTCATTATCAGTAAAGTGATGTTGGGAAATGGCTTTCTTTGGACAAGTTGCAACACAGGTTCCACAACCCTTACATGATGCAGGGACGACATATGCTTTTAGCACAATTCTATTGCGCGGAACACGAGTTGTGCCCAAATTCAAGGCGATTTCTTGCAACTGTATCGCACCAAAGGGGCACACGTCAACACACGCCGTGCATCCAATACATTTCCTCTGGTCCACCTCGGCGGTGATCCCTTCCGTTTCCACGTATCCCTTGGCAAGAAGTCGAACGGCGCGACCTGCTGCTCCCACGCCCGTCATTTGGGCGAAGGTTGCGGATTTTGGATATTGCGCACTACCCGCGAGGAAAATACCGTCTGTGGCAAAGTCCAGCGGGCGGAGTTTCACGTGTGCCTCCAGGAAGAAACCGTCACTCGTCAATGGAACCTTTAGTATCGGACCCAGTTTTTCCGTACCCGCCTCAGGGCCAAAAGGTGTTGCAAGAACAACAAGGTCGGCATCTAGTTGGAAGTGCTCACCCACCTCTGCGTTATAATATTGAACTACAACGCAATTTTCCCCAACCGAGTATTGAATACCTTTAACTGGATCATATCGCTGGAAGATTGCCTTCTTTCGCGTGGCACGTGCAATTTCTTCTGAAGGTTTCCAAGAAAGTTGCATTCCACGGTGTAGAACGTGTATTTGGGTGTCAGGATGTTTTTCCAACAATATATTGACCAATTTCAGCGTGCTTTCACAACATATGTTGCTGCATCCTACAAACGCGTGCGGTACGCATAAGTCTCCCCTTTGGCCTGCACACTGGTGAAAGACGATGCGCGCTCGGGGCGGTAAAGTGATTCTATTATTTACGAAACCTTGTTCAAACTCGGTTTGTGTTATGATCTTGCCTGGTTTTGATACGGTGTACGAAGGAGGAATACTCGCTTGCACAGCACCGGTTGCAACGATGATGCCCCCAACCTTGTCCTGCCATTTTTCATCGGCCGTTTCTAAGGCGAGATTGTAATTTCCAACGAAACCTGACACTTCTTTTAAGCGGGTGTTATTCTTTATGACGATG
>MBAA01000070.1:11331-24155 GCA_001940655.1 Promethearchaeota archaeon CR_4
CCTCGCGGGAGTAACTGCCATCATAAGAGGGCGCTAATGAGTTCCATATACCCCCGATTTCTTTTTCTTTCTCAACAAGTGTGACGGGAATCCCTTGCAAAGCGACATTTAAGGCCGCAGTGAGACCGCTCAACCCCCCTCCAACAATACAAACTTTTTGCGTGACTGACACTTTTTGACGAATTTGTGGTTGGAGTGCAGCAACTTTTGCAACATGCATCCGAATGAGGTCACAAGCCTTTTCTGTAGCTACCTCGGGTTCATTCATATGAACCCATGAATCTTGGTCGCGGATATTGACTAATTCAAAGAGATAGGGATTCAACGCTGCTTCACGGAGCGTCGCCTGGAAAAGGGGTTCATGGGTTCGCGGCGTGCAAGACGCAACAATGAAACGATTGAGCTTAAATTCCTTAATCAAACTTTTAATTTGTTCTTGGGAATCTGATGAACACGAATACATGTTTTCCCTAGATACGACCACATTGGGGAGGTGGTTGACATATTCCACCACCTTTGGAACGTCAACATACCCCGCAATATTGGTGCCACACCGACAAACTAAAACCCCGATTCTTGGGTTCTCTGTAGGGCTAACAGGGATTTCAGTCGGATACACAAGCTCAGTCACCTCGGTTCCTCGCGCGTCAGCGAGTTTCACCATTGCTTTTCCAGCTGCCGACCACCCACTAGCGACCGATTCTTGGACATTCATCGGCGTCAGGGCGCACCCGCACACAAATATATTCCGATTCTCAAGGAGTGTTAGATTTTCTGTGGTGAACCATCCGTGCGCATCGATCTGTCCCCCAACAACTTTACTTAACTGCTTGGAACTATTTGAAGGCACGACGGCGCACTCGAGAATTACAAGGTCGAACTTCAAGTTGTGGACCCGGCCTGACTCGTGGTCTTCGTAAATGACCGACACTTCGTGCTCACCTGGGGCTGTTTCCATGTCGCCAACTCGACCTGATATGAAATGCACCCCATATTCGTTTCGAGCGCGATTAACATAATCTTGAAAGTTTTTTTCGTATACGCGGGATTCCGGATTGAAAATATAACATTCCACATCTTTCCCAGCATGCTCCTTGGTAATGACCGCCTGCTTGGTTGCATACATGCAACAGATGCGGGAACAATATGGAACAGCATTCGTATCGTGGATATTCCGAGACCCCACACATTGGATGAAAGCAATCTGCTTGGCGGGATGCCCGTCAGATCGACGTACCACATGCCCCCCCGTTGGCCCACTAGCGCACATTAGTCGCTCGAATTCCATACCAATGAGAACATTTGGTGAGACATCCCGAAACTTCTTGTAAAAAGGCATTTGTTCTGGTGCAATTTCATCAAAACCCGTGGCAATAATAACTGCCCCAATATCGAGGACGATTTCATCAGGTTTCATATTATAATTTATCGCCCCCGCCTTGCAGACTTTAGAACACGTCTCGCAAAGCTGGTAATTGAAGTGGAGGCACACTTTCGGGTCTATGGCAAAAGTTGCAGGTACAGCTGAAGGGAATGGAATGTAGATCGCGTGGCGCACCCCCAAACCATAATTGAACTCGTCAGGAATACCCCCAACAGGGCAGGCTTTCGCGCAATCGCCACATGCCTTACACTTGTTACCTTCCACGTAACGAGGTTTCTTGACAATGGTGGCCCTTAATTTGCCCGGCACTCCCTCCAATTTTACGAGTTCCGAATTGGTGTATAATTTGATATTGGGATCTCGGGCCACTTCCACTAATTTTGGAGCAAGAATACACAACGAGCAATCATTCGTCGGGTACGTCTTGTCTAATTGCGCCATGTGCCCACCAATGGTGAGGTTTTTCTCAACCAAATACACCTTAAATCCTGCTTCCGAGAGATTCGAAGCCGCCGAAACACCCGCGATACCTCCTCCTAATATGAGAACAGAACCGGCGCCAAGAAGATGCTCGCTCATTCTACTTTTCCTCTACTCTCTTTTTCGTGATATCTTGGTCTCATAGTAAGTCATTAGCATTGTATGCCGAATAGATGAACGAAAACAAATCCATCACTTTCGGAGGGTCCTTGCCAAATTTTGCTTTCAATGCGGCAGCCTCATTTAATGTGACGCATTGAAAGTGAGATACGCATTTGGGGCAAGTAGTGACGATATATTTTGCACCCACCTTCATTGCCTCCTTAATTCTCTTCCTCGTCATATCTCGCGCGTAATCCGTACAATTACGGAAGGAAGCTACTCCACAGCAGCGGGCTTCATCCCGATTATGAGGCATTTCCACGATCTCAAGAAATATCAAATTCTGCAGGAGATTTCGCACGGACTCGTAATGTCCCCCGTCCACTAGGCGACCCGATCGGCAGGGATCATGAACCGTCACGATGCTCCGGCACTTCACTTCGAATCCACGAATTTTTTTGAAAATTTGGTTTCGGTCAAAATAATCTGCAGCGAACTCGACTTGGAAGGAAAATTCAGGGAAGTATTTTGGATAATCCACGGATAATGTCCGAAACCCTTCGGCACATGACACTAGAATTGTTTTCACGCCCGCCGCTTTCCAAATTTCGATGTTCCGCTTACCAAATGATAAAAATGTTTCCTCATCTCCTGCCCAGAGGGCATCATGCCCGCAACAGTAATCATTGGCCACCACAGGGGTAATACCAGTAAGGTTCAGAAAGCGAATTATTGCATATGCAGTTAGTGTTTGCTGCACGTGCAAATTTACCAGCGCGTGCTCGTATAAATTAAAGCAACCAGGATAATATGCAATAGATCCAGTTTGTGCCATTTCAAGAGCAGGCCACTTTTGAATCGATGCGTATTGATTAAGGATTGTCTGCTTTTGGGCAGGTTTTGGGTTTTTTCTCATCAGCTCAAATGCTATCGGAAATATGTTCATATGGGTTTCTGTAGCGGTAAAACGTGGGTCATTAGGTACTTGCTCTCGAACCTCTTTGCGAATCTCCCTGACCATTTCCGGAATTTCCAGACCTTGGGGGCATACGCGACATTGACCACACGTCAAGCAAACCCAAATATCTTCTTCTGTATCGCAGAATTTTCGTCCCTTTTTCAAACGTCCCGGAGTTTCCAGGTTAATCTCCTGGATGAATTTCCGAGGGTTGAATCGACCTGAAGGTGCTACGGGGCAGATTACGCTGCATTTCTTGCAACGATAACACAAATTTGCTATGTCACGTAGATGTTCGTTTTGTTCCTTGCTTTCCACCATAGAAATCGCGGGAAATTATTATAATATACTTCTTCTATTCTTTTGTACGTATTTCCGAGATTATCCTGCAGGGGCAGTTTTCTTTTTTCACGGCAGAGGTATGGACATTTTCTTCTATTACGCCGCTAAAGTTGCAACCCACCAAATTCAAACTTCGAGTTCTATCACATTACTTAAAAAGTGACTTGGTTAAGTACTTTTTTCGTCATTTTCTAAAAAAAAAAACTACAAATATAATATTTTTCAAATTAGAGTATAAGGATATTAAGATTTCAAAGTAAAATCTCGAATGTACGTTTAATCTATTCCGAAAAACTCACAAGATTTTCCAATTATTGCTGAAAAATGTTCGATAGAATCTTAAATGAAACGATTCGATCATCTACCAATAAAAATACCCATTTCCCTTAATCACCATTATATCCACTTTATCCTGTGAAATATCAATATTATTCCTCTCAGAGACAATTATCTTAAATGATCTGCTAGTAAAAGACCAATTCATAATAAATTTCAAAAATGACGCAAAACGAAAAAACTGAAAAATAAATCGAACATTGAAATTATAAAGAGATCTCGAATTGCCGATAATCGTTATCTTCAACAATAAACTTGACTAAACTTTTGCCAGTTTTCCAAAATTCGATTTCTTTCGTTTCTCCAGGATTCCAAGTCCCAAATCCATATGTTTTTAACGCCCGGGATTGGTCTTCTTCCCAAAATTGCGCCGAAACTCCTCTATAGGTTTCATTACTACGATTTGTAACATTCAATCTATATTGATCTGTTGTGTCATCCCAGGAAGGCGCAGACACTTCAAAGGCGCCTGAGGGAAATGATCTTGGATAGTCTTCGGGAAATTTCGGACCTTCAGAATCTTCCGCATCCTCTTCTTCTTGGGTGTGAATGGGGGGCGCGATTGACAGGGAGGTTTTAACATTGATTGGAGGGTACCGGATTCCCGCCCGCTTCCCTTGGATTTTAAGGAAATATTTGATCTCTTCGCCATAAGAGTCATTAGATTTGCCGCCACATGTCCCTGAGAAACAATAACTTCGAGACATCTCGGCATCGGCAGGGATAGGCAAGTTAAATTCCACGGGAGCCTTTTTACATTTGAATTTCTGTTCAGCCAATACAATAGATGGCACTTTCTTCACATATGCGCAATTTGCACCATAATCCGGACACTGGCACCTTATGGTGCTGGATTTCTTGAGCTGAACTGTTATCAAACCGAGACCAGGGCAGGACAACAATCCTTTAACAATCTCACCCGGGTGAAAGAGATCTCGTTCAAGGTGGATGACCATTCCTCCTGCACCAAGTGCTACTGGTCGCGAATCAGGTAACCGAATGTTTTTCAAATTATAGTGCAATTCTAATGGGAAATTTTGATCAATCGTTATGGGATGGTGTGGGGGAGCATCTTGGATGAAATTCATAGATGCGTTTACATAGAAATCCTTGATATTGTGGTGGATACTTGGTACGAGGAAACGATTAGCAGCAAGAAGAGCTGCACGATGGTATGAACCTCTCTCGAAAAAACCATTATTCAAGAATTCCCGCCTGGAGAGGATAAAAGGTTTTGTGCATGGACGCTTAACAACGAGTTTCACGTCTGCCCATTGCACTTGTCGAGGTTTTGTGAAATCTATGATAGCGTCCACAACAATAGGTTTTCCAACATGTAAATTCTTGCTCATCTTGAGATTTATTTTCATGGGAAAAAGTCCCCCTGATCAAGGGTTAGTGAGTGAAGGTTATGCAAAGTAATTAGGAGAAAAAATTCTACTTCGCGCTCGATTGCACCGATTAATGATCGAGGATGAACACTGAATTAAAAAAGATTTTGCAAATAAAAAAGTAACTCTGATTAGAAATAGCCTAATTGATGTTGTTATAGTCTGGGGAAATCTCTATCGTACCAATGACGAGGTATATTTACTCTGCTCTGCTAAAAATAATTAAAAAAAATCCCCAAATCAGCATTCCCCTTGCGAGGGCGTCCACACTGGGCTCATGCTTTACCCCAGAGTCTCATTCACGCTGACTGTATTTTTACTTGGCAGGTTGTACTTGTTCTGCCTCAAGCAACGCGTCAATGTAGGCTTGATATTGACCGTCGCGATAGTACCGGAGCGAAATAACTGCCGAAGGACACACGGAACAGCACGTACCGCACCCACGACACCGAATCTCGTCAACGTTGGCACCTTTCTCGTTCATCGTGATCGCGTTGTAGGGACAAGCTTTCTCGCATAATCCACAAACGGAACAGCGGTCAAGGTCCACAATCGCCCGAATGAGGTCGATGGTGTATTCGCCTTTCTGCATAATGATGCTAGCTGAGGAAGCTGCTCCTTTCGCTTGCATAATCGTTTCCGCGATGGACTTTGGCCCTTGCGAAACCCCCGCGAAGTGGATGCCGGGTACTTTAGCGTCAACAGGATTGAGGCGAGAGTGATATTCCTTGAAGAACCCGTCAGGACTACGTTCGAGACGAAGGATGTTATTCAGCTCATCAGCGTCCGTCGGCGCTTGCATCGAAGCTGACAACACCACGAGGTCGAATTCTTGCTGAATAAATTCGTCACTCGCCGCGTCTTCGATGATAACTACCGCTTTCTCGTTCTTGGGATTCTCCTTGACGTCCGCCACCTTTCCACGGAGAAACATTACACCGGCTTCCCGCGCTTGGGTATAGTATTCATCGTACATCTTCCCACCACAGCGCATATCGATATAGGCCACCGCAACGTTGGAATCGGGCAGATGTTGTCGGATAAGCTTCGCGTTCTTCACCGAGATCATACAACAGACACCGGCACTACACCACGCGTTATGTTTCTTGTCGCGCGACCCCACGCACTGGATGAACAGGATACTGTGAGGATGCTTCCCGTCTGACGGGCGCATGAGGTTTCCTCCAGTCGGGCCGTTTGGTGCCAATGCCCGCTCGAGTTGCCCCTGTGTAATGACATTCTTCGCGACGCCATACCCGAGATATCCCGTTTCTGGTTTGAACTCGTCCCACCCAGTTGCCACGATGATCGTGCCGACCTTGAGCTTGACTTTTTCCGGTTCATCGTTGAAGTTGATAGACTCCAGCTCGCAGATGTTCTCGCAGTTGCCGCACTTGATGCACCGATTCATGTCGATTTGGGCCTTTGCTGGCACGGCTTGCGCGAAGGCGATGTAGATAGCCTTACGCGGCGACATTCCCCAGTCGAACGTGTTCGCGCCCCACGCAGGGCACACTTCGACACAGGCTCCACACCCGTTGCAGTTCGGTTTCACGTACCGGGGCGTTTTCGTGACTTCTACCTCGTAATTTCCTACATACCCCTTTAGGTCCGTGACTTTCGCGTAGGTGAGGAGGTTGATGTTCGGGTTGCGCGCCGCTTCCAGCATTACAGGCCCCAAGATTCAAATCGAGCAATCATCTGTCGGGAACGTCCGGTCGAGCATCGCCATCTTGCCGCCGATGGTAGGTTCTTTTTCCACGAGATGGACCTTGAATCCGTGCTTCGCGAGGTCAAGAGATGCCTGCAAACCCCCCACACCGCCCCCGATGACCAGTGCCTCTTTAGTGACCGGCACGGTCTTGCGAGGGATTGGTTCTAGCTTCGCAGCACGCGCTACGGCCGCTCGAATGATGTCTTTGCCTACCGCGAGGGCCGCAGGTTTGTTCTGCATGTGGACGAAGCTGTCGTGTTCTCGTAGGTTTGCGAACTCGAGGAAACTGTCATCTACACCCATCCCGCGGAGGACTGCCTTGAAGACAGGTTCGTGAGTTTTTGGAGTACAAGCACCTATTAACAGGCGATTCGCGTTGGACTTTTCCATCTGCTCTTTGATGTACACCGCACCTGGTTCCGTGCAATAGGCGAGGTAGATTTCGCTTGCGACCACGTTCGGGAGGGTCAGAGCATATTGCCGAAGAGCTTCAAGATCAATAATCCCGGCAATATTCACCCCTCAACGGCAGAGCGCCACGAAGATGCGAACATTGGAGCTTTCGCGTGTAGGTTGCTGTCGTTCGGTCGGTTGTTCATTGGGCGTTTCGGCTGTTTTCTTTTGCTCCGGCTTTGGCGCTTTCTTGGACATATACCAAAGCTCCTTTCTTAGTTGGGATTAGATTTCTGTGTAGTCAATGCGTCACACCAATGCAAATAATGTTCGGTTTGCGTGTATTTTCTAGTGTGATCACTTCCCTTTTACGTGAATTACTTAAAGGGGGCTGGGCGCACGAATGAATTGCGCCTCCACGAGAGCATCTTATCGTTCAACGTTAAAATAACTTTGCCAAGCGTGATGACGACGGAAAGCATTTTTTTGTGAATCAAGAATTATTTTGTTTGGTAAACCTCGACAATCAGGAGGGGTTATTGCAACCAAATAATTATTCACATTAAATCATTTCTTATTGATTTCTGTCGTGTGAAAAGACTAAGGAAAAACCGAGAAGTAGAATCGACCAAATGCCTTAAATGTTGAAAGCCGAAGGGTAAAGTAGGTTCGAGAAATCAAAATCCAAATATGAACACAAAAAAACAAAAATCATTTCCAAAATATTTCATTGAATTGCAGGTCAATCTCAGGATTTCACAATTATAATAAATGAATTGCAGCGGATCTCGGCGGATTGCCAAAATATGCACAATAAATGCAGGAAAATTCCATTTACTCGAATTTTCCCGAAATCTCCCTCCACTCAAAAAAAGTGGTTTCTGAGAAATCGAATAATTCTCGAATCTCTCCATTTGATAACACGAAATCAGGGTAGACACGTTCCGGAATCAATGTCCCCCTTTTTTCCTTTTCCCTTTTGAGCTTCAGTTCTTAATGCGAATGCTGGGCGCGAAAAAGAGATTCCAGATGAATTGTTACTATTGGGAAACATTCTTCCTTCTCCTCCCCTCTCTTGGATTTGCATTTGGTTTTAGGATGATATTTGTAGAATTCTTTTTTGTGAACGACCTGCGGTTTCTCCCCTCGTTATGGGTTCCCATTACCATTATGTTAATGTTATTGGCCACCTTCAGTTTCCTCAACTTTTTAATTGCAAAAACCCTTGTCAGGCGTGCTCGCGGGAGTCCTTCTCTCATTCTTCAATAACTTTATTTTTCAAAATCCTGGTAGCTCGGGATTGAAATCAGGCTTAGTACTATTTTTTGTTTTAAAAAATACTTATGATACCAATATCGCGTATGAAAGATGGAAATGAGGAAGAAAAACGCTTTAATGGCCGGTTAACCACGTTTGAGCATCCATTTTTCGAGCGAACCACCCTTTGAGGGAAAATTCCCACGGATTTTCGAGGGGTCCATCAGGGAAAGACTGGTCGTCCGAGAATGCAGATCTAGGAATCCATAGGAGGGATCCGGTTCGGTTTTCAACACAAATAGCCTTCTCGGTGACTTTCTTGACAGCACTTGCTCGTGCAGCAATCCCATCTGGGAGAAAAGCGCTCGCCATCGTTTCTTTTCGAGTAGAATTCTTCTTAGATAAGGAAGGGATTTCTCGGATTGAATCCTTAAGATGAGCTGGGGTGACCAGTGGTTCATCTCCAACCACGAGAATCACAGTCTCGTCATCCTGTGTGGCATAATGGACTCGGTTCGAGGGAATTTCGAGGAGTTCACCATTACCTTGGTCGATAATGAGGAGTGGACTTGCCGAATTCTGCTCGATACCAAAAAGTTCCCCCTTGACGATAGTAGTACTCGACGGTACCCGGGAGGGCGTGGGATGAAAACAAAATCCCCTGAATTGTTGAGCAAGAGCGGATTCTTGATCATTTTTTGAGGAGGAGTCCTCGACCATGGAATTCTCATTAGATACTCCCTCATCACCCTCCTCGTCAGGTTCTCCCTCTTGAAAATTCTCAAATTCATTGCAAGTTTCATCCGTGCTGTTCTGGACTACTGTGGATGCTTTCTCTTTGCCGTGAGAATTGGTCGCATATTGTATTTTTTCCTCAAATATGTGCTCGAGCAGTGACCGCAGGACATCCGTTTCTGGCCATGTGATCGGTCGTATGTACCCCCCGGCAGAAAAGACCACAGTCTCGGGGTCTGTAGAACCCCGCCCGCGCTCGTAGCGGATTTCAACGGGAGTTCCGCCTTCCTTGAACTTGTGAAATGTTTTAAATAGGGGTTTCTCTCCTCGCAAAACGCCGAGGATTGCAGCTACTTCCGTGAGTGAGAACTTTAACGTCTTACCTTCGCTAAATTTCTCCCAACTCGCATTAGGTGTTTGTCCCTTCTTTTTTATAAACGTAACCATTATCCACGGTTCAGCCCAATCATTTGACAGGACGACCATCCCCGTTTTTCCCCCAAAAAATGATTGTTTATGTTTAAACCCCATAACTTTTTTAACACCTTTTTTCACAGTCATACAGAATGCAATTTTTTGGTGACATCCAATGGATAACCTATCCGGCAATCCTAACCTGGAGAATTTCCAAGAGTTAAATGACGAGTTCGCGCGAATCTACAAGCGTGATCAGAGTACGTTACGGACTTACCGCGCTCGCTTTAATAAATACCACGAATTTTTAACAACCAAGCGGGGGATTCCTATAGTCTTGGCGGAAAGGGATGATATCGCCGCCTATGCCGATCACTTAGACGGGGAGGTAGCGCCCCAAGTGAAACCCCAGTACCTAAGCGCCTTGAAGGTGTTATATGCGTTCCTAATCAAGAAGGGAATCTACAAGGGGGAAAACCCGTTCGAAGTTTACCAAAAGTCCTTGGACTCGTTCGATTTGGTGAATGCTAAACATGACAATACCCTAAACCGGATTCCCCAGAAGGATAAGTTCACCGATGAGGAAGTTGAATTAATGCTAGACAAGGCTCCCAAGCTTATGCAGGTGCCCTACCTCACAATGGTCATTGACGCAGGGGTGAACTCGGGGATCCGCGTGAAAAGTATCAGCAAGCTCACGCTCGACAAGCTCAGGAAAGATGACACTACGGGGGTTTTCTACATTCAACTTACCAAGGGTTTAATTGCTGAGGAAAATGACACGAAAACCCGCAGTCAACGAGTGCCTATTCCAGAGACCTTTGTGGAGCGGATTAAGGCATTTGTGGAGCGGCGAAACCAAACTTTTGTTAAGGAAGGGGTCACAATTCCGAGTGATTGGCAGGGCAGGGTTTTTCTCTCCAACCGGGGGCATCCTTTGGACGGGGAATCCATCTCCCACAAGTTCACCCAGTTTATCCGTAAGGTGTTACCCCAAGACATGATTAGGGCCCGAAAGCTGTCAATTCACTCGCTCCGCAAGTCCTTCGCGTCTCGGAAGTTGAAAGAAGGGTTCACACTCCATGAAGTGTCCAAGATGCTCGGTCACACTAAGATCACCACTACCATACTTTATTTGCAATTAAACGAGCAGGAAGTCCTGGATGCCTATGCCGAGAAACAGAAAGAAAAATCCCTTGACTTCCTGGCGGAGATTGAGGCCGCGAAGGAAACCCGGAAGACACAGGTGTCCGAGAGCGAGATTATCGCCCAGGAGAAGGTCATTGACACCGAGATGATGGAGGTCCTGGCGATGCTTCTGGACAAGCGAAATGACCGCGAACGGTTGATGATCCACCTCCGCCAGCTGATTGAAGAGCGATCTGTCCTCCGCGCCCAATTGATATCCCCGAGGGAACAGAAGCTCTTGGAAGAGCGAGAGATGCTCCTCCGGCGTATCAAGCAGCTCGAGGAAGAAACACGCTTTGCCTCCGAGCGCCTGAAGCAACTCCCCAATTACAAGCTGTTTGAAAAGAAGACCAAAAAGACCTTGAAAACACAAATGCAAGAACGAGCCGCCGCGCTCCGAGAACAGGGCCTCGGTTATGGCAAGATTGCGGACGCAATCAACGAGGAATTTCACACACCCTTCACCCGCCAGACCATCAAGTACTGGCTCCAATCCCACTAGACCAAGTGCAATCCTAACTCTTTTCTCATTTTTATTTCAAAACCACACTTGGGACAAGTTGCAATCCAATTTTCCTTGGAAGGTAAAGACATAGATACTGTTGTCCGCAAGCTGGCAGGGTCAGTCGAAGCCCTCTTGTGCTCAAAATAATAGTGGATAGCCCTCAAAATCACGGTAGTTTGCGTTGTATCTTCCTGGGTAGCTAAAAACTCAAGCTCTTCCATTGTGGTTTTATCGGCCCGGAAACTTCGTAAGGTGCCTGCAGGACGTTTTTGACGTGGATGAGAATCCTTTGCACCCAAAGGGCGACCCCCGGCGTGCTTTTTCTTTGGCATAAGGAATCACTAGGAGAATGACCATTTAAGTTTTTGGTGTATGACACTGGAATACTCTCTGAGTATTGATGTATGATAGCAAGACTCAATTCCAGAGCGGAATCGCAGAACGGGCACAACATTCTTATCTGTAATACACTAATTATATAATTTAGGTAACACACTAAGAATCTACTGCTCGGAGTTCCGATATATGTCTGTAATTAAAAAAACAGTTTGTATCCCCCCTGCACAGGATGAATTTCTGAGAAATCATGACATTAGTTTATCACGATTCATCCAGCGCAAGCTTCGGGAACTAATGGATAACGAGGGAGGCGCTGTCACCCGCCAAGATGCCGCGCCCGCCCCCGACCCCACGACTCAGCGAGAGGAGGGCATTGATTGTGAATGAAATCGCTGTTATTAACAATGTGCCCTCGGTCGATCTCAACGAACGTGATGAGGAACCTAGGACATTTGAATTTGAACTAGCTCTCGATGTCGTTGAGAAATTAGAAAAAATACAGAAATACAGTCGGGAACCCTCGATTCTTGAAGCGGCAAGAACGCAGATTTTGAAAGATATGCAGACCGCGGTGCTCTCTGCACTCGGAGGGGAGCTAGGGTGAAAGAAAAAGTGGCTCCCGCCACGAACCGCAAACTCGGGACAGTGGGCACACAACCAAACGACTTTCAAGAAATTAATTCGAGTCCTAACTATTCATCGTTTTCGGAGAAGGTCGTTTTAACCCCCTTCGACGTGATGCGTCTCGTTTCGTTTCTTAAATTTCCGCCTGATGGATATGGGAGCAAGTTACGGTTAGAGCAAGTGCGAGCGATGTATGTCGCGTTTCTAACACAGAGGAGGTGGGCATAAATGCACCAGGTTCCCTATGATGTGATTCCCATACCTAAGAAGGTGTGTGGGAAGTGTCCGTGTTTTCAAGGACCGGACGGAAATACGTTCTGCAAGCTCTCAGGAAAGCGAGTTCACTATAATACCCCGGCCTGTCAAATTGGGGGAGGTGAGCTGTGATGGGCCACAACAAATGTCTCTACCAGGATGCCCCGAAGAACCTAGGTTCGGTTCTCTATCGGCAGGCCTTCTACCAGAAACCTGTCCCCACCACTGTCCCCTGCACGTATTGCGGGACTCCGTGCCCTGTCAAGGCCGGGGATTATGTCTACATCCGGCTGTTCCACACACCCATCGTCTGCACGGCGGCCTGCCTAGAACAGCACGGGCACCACCCCGTCGAGCGGTCGGTGGTCATCGCCTGGGAGGAATGAACATGGCAAACATAGTCGTAA
>MBAA01000131.1:0-3183 GCA_001940655.1 Promethearchaeota archaeon CR_4
TGACTGCCCAAGGATATTTGCTCGAAGAATTATCACTTTCGATGAAAATCTCGATGAAAATCTTCTTAACTCAACGCGTATAACTTACGTTATGTGATAATAAAATTAGATTAATATGGGGCAAGGAAGTGTTTAACGAATGATGTTACTCCTCAGATATAATAACTGGTAAATGCACCAGCATCGAAATGCAATACGTGACGAGTAATGATGTAAATATCTTGAAGCAATTTCAGACTATTATTCCACTTCTTTTAGATATATAATATTTTGGGCACCATTAACTGAGGGGAAGCAATCCTAATAGTTCCACTGCTGTGTGAAAGATGGTACCCAGCATATCAGCATATAACATTCCATTATACCGAGTTATGTGGTAGAGAATGAATATTTAATCTTAAATTCGATTCCGGTTCGCGTTTCTTGGATAAATGTAGTAATAATCTCATTAAAATCATCCAAACTCTCAATAACTCATAGTTATTGGGGATGGGGACTAAGTTTTTAAGGAATCCAAGGTAAAAACATTGTTAAAGGAGGAGGGGTAAATACAAACCCATAGATTTCACCAGATTCGGACAACCTTATCAAAGAACATTTAAAATTGTATTAAGGGGTAAGGTTCTTCCCGCATTTTTCGCAAAATTTGGCACCCAATTTAACTTGGGAACCACATTGGGGACAATAGTTCATTTCAGAGGTTGGCATATTTGGAGCTAGTTGTTGTACCGGCGTTGTGGGAGGTGCACTTACCACGGGTGTCGTTATGGGGATTTTATTGTCTTTGCGTGATAAATTCGGCGCGTGGAGACTGATAATCTTAACGCTAGCGATGATCGTTAATACGCACATGACGAAAATCACAATTGATAGTGCAAACCGGGAAATTGTTATAATTGCATAATAACTACTCAAGAACAGGTTAAAAATACTAAGTAGACCTGGAAGGGCATAATCTAACAGGAGCACTACAGCAAATGCGAGGGTGGCAATTCCAAACACGAAGAGCATAATGACGTTTTTTTCCTTACTTTTTTCTTCAATGATGGTTATGATCACATTATTGGCTGCCATAAAGATGGGAAATGTCATACTGGCAGCCAAACTTGCCGCAATTGTAGCATAAGAAAATGATAAAAAAATCACTCTTACAACAGCACTATCGACAATTATTATAGATAACATAATGAGGTTAACAATAGCATGTCTCCGAATTTTTCGGAATAATTCCTCATTTTCTGCGGTTGACATATGGAATCGACTTGTTTCTTAATTATTTACTTTAAAAATGATTGTTATCTAAATGAATTCGTTGTTTAGTTATATAAATCTGCTTAGATGTAAGATTGGATATTTAATACATATATCAATTCGGGGTTTGCATTTCTCTAATATCTTTATCCTTAAATTCTTTGGAATCGCTCTGTACTCTAAGATTTTTAATGTTAACATCGATTGGGACTAGAATTTTTAGGAACCACAGGAAGAGATTTTATGCAAGGATGGAGTATGAAGGCAATCCTTTGGATTAAATCATAGGGGGAAGACCTAATCGTTCCTCTGCTGCGTGTAAGACAGCACCCAGCATATCCCCATACGACATTCCATTGTGGCGGGCCATGTGGTAGAGGTGGCCATCCCATGTGAGTCCACAATTCGGGTTGATTTCGAGCATCCGGGGGACGCCTTGGCCGTCAAGACGCCAGTCAATGCGAGCATAATCCCGACATTCCAAGCGGGAGAATAATTTGGCAGAGTATTCTCGCACGAATTCAAGGGTGGTGGCCGGGAGTTGGGCAGGCACCGCTTTCACGACGCCATAAGGAGAGTCAGGTAACCACTTGGCTTCATAGGCGCAGATGGATGGCAGGTTCGTAGAAAGTTCAGTATAATCTTCTTGCGTAATAGGTAAGACAATGTAAGATGACGGGGGATTGCCAACGATCCCTACAGACAGATCTGCCCCCGGGAGGAATTCTTCCACGAGGAGGGCTTCATTATATCCAATACGCGCTTGAACCTCAGAAATTGCGTCAAAAAACTCGTCATAATTGCCAGCCACACTACGTTGGGTGATCGCAAAGCTCGAGTTTCCCGTTGCAGGTTTGATAATTACGGGAAAAGGGAATGGTATGTCGTAACTCGTTTCCCCGGGATGGATGAAGACCCCCTGGGCGACAGGGATGCCCATTTCGATAGCAATGCCCCGCATAATGGACTTGTCGGCACAAACAGATAGACAATGGGGCGTGGCCCCAGTATAAGGAATCTTTAGCATGTCGAGGGTGGCGGGGATGTGTAATTCGTAGCGAACGTCATTATTGAACCCCTCATCGCACAAGTTGAACACGTAATCAATGCG
This sequence comes from Promethearchaeota archaeon CR_4, assembly GCA_001940655.1. GTDB lineage: Archaea > Asgardarchaeota > Lokiarchaeia > Sigyniarchaeales > CR-4 > CR-4. The sequence goes on from MBAA01000131.1 coordinate 2,363, forward strand.
CCCCTTGAGACGAGTCAGGTCAAGAGATAGAGTATCATGATTCTGTAAAATGATGAATTGATACCCAGGAAGCTCCCGCATTGACGTGAGCATAATATCATTTGCATAGAGGGAATCCTCATCGTAGACTGGACTTGGTTTTACGCGATCTGATTTTTGAGGAGTTCCAAAGATGATTCCCACAACGCGTTGTTGTTTGGGGGTGATTGGCGGCGCGGTAATGGTTGTTTTTTGTGAAATTGCCGTGATGCAAATGACATTTGGACGAGCCTCATGAAATCCGAGGACTTCAAAACCTGCCCGTGAAAGAAGGTCTGTCACGCTCTCCCGTGTATAAACCTTCACCGCGAAAAAGCGGTCAGTAACAACATAATCCTGTGTATCGGTGATAATTTCCCGGGTTACAAGCCTTTCGTTCTCGGGTGAATAAGATTGTTGTCGCGAAATTACGTAATTATTATTTTTCCACTCCCAATATTGTTGCGGAAGAGTTGCCTGGAAAATGTCTTTACTAAATACTTCAACTAGGATCTTTCCCTTTGGTTTGAGAACGCGAAAAACTTCCTTGAGAACTTTCAAATCACCTTGTGCTGCCTCAAAATTGCCAAGCACATTCCTTCGGATTAAACTCACGTCAAATTTGTCATGCGGAAAGGGGATCGCCCGTGGATCGCCTTCCTTAAATATTACAGGTAATCTTGATTGTTTTGCTGAAATGCGGGCCAAATCGAGATGATAACGGGAAATATCCAAACCGCAGGATTGTAAATAACCACGTTTTGCGAGATCTAATATGAATTCCCCTTGATGACAGCCCACGT
>MBAA01000131.1:3196-13496 GCA_001940655.1 Promethearchaeota archaeon CR_4
TTCAGAGATTTCATATTTTTCAAAATGGGTGGTTCTTTGATGAACTGATTATTTCGGAGGTCGAGATGTTGAAGGGATTGCAATCGAGGAAATTCTTCAGACAGGTGTGATAAGCGATTATTTGCCAGAAACAAGAAGGAGAGGGAATTCAAATTGTAGAGCGTGGTTGGAAGAGTCGATAATTGGTTATTGGAGAGTAGGAGCACCTGTAAATAATATAAATTCTCAATCCTTTGCGGAATATCTCTGAGAACATTTGAAGAAAGGTCAAGCTCAAGGAGTGACTCGCAATTGCCAATTGAGGGAGGGAGTGTTACAAGTGAATTGTGCTGGAGATATAAACTTTGCAGTGTTGTTAGCTTCCCGATGTTTTCGGGAAGAGAATCGAGTTTGTTCTCGCTCAATTTACAGACTTTAAGTAATTTTAGATTATCAAAACTAGGAGGTAACTTTCTTAACTCGTTATGCGCGAGGTTTAACATCTCAAGGAGTTCCAAATCACCAAATGAAACGGGAAGTTCAGTTATTTTATTGTGTGATAAATCTAATTTCTGAAGTAGATATAAATACGTGAAACTTTCCGGTAAACCCTTCAGATTATTATTTGACAGCATCAGCTCTTTTAGAGTTTGGAGGTTCCCTAAAGTCTCCTGTACCTTGGTTAAGAGATTGAAACTTAGGTCGAGATATTCTAATAATGGCAGGTTTCCAAGTTTCTCTGGAAGTTCTACTAGCTGGTTATGACTCAGGTCGATTTCTTTAAGATTTCGCAAATTACCAATACTGTTTGGAAGCTTTTGCAACTTATTCTCATTAAGAGAGATTTTTTCGAGGGTTTGAATAAGTCCAATTTCTTCAGGAAGGTCAGTTAATTTATTTTTCCCTAGTGACATATTGACTAGATTTGATAGGTTCCCGATTGTACTCGGAAGTGAAGTTAAGGCATTACTCACGAGATTTAATTTTGTCAGGGATTGTAGTTTCCCGATGGATACGGGGAGTTCTGTCAATTGATTTCCTGCAAGCCAAGCACGTTGCAAGTAAGTAAGATCACCAAAGTTAGGGGGGAGGATGATAAGATCTTGATTACAGAGGTTGAGAGCACGCACGTGCCCGCTCGTAGCAGTAAATCCAAAGGTATTCCAGTCAACTCGTTCTAGGAAAGGGATAGGCTTGTGAATTAATTTTTCAAGAGTCGTCATTACTTGGTGTTCTGCCGAGCGTAACGCGATTCCGTTGTAACTCACCATTGGAATGTCTTCAACCCCAGGTAATTCCGGAATTTCCAATGAGAGTGCCCAAGCGATATGCAGTATACTCTCTTTGTCAGGAAGATCGTTCATTTGTTCGTAAATTGCGATCAATTGTTCTTCCCTATCTGTCTTCGATAACTGGTATATTCGATAGGCGAGACCAAACCAACCGTGGTAGGGTTTGGTGAGAGCGATTTTCGTACCAATCTCGTTTTCCGTGAGTGTGATGAGACCAACGCTATTTAACTTTAAAATAGTCAAAAAATCAATCTCGGAAAGATAGTGACGATCAATTTTCTCCGTCCAAAGTTGGTTCCTATTCGATTTAATGCTCATATATTTCAATAATAAGTGGAGTGAAATATCACCTAATGCGCCTAAATCTGTTGGTTGAAGACCTAACCGCGCGAAAAATTTGAGATACAATTGTGGGTCGACAACATCCGGCATTACATTTTTTATGTAGTATAATTCTGCCGCAATAGCGATCCACAAGGGAGTATCGGCTAGAGTACGTAACGCGCCCGACCACATCGTAGGGGGGGGGAGGTGATATCGATCAGCCGCGAGTGCAATTTCTTTAGCTGAAAAGTTCGGGAGTACTCCACTCATCAAATGTCCACCATTGTCCCCCTCTCGCCATAAAATTTCGGATATTTCTTTATCTGAATTAAAACGACTTCGATCATTCAACCAATCTCGAGGTCGACTTGTAAGGATGATTAAATGTGTCCGTTTTGACTTTAGTGCGCCTCGGATAAAACGAAAAAATTCTCCAAAGATTGCTGCGCAATCCACTTCACTTGAACAATCATCATAACAATCAAAAATCCAAACAATCGGTTTTTCAATTATCCCGGTTAAATCGTTTAGTACCAAACCGATGTTTTCTTTTTTACAACCAAAAATAATTCTGAAAAATGGTTCAAGTCCATCTCGCAAGTCGCAGAAAAATACAGGTTGTTTTCGTGCAACAAAACTGTGAGCCCAGTTAGCGGTTAACCAAGTTTTTCCGTAACCAGTTTCCCCCAATAAAACGAAGAAACACCTATTCTTAGAGATATTACTCGAGCGGAAGTGATCGAATAGTTTTTGTGTCTCAACTCGTGGTACGAATTTCGCCAGGTCAAAGTGAATGTCCCCCCAACGAGCCGTCGTTGCCCAAGGGACTTGAATTCGACTTAATTCCATCAACTTCGAGAATGAAAGTTGACCCTGCGTCTTTTTAACTACATCATACTCAGAAATCTTCTCACACTTCAAACACGAGTAATTGCCGTTCGTAGTCATTTTTTGGGATAAAATTTCCCCACAAAGCGGGCAATGATATTGTTGGCGGATGCTCTGGCAAAGATGTTCAAATTCTGCCGTAGGAATATCGCCACCGTTGTCCGTTGCCACATCATCGCACCAATTATATTTTAAACTCCCTCTCCTTTAATATTTCTTATGAAACGCATTGTAGTAATTGCAGATACGCACCTGGGCCCAGCAGAAGTAGGTCTCCCGCCTGACTTGATTAAAGCTTTGAAAACTGCAGATATCATAGTTCATGCGGGAGATTTTACGTGCGGAGATATGCTCAAGTACGTGCAATCGATGGGAGATTTTCGTGGTGTATGCGGAAATATGGATTCAAAGTCAATTCGTGCAGCATTAGCCGAACGACTAGCATTTGAGGTCGGTGGGGTGAAAATCGGAGTAATCCACGGCGAACAAGGCCCTGTAGGATTCATTGACCGCGTTTCAAATGCTATGAAAGATTTAGGATGTCAATTGGTCGTTTGTGGTCATACCCATAACGCCTTCATCGAAAAGAGGGAAGAAACAATTTATTTTAATCCCGGGAGTCCGACTGACAAACGGTTCGCCAAAAAACATACCTACGGTATTGTAGAAATTGCAGAAGATGGTAGGATTAATCCAAAAATAATAGAGGTCAATTTTTAAATTACAATTCAATTCCCAATTCTTCTTTCAATAGTTGCATATGGATGGTAGCTAAGGTTTTTTTCCGGAGAATTCCGATGACTTTGCTGTTTTCGTCTACGATGCCAAAGCGTTTGTGATTAGAGTTGCCGTATTTTTCCCACATCTCTTTCACTGTCAGACTCTTTGGGACACATTCTAATTTCTTGAAAATAGTGCTGGATTTGACCTCTAGTGGGTTGCGATTTTCTGCGATGAGTTTGAAAATCGCCCGGTCATCGATGAAACCCACAATATTATCCTCCTTGCCATCGTAAATTAAGACAGAACCAACATTTTTATCCCACAATGTTTTTGCGATTACAGAAATCGGCGTGTCAATAGATAATTTGACGAGCTCGCGGCGCATGATCTCCGTGATTTTAATGACAAGCACATCCGGGTGATTTCTGTAAGGACTTTTCAAGGATGCGCATATAAAAGTTTTCGGGGGGAAAAGTTGCAATTATTATTCAATATGCAAGACTCGCGCCTCTCCTCCCATAAATTCCTCGGACGCGAGCATTTTCTGAAGGTTATGTTCAAGGAGAACGCAGCCTGAACAAGAGATACCCCATTTTTCTTTGATCCGTGAATTTGCTTCCTGCAATGCAGCAAGTGCGGTTTGGCAGAATTCCGAGAAAGTGTATTGCCCGATTTCCAAATAATTTTTTACACATGTACTTGGATAATAACATGTGAACGGAAACGATAGTCCCGTGCTTGGTGTTATTTCAACATCTATACGACAGGAGGGCATGGTGTTTGGGAAAAAACTCGGTTTTGATCATATATAGAAGGGAGCAACTTAAGGTTTCTTATAATTAAGAAGAAAATCCGGGCGCTCGACATATTTCTCTTTGATATCCTGAGGGGAAACTAGATGCCCAGTTGTATCCAATCATTTGAACGCAGTAAGAAATTACTTATTTTGCTCAATCGGGACTGGCTCGATTATGACATCTATTACTTTAGGAACTCGCGAAAACGCATCTTTCACTGCACTTATCGAAATATTTTCCTCGGGTGATAAATGCACGTAACTCTCATAAAAGCATGCTTCAGAGGAGAAACAGAGTCCTGTTGTGTGCAGAATGTGTTCTGCCAATGTCAATTCTTTCAGCACCTCTGAAATACCTTTAACCAATTCTGGAGAGAATTCCGATAATTTTATGAGTATTTTTTCGATATGGGCATCATTACAGGGAAAAAAACTGGCTTTAACGAGATCTTCTCGAGGAACGAAAATCAGTAGAAAGTAATTTCCCTTGTTACCCATAATGTCCTTTACATCGACCGGGATCAAATCACACCCGAGAAAATGTTCCTTATTAACAATTTTCCCCACCGAAAGGGGATTCTTATTTGCCACTGACAAGAGGCTTCACCAATAACAGGAATTATCTATACTTGTTAAATATCTTATGCGTTTGCACAATATTTTAATTACGACCGAATAGGGGTTGGTGCTAAATCCTCGTCTCCCAGGCTCAACTGAAGACTAGCAAGAGTCAGTTGCATATTGAGCATTTCTTGGACTTGGAAGAGGAGGTCGTCTCGGGTAGGTAATCCGCGATTTTTACATTCCTCTTGGAGTTTTTGCTTTAATGCACTTTTTAATTTATCTTGAGCTTCTAAGTCAAACCGTTGAGATTTAATCCACTTGTCCATCACTTTCTTGATTTCGATATCTGTTTTCGAAATTGTTTTATATTCAATAGAATAAACGATCTCGCGCTCTTCTTGCGCTTGTTGCGCTCGTTGATAAGATTCCTGTTGAAAAATGGGACGAACAAGGAGACCCAAGTTCAGAAACAGAGGTCCAGGCGCGAGGGTTTCAAGGGAGGAACTTAAGATATTCAAAATTTTGTCTTTTTGTTCTAAACCCGCATTTCCTATGTAGATTTCAACGAGACGTAATAATATTGCTTTTTGTAATAGATCCCCAAGATCTGACACCCTATCTGCTATTTGGATTGTTTCCATTACGCAACGGTGGATCTCCAATCTTAGGGGTTTCAATGTTTGAAATAATGCAAAATATTGCACAAATTCCTTGATAATTATGATACCCGTTTCCCTATCCTTGGGATTGCTAAAACATTCTTCGAGAATATGCAGTATATCATCTATTTTTGCTGGTTCTATGAAGAATGATAAAAGGTCAGAGAAACTCATCGATTATATCCTCACTTCAATGACTCTTATCAACTTTTTTAAATTTCAAACTTAACCGACATTATTTTCCAGTTATTTTTGGATACGATATTAGTATATTGCTTTTTTCCCTGAATTGAGAACAATAGGCAGAGGGGGAAAAATTTTTTAAATGCAAAGCAAAAGAATTCGATGGGATAACCCCAAAAAAGCGGTTCAGTGTTTTTTGTAGAGGAACCCTCCATGAACTCAGCGAACTTCAAAATTGTCCTCGCAGGGGACGAAGCGGTCGGTAAAACATGTTTAATCCGGAGACTAATAAAAGATACGTTTTCCCAAGACTACAAGCCAACTCTCGGTTTTGAAATATTGTTGCACCAAATGCAAATTAAGAGTGTGCCCATCAATTTTGTAATCTGGGATATTGCAGGACAAACTGCTTTTGAATCCGTGCGCCAGAGTTATTACAAAGACAGTCGAGGATTCTTACTCGTTTTTAATTTGGGAAATCGCGTGACGCTCCGCAACCTTGAATATTGGGTTGCAGAAATCAAGGAGAGTTGCCCCACGGCACCCTTCGTAATGCTTGGGAATAAGGTGGACCTACCAGAACATAAGGTAACGGAAGGTGAAATGAAGCAAATGGCCCAAAAGTTAGGGGCTATTGATTCAATCTTTACTTCCGCTAAGACGGGACAAGGGGTAATCGAGGCATTTACGCTATTAGGGACGGCAATATTACGGCAGTTCGAAGAAAAAACCATTCAATAATGTATATAAATTTAAGTGGTTAAAATTATGGATTGGGTTTACCATTTTGCCTCAATTGGTGCCTTTTGCCAAATTTTCATTTCGTTTTATATCGCAGCGTTTTTATACAACCATTATCGCAAAAAAAACCTCCGGATTATTCTCCTTTGGTCTACTTCCTTCATCGTTTTTGGACTTGGAGTGCTGAGTATCCTCGCGGGGATTGTTTACCAGATGATTTTCAGCGCGGATGAAAATGTTTTGATGTTTTTTTATAGTTTTGGCATAATGTGTTTAATCTTGATGATTTTTTGTGCATCGATGGTCATAATCTACATCGAATATGGAGCAACGCAAGCACGATTCCCGCTAACAGTAATTACAAGTGCATTAACTGGACTATTTATAGGAGCAATCCTCTCACCCTCAATGTTTTGGATTAAACCCTTTAGCGTCCCCCCACTATTATTTATCTCTATCGAAATCCCTGGTTGGGTTATCGGAGGATTAGCTATACTCAATTTTGCAATAATTTATGCTATAGGATTTGGTCGTATGATAAGAGAAAATAAAGGTACAGGGTTGGAGAAAAAACTCAAAAAACTCCTATGGGGACTCCAGATAAATGTCATTGGATTCTTGGTTTGTCTAATATTGGGGATCCTGCCACCCCACATTCTCTTTTTTTATTTCATATATCCATATATCGGTTCTTTTGGATTATTGATCTTTCTTCGGGGATTAAAAGAAAATACCAAATACCTGATTTATTTGAAACAGAAGGTTTACAGACTCATCGTATTTCAACAGGGGGGGGAGGTACTTTACATCTATCGCTTCCGCCCTTGGCCAGCAAAAGAAGAATTGTACGTGGTATCTTCATTAACGGGGGTTAGTAACTTTTTGCAATCAACCTTAGGTTTGCATTCCGAGGGGAAATTTGATACGATTGAGGTGACCGACACAAAAATCATCTGTGAATTCAAGGAACGTCTCGGTTTTGCGTTAATTGTCTCTCAGGATTCCCCAATCTTGCGGGATGCCCTTCGTCATATTGTGGAAAAATTTGCTATTTCCAAGGTCTTTGCTAACCGGTTTAGTTTTACTTCGCCTGAATTTGAAAAATCAGTATTACCTATATTGAATACGATTGTCGAGGATATTTTTTTCTTTTATCCCGAGAAAGAATCGCTTGAAAAGATCGTCTGATCTATCAAAAAAATGTCACCTCTGTGGATTGTATGTGGATTGTATCTCCTATTGCAGGGGCGGGAAAGGGTCTCCAGCCCTTCACATTCTCCAAACCTAAAGCGTTCATAAAGATTGCAGGGAAAAGGATTATCGAACACGTAATGGAACGCTTGATGCGTAACTTTCCTGCGGGTACGGACATATTATTCATCGTGGGACATAAGAAGAAACAGATTTCGGAATTCTTAGTGGAAAATTACTCCCACCATTTCAATGTCCACTTCATCGAGCAGGAACCCATTGGTTATAGAGCGGATTTACCTATGTTCGCAGGTTTGGGACAAGCTATTTATCTTGCACGAAAATTTGTGAAAGAGGATAGTATGTTTGTAGTTTTAGCAGACCAGGTACCTGTCATGGATTATTCCAAGATATTGGGAGAATTTAATAAGGCGCAACCTAAAGTTGGTGGAGTCATAAACGTTCAGAAGGTAAAGACACCTGAGCATTATGGAATCGTCCAAGTTGGAGAAAATAACAACATCAAGTGCCTCGTAGAAAAACCAACTAATTTCATTTCTGACTTAGCTATTCTTGGGGCTTATGTGTTTAATGCAAAAACAACTGCAAATATCTTTGAAAAGCTTGCGGACATTACCCGCGTGCCTTTACAAAATGGAAAGGAATACAGGTTTACAGACGCCATCCACAAAGTTGTACTGGAGGGAACATTAATCGAAGCGTATCTCTCCTCTGACGAAATCCTCGATTTCGACCACTTAGAGACACTACTCGAAGGAAATCGGCGCCTGCTCGAAATTAACCATACGGATACCGGCGAATCTAACGCTCAAATTGAAGAATCTATCATCATCCCCCCAGTACACATCGGAAAAAACGTGGTCATCAAGAGATCCAAGGTGGGTCCTAACTGTTCCATCGGAGACGATGTTACTTTAGAGGAGTGTGTCTTTTCTGACGCCGTGATCGGGGATGGAGCAGAATTGCGCCGGGTTATTTCCCAAGAATCGGTCATCGGGGATAATGTAGTAATAGACAACTTGTTGAAAGATAATATTATGATCGGCGATGATTCTTCGGTTTCAGAAATGAACCATTAATGGAATCCAAAAATTTTTCTTAGATATGTTTCTAATTCGGTGGCACGAGTAAATTTCTCACCACCATTCACGACAACTGTATTTTGGAAGATCTCGTATTTATCAGCCTCTGGACTGGCGCCATTTTTGACTTGAAAAGTAATGCAATGTTTGTAAGGGTGAAGGACTGCGAAAATTTGATCTAAGAATTGTTGATACACGCATGCACACGTGCTAAGGGGGACGAAAATCTCCAGGTGAATTTTCGCAGGACTTACTTGAGCGTCTGTCATTTCTTAGATCTCCAAGATCTTGTCAGAGTGAGAGAAATTAAATACATAGGAATCTCCGAATCACCAACCAGATTTCGTCTAAAAGGTTGAGGAGTTGGTGGTCTGAGTCGAGAACCCGTAAATTCACATTGATCCGCCCTTGTGCATATTCCTGACTCCAGGATAGAGGAACTACTTCATCGTGCGCGCCATGTAAAATAAGGATCGGACAAGAGATGGGTTGCTGATAAAAATCTGGAGGGGGATTGAGAATGAGATCTTCCACAAAGCTATATGCGAGGGGTATTTCTTTGTTAAAACGGTAATGAAATACAGGTAGTTTGCCCCTGGTTTGCCAAACTTTCAAGTCAGTTTTGAATATATTTGTCACGTCTTCACGAGACCAGCGGATGGCAGGAGCTAGAAGAATCAATTTTTGGACACGTTTTGGGGCGATACTAGCAAGCCAAATCGCAAGTAAACCCCCAAAACTGGATCCCATCACGACCAAGTCCTGAAAATCGCAATTTTCAATGATAGTCATAAGATCCTTGACCAATCTTGAGGTTAGCATACGTGTGAAATCCCCTTCCTTGGGAATGAGGTCGGGTACCAGCATTGCTATACCAAGATCGTTAAAATGCTGCTGGAAAAAGTGTGCTTTGGTCGAATCAGGCCCGCTGGCGAATCCGTGGAGGTAGAGGACGTTCATTCTAATACACTCGTTTCATATATTAGATTTCTAGATTTATCTCTTGCTTAATAGGTGCAATTAAAAATTCTGCCCCCTACATCAAATTAGTAGAATATGAGATGCTTCTATCAAGGGATGATGTAAGATTACAAACACGATCTTCCATTTAGAGAGCGCGGAACAATTTCGGGATATTGTGAAGAATGCTGGACCAACGCCGGTCATTTGTGATTTCTGGGCGTCTTGGTGCGGGCCCTGTCAAAGAATCGCCCCCACCTTTGAGGCGCTCGCGGGCGAGTTTGACGGGAGAGTGAAATTCGCGAAAGTGAATGCAGATAAAGCACTTCCTATTTTACAGGAATATGCCGTGCGGTCAATTCCCACCTTCATCGTATTCAAGAACGGGGAAGAGGTGGATCGCAAAACGGGGGCGTGCGATAAGGGTACTTTAACCGGTTTCTTGAAGGAATGTATAGAAGGAGAAAAATAGATTCTTTTTTACTTAAACATTGAAAAGATTGAGGGGAGCACCGAAGGGTTATTTTCGGAAATTTTTCACGATAGATATCCCAAACTCCACAGAAATCACTATAGTTGTGACAAGAAGGATGTAAAACGCGAAAGGCACTTGGTAAAAAGGAATTACTAGGGGCACGAGTACATTTCCGAGGCTGAGTGCAACGCCCGTGAGTCCACTACCGAGTAGGAGCAAAACGCCATAGATGAAATAAGCCTGGTGGAGTACACCAAAGAGCGGTTTTTTGTTCCGTTCGTAAAAAATCGCGATAGCCGAACCTATGGCAATGAGTAAATTTCCACCTAATACGATATATGTCTCTGGCGCGCCCCAATTGTCGCCCAAGCATAGAAAAACCGACACGATTCCTCCAAGAATGAAGGTTGCCGCGGTCCATC
>MBAA01000131.1:13516-20341 GCA_001940655.1 Promethearchaeota archaeon CR_4
TGCCGTTTAGTCTTATTTTCATCTAAGAGTTGAGGCGTACTTGACACAGATTCTTCAAAATTTGTTGTTTTATCTTCACTCATGAAAATATCTCCTTTAAGGCAAGAATTGTGCCCACAATGTGGTGTTACCAAGCACGTCCTGCGTTGTGAATGGCATATAGTGATATTGATGGTAAAGGTATAGATCCACTTGACTACGATAATTGAGCCCCATAACATTCCCGTTTTCACCTGGTCCATTGACGAGGGATGCGGTCATCATCCCAGGAGATACTTGACAGATGAAATGCATCGATGGACGCCAATTGGCATCACCATTTTCCACGCAATCCGTATCCGAGTGCCATGGGAAGGGACCATTATTCAAGAATTCAAGTGCTCCTTCTAATTGGTCGCCCATCTCGTGGCGCCAGCGGATTGTTTGAAATTTACTCCAATTCCAATCGCTATAAGAAGGAGATCCGGTTTTTGCCTCCAATTCGTCGAAAGTGTCTCGCATAGCTTTACGGATGATATTACCCATCGTTTCGGTTTCAGATGCCCCTGTTGTGGAGACGTTATCAAACCAATAGTGAGCGTAAAAGGAACTGGAGCAATCAGTTAAGATCATATTCACCACGGTGTCCCATGTTGGGAAATAGGGCCCAAGCGGACTCGTGTATGACTGGTACTCGTCCGAAAATGTGTAATTGATGAACCGCTCGAAAAAATCGTGCCAGACTGTGCCAGCGGGACTGTCTCCTGCCATATTGTAGTCCCAATTTGTCAATAACGCTTTTTCATCGCTTGTGAAGTCAGTTAGGGAATCGGTAACGTTTTTCATCAACGTCCGGGCAGGTAAAGACAAGATATCTGCTTGGATCTCATTCATCTCGTCAAAAGTCATCTTGTCTGCATCGTTGGCTTTACTTTCAATGAGCTCGGTAATTCGATCGCGTCGGAAGGTCCGATCAAACGCGCCACTTAGGTACGTGGCGTTATAGGATGCATTGACCACTCGGGCATTCGCCGTGACAAAATACCAGCGGTCTTGATTATCGATATTATCGTAGTGCGGGTAATCCTCAAACTGCACATAGTCCACCCAGTCAAAATTACCCGTGGATCCATTTGTTGGTACGATTCCATAGTCATTTTCTCTAATAGGAAACTTACCCGGGGCCCAAAACGCAATGATCCCATCTAAGTCTGCGTAGACAAAGTTCTGGGAGGGGGAGTCCCAATATCGTATGGCGTCCTTGAATTCCGCATAGTTTCGAGCTAGATCTAATTTCTCAACAGCAGAAATGAGGTTCGAAGCGTTCGCGGCGGCCCACTTCATCGTTACTTTGTACCCATCCACATTTAGAAGGGGACCAAAGTCAGGGGCGATCTTTATACGATACGAGCGCGACTCAGCCCCAAACACGGGGATCACACCCTCCTCGAACTCGAAATCTTTCCAATCTCCATCATAGAGGTACTGGGTGCCATCTGGACTTTCTTTTAAGCTATATGTATCTAGATCATCCATAAAAGTGGTTGTAACTCCCCATGCGATGTGCTCATTGTGTCCAATAATGATGCCTGGGGCGAGTGGGAGGGTCACGCCGGTGACGTTTAAACCCACATCCGCGGAATATAAGTGATATTGATGCCATATCGAGGGAGAAGTTAACTCTAAGTGGGGATCATTGGCTAGGAGGGAATAACCTGACACTGTTTTGGATCCCGCAATCACCCAGTTATTTGAACCAGCCCCTCCAAGGCGCATGCCCTTGAATAAACCTGCGAGAATGTTGGATTGCAGAGGTATACTTGGTAGGTCGTTCACTACTTCACCGTTAGGACTAAGGTCCGTGATCTCGCCTACACCTACATACTCGAGAGTTGTCATGTTGGGGAAGGTCAGGTCGATAGGATGATCCTTAAAGACTTCAAGGGGGAAAATTTGCGTAGCATTCTCCCATCCAAAAGTCTTTATTAACTTGTACCGGTTTATTTCGGTGTACATCTCATCAATGGATAATAAAGCAGCCATAATCTTCCCCATACCGATGATATCAGTCACCTCAAAATCAGGAACGCGATATCCGAGTAACCCATTCAATTCCAAAAGGGTGTATTCGAGGGGAAGGTTGCCCCTATGGTGGGAAAGGTAAAAATTGACTCCATCAACATATCGCTGAAGGCGGTTAATCGTTTGAGGGTCTGAAGCGAGCAGTGCTTGATATGCAAGTGCCGCCGATCGGGGAATTCCGATTGCCCGAAAATAGAGGTCGGAAGATACGAGGTCTGCCCCAAAAATCTCGGCCAAAGTCCCATGGCCTGCCCGTCTCATCAAGTCCATCTGAAATAATCGATCTTCAGCTTGGATATATCCCTGTGCGAAATACAAGTCAGATATATTCTCGGCAAAGATGTGGGGAATGCCATAGGCATCCTTGTATACTGAAACCTTGCCGTTCAATCCGGGAACGTCCAACCAGACTTGAGGACCATCGGGATACATATTTTTGAGGATTAAGAGGCCTGAGAAAAAGGTAATTATTAACACGTTCAGGAGGACGATACCCACCGATTTTTTGCGGGACATGCTACACTTTTTCCACAAATAGGATAAATCTTGACACTAAATAGAAGAGAAGCTTTCAAAAAAGTTGTGTTTTCCTATGGGAATACTATTCCACATTGTGATAGTTTAGGGGAAAATTGAGGAATAACAATCAAAAAAGTGGTTGTTTACACGGAATCAATTAGCCCAATTATTGCACCAATGAGAATGAGAACACCGCCCCACAATCCTCCAAATAATGCGACGATGATGCCGAAGATAAAGAGAGCGAGCCAAGATGGCACGACTCGGAGTTTGACATCGATAACGTCAAATGCTGCCAAGAGCACGATGCAGACAAAAATGCAAATGAGACCGAAGATCAGTTCTCCCACGGGATAAGGCAGATCGGCCCATTGAGCAGCATAGGGACCGGTTATAATTTGGGCAATTCCCAGAATAACCTGCACGAAGGCAAGAACCACCCCCAGCACGCACAAGACCTTGACGAGTTTACCGTTCTTATAATTCATGACACTTTGGAGTCCCACGTGTTCCACCAGATCTATTTCTTTGAAAGAAGGTTAGTGTCAGCAGATAAAAAACCTTTGACAAACCCCTCCGCCGATGCTCACTAGAAACACCAAACTTTGTTTCCCGATGGCAATTCAATAAAAATTTTTGTCCCCAAAGTTTTACCAACGACTCCTTAAGGCATTTATGGTACCACGTGATTCGCAATACATTTTAGGTGGGATAAGTTGCGATTGTGGATAATGATGTAAGAATTCTAGTAATGAGCGATATCTACGCTAATCTTCCAACCCTCAGAGGCGTTCTACATTTTCTTAAAGATTGGGACTATGATCATGCAATAATTTGTCGTGAGATCATCGTTATTTATCCGTATCCTGCGGAGACGATTGATCTCGTATTTTTAATGCCAAATGTAGAAATTGCTATGGGCAATCACGAAACTTACTTTTTTTTTGGCCTCAAACCGGTATATACTAAAGATATGACTGTGGAAGAGATTGCGCACACTGGTGGATCCACCAACAGCTGCGTGCAGAATTGCGCCCAAAATTCGCGCAGCTCCCTTTTATTTTAACGAGGTAATATGCAGGTTTGCGCTTTCGCTTCCTAAATTACGCCTTAGATGCATCGGGAAGCGATTTTCCTCCCGTTATCCACCCTCCGTCAATATAAATTTAAACCCATATTTTTAGTGATCCCCCGGTTGATTTGATTTTGTATGATCACGTTTATATCTATTCGGATCAGTCCGATCCTGTCCGTTATGTGAATCTCGATTTATTGGGTTGTAATGGGCGACCGGAAACCCAGTTTTACCACTTAGAAATCAGGTCTGGAAAATACAGTATCACACATAAGAAAATTCCGTTCGATCCAACAGATTTGCACCAAGTCTACGAAATTCGTCAAGTACCTGACCGGAAAAACATTTTAAAGGCATTTTCCAAGCAATTTCCTAAAAAATGACAAGAAACCGCTCTTGGAAAGTCGCTTTTAGGGAAAAATTGGAGAAGAAGACGTTAAACTCGATGTTTTTTTTATCACTAATGGGAAGCGAGTACGACAATATTTTGCATAAGAGTCTTGAAACACTCTTCAATCTCACAAGCCTAACCGATGTACACTTCAAAATATAAGACCTTTTTCGTTTCCGCGAGAAATCGGCCATCTTGGGATAAAATTATTCGATTCGTTTTGTCTTGGCAATTATTTGCGAGGAGGAGGATAGGATTAATTTTGTAATCCGCTTGCAAGACCCGAATCCAGCGCTTTGCTTGCTCAAAGGAGTGGAGACTGCGAACATCGAAAATTACACATGCGCCACTCGCACCCTCGTAAAATCCAAGTTTAGGAGCATAGGGATTGTCAACCCCTACCCACTCCCAGAATTGAACGAGTTGGTCGTTAAGATTGGTAGTATAAAACCTCATCCCAATCTCGGACGCGTCCGAAAACGGGATGGAGATTCTCTGCAAGAGATAACTCTTCCCGGAAACTTCTGACCCAACAACGAGTATTTTAATCGGTTTTAACGCTGCTATTCGTTATCGCCTCGAATTGGATGAATCAAGCGTCCCTCCCTTGATTGCCACTTTTATTCTTATAAAGGTTTCCCTTGTCAACTTGCCCGTTATAAGAACAAGAGAATGCCATTATAGGGGCACTTCGTGATAATGACACGGTTTTAGGAATATTGATCCATACTTCAATAATTCAGCACCCCTCCAAACTTATATAGCGGAATAGAAGGATGATGAAGAGATCACCTATGAATGTCATTTGCGTGGAAGCCACCGGCGTTAATTTTCTCGTCTACCCCTCGGACCGACCGGGTGATGTGGAGATCTATCCGGACGTAGTCAAAGCCCTCGCCACTGCATTCCGCAAGCAAGCGACACGAGGAGTGGATGCTCCACCAGTGGTTCACATACGGTTGGAAGCAGATTTTTAACCCAACCATATCTCTAAGTTCCATTGTCTTCCAGAATTAGAAAAAAAGAAAGAATATTCTTAGTCTGTACTTTTTCCAATAAATTCCATGAAAGCATAGATCCACTCGCGCGGTTTCGTGGCGAGTTTCAGGGCTCCCTTGACTGTGAGATCACCCGAGAAGAACGCTGGGTCGGTATTGGGGTTACCCTTCATAAGTTGGAGTGACGTGGCAGGGGTCATTTCCATGTAGACTGCGTTTTTAACTGGGGTCCCATCCACTTCCGCAGGTGCGGCATCGTATTTACCTTCCCATATACCGATTTTTCGTCCCTGGGGTGTGAGAACCATCACCAATTTCTCTTTCCATCCACGAACCTCCATGAAATAAGCGAGACTCTGGTACTCCTCGATGTCATCCGACACAATCTCGTAGAGTTCCTTCTTGTCGTCGTCCTCGGCAGTTTGCGCGAGAATAATGGCCTCTTGCATGGCCATGTAGAAGAGAGGATAATCCTCATCGCCCTTGAGCGTGCCGGCTTCGAATTTTTTGACGAACTCGTCCACTTTGCCTTTCAGATTGGCTTCAGTGAACCATTTTACAACCTTAATAGGTCCTTGACTCATATTAGTCACCATATTTTTATTGGAAAGATTTCTCCATTTACCGGTGTCATCCATCCATATGGATGCATCAAGTTCGTTTTATATTTATTAAATTTTTTTTCTATTCAGAGAAAAAATTAGTAATAGGAAAATTTACTCCCAATAAAAAAGTTGCCTTGACATACGGGACATATTATGTGGGGAAGTTCCGGTCAGAATTGTGTCGCTATCGGGATGAAGATGGAAGTAAATTTCGTGGGAATTAATCCGGCAAAGGACGATCGACACCGTTTTTCTCACCCAGTGATTTACAAGTATTCGCAGGTCGCTGGAGCACAATCTCACTCGAACTGGTCTAAGGTATGATACATAACCTTTCAGGCCTGGACAGGGAATATTACCTAAACCTAATATCGCATACATAGTCTTATTGCTAGGCGTGTCCCTCCCCTATCTTTTTGCTAATATGTGGTCGACCGCGCCAAACGAGGACACGTGGCACCAACTATTTAAGCGCCAAAGACGATAATTTGTCATCTAAGATTTCATTCCAGGATGTTGAAAATGAGCACGGATCTGATCAAGGGTTGGAAGACCCTCGTCATGAAAGGCGTCAAATTTGACGGCCTCAAGCACCTCGTGCCGAATGAATTAACTCCAGACCAGTCGAAAATCATCGACGGGGTCAAGAAAATCCTCGAAGGTAACTTGGTTGGGGATGTGAAGGTCTTCGGGGGTAAGATCAACGAAGGGGAGGTAACACAACTCCAAGAGAAGATCAAGAAGGAGTTGGAGGGACCAGATTTCAAGGACATCGGTAAAAAGATGGAGAAGGTCGTTGAAAACTGGTTAGACGTGTGTAAGAAAGCGATTGCGAAGACGTGCGTGGCTTTTTTTCCTGTTAAAGATATGCCTTTCGCCAACGTGACATTCCTGAGCGCGCCAATGGTGTTAGAAGACAAGAAAGGGAAAATGGAATTCGAACTCATTGAAGAATCTATCGTTTTCTGCGCGGAAATCGCATGTGTCGTCAACCGTTGTGTATTATATGCAAAAGTTTCAAAAGATAAACCTCTCTTTGCACCACTCATTGGCGAAATAGACCTTGGAGGATTCAAACTTGACCCAAATCAGAAGGGTCCGCTCAGTCAAAATATGGCTTACGTCTTGGTCCTGAAAAAGTCGCTCGACAGTACGTCATCTAAAAATAACGTTACC
>MBAA01000131.1:20387-20618 GCA_001940655.1 Promethearchaeota archaeon CR_4
ACTTCATGAAGGATGAAGTTCTAAACAAAGCCACTGAAAAGCTAACATCGGCTCTGGAGACGAAACGGGTAAGTTCCGGCGCGGCAGTCTGCGCAACAGTTGTTCCGATGAGTGTTTTTTCCCTCGTGCTCGTCCATAATGAAAAATTTGCTTATTCCGATGCCTTTGAGGCATTGCTCAAGCTCTCTGCTTCGTGTTTTGACAGTCCTAACGTGCGGGCAACTGGTACGG
>MBAA01000131.1:20651-21047 GCA_001940655.1 Promethearchaeota archaeon CR_4
CTGGTCGACCTATTGGGGGTGCTGGTGCACCAGGCCTTATGCCTACCGCGCCTGGAGCGCCCCCTGCGTCTAACTTGCCAGTGTGGACCGAGGAGGACTTGGCAAAAGACGCCCAAACGCGGGGAGACCCCACCGCGGGCATGAGTACGTGGACTGAAGAAGAATTAGCTGAAGATGCCAAGAAGCGGGGGTTACCAGCAAACCTCGAGTATTGGAGCGAGGGCGACCTTGAAAAAGACCGTGAAAAAGGACATGCCATTGATATCCCCGAGTGGAAGGATGAAGAACTCCCCGCTTGCCCCAAATGTGGTTATACCGTGAGAAAGGGGTGGGAAATCTGCCCGGTGTGCGAGACACCATTAACTGGCATCGAATCTTCTGCGAAACCAATTGCGA
>MBAA01000131.1:21054-22230 GCA_001940655.1 Promethearchaeota archaeon CR_4
CTCGGAAGGTCAAGCAAAACCAGCGTCTTCTCCTCCTGTAAAACCCACAAGTGCGACCCCTAAACCTGCCACAAAATCTCCCTCACAACCCGTGGTGAAACCACCGCAATCTAAAGGAGATGAAAATGGATCTGAGAACCAGAATTCAAATGATGGCCCTACTCCCAACGATTAAGACTAGTATTTTTGTTCTATCACATAATCATTACTATCTTGTTACCCAATAACATCAATAAATGTGAATTCACATGCCTCAAGAAGAGATTGATGAAGAACAACTGGAGTTTGCAAATAAGCTGCTGAATGAAGCGGAAATGGGATTTAGGAGTGGAGAATTCACCCTCTCGCTTAGCAAGTGGGATAATGCCATAAAAATCTTGTTCGACATTGGGGAATATTTGGAAATTGTGGAACGAGCGGCTCACTACGTTACCCATGCGGTGAAAGAGTCGTCCATTGTCGATCTATTAAGTCGGTTAGAAGATATTCTCCACAAGTTTAAGGAACTAGACCTTCCCGAGGAAATTGCTCGCATCAACCTCTTACTCGCAAAACTTGCTTTCCAGAGGCGAGTGTTCAAAGACGCGGCTGAAAATTACGAGAGCGCCGCTAACCATTTCTTGAAGGCCGACCCAGACGAGTTCAATGATCTAGCAGCGCTCCTCCTTATTCGGGCAGGCGAATGTTACGAGAAATTCCGTAAGGAAAACAATTATGGGGAGCAACTCGTGTTAAATGCGATACTTAGTCTCGCCAAGGTTGATCGTCCCCTCAAACAATTGCGGAAGGAAGCGACTGCTGCATTAAAAAGCAAAAAATTTGCGATAGCTACGGAAAAGTTCGAAGCAATTGCCCGGGCCTTTGACACTGCGGTTCAAAAAATAAAACCCCTTCCTGTCATGAATACCATGCCGTATTTGCGGAAGAATATTCAAGCCCGCCTCTTGCACCTGCAATGCGAGTGGATTGAAGCGCAAATGATTATGCTCCTTGCGCTGAATCGTGCGGAAGAATCACGCATATTAGCATTAGATATTGCAGAGCGTCTCAAGGAAGCGATTAATCTACTGAAAGAAGTGATTAAGGAAGATTATGATATAGAAGACCTCCGGCGCTTGAGCTTTGATGTGTTTCTGTCGCAATTTGTTCAAAAAATCCACCGTATAGAAGACTACA
>MBAA01000131.1:22255-30742 GCA_001940655.1 Promethearchaeota archaeon CR_4
CCTGACACCAGACCAGCAGAAATTAATTGAGAGTCAGCGGTACTTCCAATATACCCGGAAAATTGAGGAAAAGGGGGTCAAGTTCATTTTAGAAGATTTACTCAATACCTACGCGGGAACCCTTGATCCGATAAAGCGTCCCTTGCTCGCGATCGTAGCAAAAAATATCAAAAACAAGAATGACGCGTGATCAGATTACGGGGGGGGTTGCATTTTTAACCCACACTTTTTGCACCGAGATTCTTCGAGCTTCAAAAAACAATTTTCATGATAGAGCGCGTTGCATTCCGCATTCCCACAAGATACCACCTTGTCATTTTCCTCAAAAATAAGAAGACATACAGGACATGCTGAGAAAAGGGCTCTATCACCAAAATCTTTTGCGATTCCGCGAGTTGTATAAATTATATTATCTGATTGCTCTGAACTCGGTGGTTCGGATTCTCCCCTTCGCATTAGTTTGTGTAATTGTCGGGTTTTATGGGCTTCGGCTGGAATTCGCAGTAAATAAAAGCAATGCGGGCATCGGAAAATCTCGGAACTCGTGCGTTTGCCATCTTGCTCGGCCCACATTGCCGCGCAGTTAATGTGCATCGGTTGGTTACAATTCGGGCAATATCGGCCTGAAATGTAAAAGGGTGCCTTGGTGATAGGATCATCTACACTAAAACACACGATGCACTTGCTCGCATTTTTACCCAACAAGCTATCGATAAGAGATTTCTGGTCGCTCGTGAGTTCACCAACTTTTAAAAGATTACCTGCGATTTGGGCTAATAAAGGCGCAAAGCGAGCGTCTTCCTTGTCAAAAACAGTTGCCGCAGAAGTTGGATTCTTAGCTAGTTTAGTGGCTATCGCGATGAGATCGTTGACATCATTACCATAAAAAAACTGGCCGTTAGTCATTTGAGCAATTTTCTTCATTATATTAAAATGTTCCATCGCGCCGAGGCGAATTACATCGATGTAAATGTTGAGTCCACTACATAATTTCGCAAGTCTCACTGGATCTATAGCGGTATTGGTGTATTGTCCATCACTAATTAGAAGAATTCGAGGAACCCTCGCACCTACTTTTCGAAGCTCGCCAATCAGAATTTGTACAGCCACCCCCAATCCATCCCCTAGAGGACTCTTGCCCCCCAGTTCAATCTCATCGAGGGCGCTTAAGATAGTTTCAGGGATGTTTATGAAATCCAATACCCTCGTAACTTTAGATCCGAAGGTCACCAAGGCGATTTGTGTTCCTGCTTCAGTCTTCAGACGAGTTTGAACGAAAGTAGTAATCACTTTTTTTGCCGCTTCGAAACGATTTGGCGCATAATCCCTTCGAAACATCGAGCGGGACGAATCAAGCAGGAGCACTAGATTCTCGGTTGATTTCTCGGGCATAGTGTTTCACTTTTCTAGTACTGAATTCGTTTCGATTAACAATAAAATGTTTTGCGAGCAGAGAGGCTTTTTAGGATAAAAAAGAGATTAATTTTTTATCGGTTAACACAAATAATTTATTATAGGGCTGAAAAAGCTATATTGAATAAAAAACCCGAGGCACGGTGTTGGAGCTATGCCTAAGAGTCCAATTGAAAAACTGCGGGAATTCTTCAAAACGGATATTGAGATCAAAGATTTACAAGATGTTCCAAATATCGCAATCTCAGAATTACGTGGGGTCGATGTGGTTTACGCTCAAACCTTGAAAGAGGAACATAAAATTGAAAAAATCCTTGATCTCGCTCAAATGGATCCTATCCCTGAGATTCCAGGATTAGACCCTTCTATCCTCGAAAAATGGGTCAAATTATGCAGTCTCATAGTGAATTATTCACAACAACCCGCAGCAGAAAAAAAAATCATCCTCGCGGGCCTCGACAATGCGGGAAAAACGTCCCTTTTATCAGTGTTACAAAATAAATATTCCGTCATTAAAAACTTACTCCCGACCAGAGGACTTTCCCGGGAAACGCTGGAATTTTTCGGGATGTCGCTAACAGCATGGGATTTAGGCGGCCAAATTGCTTACCGAGAAAAGCTCTATTTCCAGAAACCAGAGCTCTTCTTCTCAGACGCGGACCTTATCATTTTCGTTATCGATATTCAGGATAACAAACGTTATGATGATGCACTGGATTATTTCGAAAGTATCATTAAGGCCATCAATAAACTCGATGAACACCCACTGTTTCTCATAACCTTCAACAAATTTGACCCAGACCTAAAAGAGAATGATGAATTCATCAAAAATAAGGGTGCCCTCATTGCAGAAATTACCAAAATTAAAGGTTCTCACCGGGTCATATTTACTCAATCATCAATTTTCGACCGGGCTTCCGTCGAAAAAATGTTCAGCATAGGTTTTAAGGAAATTTCCCAACCCACTGAAGCCCTCCGGTTCATCTTAAAGAGTTATGCTGAACGTGTCAATGCTCGTTCAATCACGATCCTTTCCAAGGACGGGATGATTTACGAATCATATGGTTCTAACGATAGTGAAACCGAGATTATCTCCCAAACGAGCTTGATCTTGCAGACACTCCACAAATTCCACGTGGATAACGGTTTCAAGGAAGAAGACACGATTACGTTGAATTATAAAAAGAATAATGTCGAATTTATTGGTACCCGTATAGCAGATTTGGATGAAGCACCCATATTTGTTTGGTTGAGCACCTCAGATCCAAAGGAGTCACTAGAATTATTAGGTGGACTGAAACAGGATATAATTCCACTGTTATCGATGTTTCTATAAGCGATAGACTTACTTTTTCCTTCTCTTTCCTTCTGAATGAAATAACTCATCCCTCAGCAGAGACTTTTTTAACTTAAGGGAAAAAGAATTCAAAGTGAGTCTATGATTAAAATCGTTTTAGCGGGCCTTGATAACGCGGGCAAGTCAAGCATTCTCCTAAGTGTGAATCGGAAATTCAGTCACCTCCCAACTCTTTCCCCTACTAAAGGTAGTGTCCGCACGCGATTTGATTATTTTGGGAGGAAGATTATCGGATTTGATCTCGGAGGACAAAAAGATTACCGTGATGATTACCTTACACGCCCCGAACTCTTCTTTGCCGAAACAGACCTCTTATTCTACATCATCGATATGCAAGATCCAGATCGATATGAGGAATCGGGAGAATATTTTGGGAAAATTATCGCAGCAATGGAAAAGTTGAACTTGGTTCCCAAAATTGTAATAATTTTACACAAAGTCGATCCAGACCTCCATAATAGCGAAAAAATAAACCAGGACCTGGCAAAAGTTAGAACCGATTTTGAAGAGCTTGCGCGACAACATACCCTGTCAATCACCTTCTGCACAACTTCTATCTTTGACCATCATTCGATTGATGCGATGTTTTCCATAGGGTTCCGCCTCATCTCCAGTATTACCGGTATTATTGAAAAATTACTGGTGACTTATTACGAAACCACCTCTGCCCATGCTATTGCCCTGTTGGATTCTGAAAACCTCGTCTTAGGTAGTTACTCCACGAACGAGAAAGAGGCGGAAACCCTCGTCCAGACGGCTTTAGTAATGCAAACACTATTCGATGTTCACAAGAAAATAGGGTTTGAGCAGCGTGAATCGTTCGAACTCTCCTACGCAAATAGTACCTTTTTGATGGAAAAAGTGAAAGATGTCGCAGAAAAAAGCTATTACTTATGGATTCTGACGAAAGACCTCGAAAATGCTCGCAAGAATTTACCGTTTTTCAAAGAAGACCTCTTCCCAATCGTTGGATATTTTTTCACGACTGATAAATAATGCTGATCAAATTAAAAAAAACCCTGATCCACAACTTTTTTTAAAACTGCACGAAAAGAGATCAATACATACATCAGATGTGTGATGAAAATGGGAAAAGGTATAGCAATCGTTGGTGGACTTATTGCAATTCTATTACCAATTTTAGGATACTATGTTGCATTCTTAGGTATGTGGTATAGTGCTACATCCTTAGGAGACAGTTATGGATGGATCGATGTGTTGGGATACTACCACGTTACTAGCTTTGATGTTACTGTGGTAGCTGACGATGCAATTCAACTCGTCCTAATTCTGGGGATTATCACCCTTATCGGGGGAGCTGTTGTAATTTTTGGTGGACTTGCGGAAAAGAAATCAGTCGTAGGCGTTGGAGTTATTTTAATCCTTGTCGGGGCAGTTATATTTGCCGTTTTGCTACCCAGTATTTTGGATGATAATCCTATAGCATACGTGTCTAATATCTCGTTATATTTTGCAGTTGAGGAGGGTATATTAGAAGTAACCCAACTTTTAGGCGGGGGATTTTGGGGAGCAATTATTGGTGCTGTCATTGGTTTGATGGGAATGACACAATTGCGAAAATAAAAATCTCCTTCCTTTTTCTTTTAACGCTCATATCTCATGAGTTTTTTGTGGTAGGAAAGAGTCAATAAATAATTAAACTCAAAAAACTCGATCATCATTATTTTCGCGAGTTGAGTTCAAAATGTCACAACAAAATCCACTGCAAGACTTTCAAGAGAATAACGTTGCGGGCAAAATTATTCAGAAAATCTCCCGCAGGTGGTATGTGATGGGTCTTGAAGTGAATAATCCCGCGGAAAAATGTCTTTTATTTGCCCTCGCAGCTCGTTCTTTACAAAATTCATACTTTTCAAAACCTTCCCCGCCTAGCGCTAAAGGCGAGGGACTTCTGCAATGGGTCGATTTTTGGAATTCCCGAGGAATTAAATTGCCGATTCTCCAAGCAACGCTCCCAGACATTCTTAATATACCTTTCCCGCTTGGTTTAAATGACATCTCCGTCAACTCGAGTTCGGGAAAAGACATCTTTGAGGAACTTTACCAGAGACTTTTTCCACACCGCATTAGATTTTCTCTAGGCGAATTTTTCACGCCACAAGCACTAGCTAAAAAGATGGTTATGGAATTAAAAATCCTGCAAAAACCTGAAGCATTTCCTCGCATAATTGACCCTGCTTGTGGAACCGGAGTATTTATCATTATATGTTACAACGAAATTCTTAGTTCTAACCTCTCTGACTTGCAAAAGATTTCCTGCTTTAGACGGATCGTGGGATTTGAAATCAATCCGTTTAGTGTTGAACTTACTCGCGTCAATCTTCTCCTCCTCATATCTCACACGCTTTTCTGGAAAGATCCCTCATTCATCAATATTCAAGTTATGAATACCCTCCAAGAATTACAAGCAGTAGAAAAGATTGGCGGGAACCCATTTGACGTTTTAATAGGTAACCCTCCTTGGGGGTCTTTAGCCCGTCTTACCGATCCTGTTCTCCGTGCCCAGATGGTCGATGCTGCGAAGCGTTTGGACATTCAAGCACCCATTCAGGCGAATAATGAGCTCGCCGCGATTTTCATGGATGTGTGCGTAGAGAAATTACTTGGGTCAGAGGGGCGAGTGGCAATGGTCTTACCTCGCACTATCCTCGAAAGTAGTAGTCTCGACAAGTGGAGAGTGCTAAAACCATACAAAGATGTGCAATTCTGGTTTATTGACGAGAGCATCTTTTCCATTCCCTCTGCTGTCTTCTTTGCCCGAAAGACGCCTATCAAAACAAATTCAGTTGATAAGTACCGCATTCCCATTTCCAAGGCAAGGTGGAGACGGAAAGATTCCTCTGAGGAGAATATTAAAATTACTCCCCCCGAACGGTGGATTCCCTATCATATTGATTGGAACCAGACCTCTACGTCAATTCACCGGGTGAGAAGGTGGGTACCGGAAGCTTCGCTGAAGACCCCAGTGCAACGATCGCGATATTACCAAATGGCAGAAAAAGGGGCAAATCTCGGACCGGTAACCTTTATCTCCGTAGTACCTCGATCATTATTTCCGAATGAAAACACGGAGTTCGTTCCCGATACGGTGGGTGGGAAAGTTCCATTTAACAATCCCCCATATTCTGTGGCTATCGTGGAAAACCAATATATCTTTCCATATGTGAAGAGCAAGGATTTAATCCCCTTCGCCGTCACTCGGACTCGCCAATGTTTCCTTCCCGTGACTAAAGTGGAAGAAAGTTTGGTTCGTGAAGAAAATCTTCCTCCCCTCGCCGCTCGTCATTGGCAATTGCTAGCCACCCAATATGCAAACCGCCGTCCCGTGCCCCCCGGCAAGGACTTGTTCTCCCACTACCTAAACCACAAGAACCACCTCGAGAGTTCAAAAATGCTCGCCCACTTTAAGGTCGTGTTCAATGAGGGGGGACAACGCGTGAAAGCAGCATTATTGCGCCAAGGGGAGCTCGTGGAACATACCTTGGTATTCGTGCCAGTTGATTCTGAAGAAGAGGGGTTATACCTGACAGGGATTTTAAATTCAGATTATATCTCCGAATTTTTCACAGGCGCTGGTGGGCGGGGGAGTGCTCGCCACGTATCCCTGCGTCCGCTCGAATTTCCTATCCCCTTCTATCCAGAAAAGGATCAAAATATTGGAGACCTCCAGCAAATCATCGTTGAAGTGGCGCGCACCCTCGAAAAGAACGTGAATGACCTCCTCCACCACAGTTCCAATGTATTCTCCCCAAGTACTATAGAAAAACGTACGCGAAGTAATTTTTCCCCCGAATGGGAACGATTGAACTCGAGTATAAATCAATTATTTAATAGAGAATAAGATTTACTTTGTAATACCAGGTAGAAAATCACTTCGTTTTAGAAAATAGCGGGACTTCCAGCAGGAACCGCTCCTCGTCAAAGAAAAACCGGGCTTTATGCAGGACTGGCGTAATATGCGGGTAATTTTCATAGCGAATTTTAACTTGATCCTTTATGGCACTTTCAATGGGACTTTCCTTGTCGAGATCCCACGATGGTAATGCCTTGAATTTTTCGATGAAGTCCTTTAGATTGAAAAACCGCGGTACTTGGGCTAAAACCGCCTCAGGTCGCTCTTTCATCTGAATATTTCTTTTTACCCATTCGCTTGCATTGATCAAAGGTATGCCCCTCCCTATGAGAGCCTCTTTGAGTAACACTGCCACCATATTCGAGAATGTCCTGTCCTCGTGGGTAGCTAGTAATTTCACAGATGTTGAGATGTCTTCAGGTAACGTAAGGCTAATTTTAGTCGCTTGAGTGCTGGTCTTGCCAGTCATAAGAGATCACTAGATGTTCATTAGTTCTATCTTGGTCAAATGCCTCATAAAGTGCCCGACTTGATAATCGGAGATTGATCAGAAAACGGAGAATCGTGCCTCCCTAACCAGGAGTGATAATGCTATTCCTTGGTAGAAAGTGTGATCAGTTGGTTTATTATGCAGCAAAAAAGCAGATAATTTACATTTAACCTCCTTTTGCTCGTCTGGAATAATATATTTAGGAATTTTCTGTGAATATAATAACATAGTATTAACATGTTTAACAACACTCAACAGCTCCAAGATCAATTAAGTTTGGTAAAAAATACAATCGATAAATGGCTAGCCAAGAAACAACAAACCTTTCAAGCCAAGAATTTTCTCCCCCCCATTTATTCCTCCTTTGACGTTCGTGATAGTGGGAGTAAAGTGGCAATCGTCGACGCCAATGCGTTTCCTGCAGGTTTTAACAATCTAAATGAAGCTTCTTGCGATGAAGCTACTTGTTTTTTCCAAAATTTCTTAGAATTATATACCAAAGAACGAGAAATTCTCCTTGTGCCAGAAAATCACACGCGGAATAAACCGTATTTTAGCAACCTACGAGCATTAATCAAGATCCTGACAAGGGCTAATTTTCACGTCACGATAGGGAACCCGGATGAAAACGCGCTTGAAGATTTTCGCCATATTTTGGATATGGAGGGAAATGGACTCGTCTTAGAAAAAATCTGGAGGAAAGAATCGAAAATTTATACTTCATCTTTTAAGAATGGAATAATTTTACTCAATAACGACCTGACTTTAGCCATCCCCAAGATTTTGCAGAACATCGATCATTTGATCTTGCCCCCCCTTAGACTAGGGTGGTATAATCGCCGAAAAGGCAAGCATTTTTGTATATTCAACAACCTAATAAATGAGTTGGCAGAGCTTTGTTCTTTTAATCCATGGTTTCTTCTTGCATACTTTTCTGAAGTCGATGGCGTGGACTTTTCCCAAGGTTTGGGGATTGAAGCAACCGCACGGGGGGTGGAAGAATTATTAGATCAAATCCGACAAAAGTATGCCGATAATAATATCCCAGATAAACCATTCGTGTTATTAAAAGATAATTCTGGAACGTACGGGATGGGGATTTTATCCGTGCAATCTGGGGAGGAAATTTATAACATTTCCGGGAAAAAACGGAAAAAATTAGTTGTCGGGAAGCAGCTTAAACCAATCAACAGTCTCCTCCTGCAGGAAGGCATACCAACCAATTATTACGTTAACCAGTTTCCGGCTGAACCAGTGCTTTATAGTGTCGGAAACGAATGTGTAGGGGGATTCTTGCGCGCTAACTCGAATCAAGGACCACGGAGTAATCTTAACTCAAATGGAATGTTTTTT
>MBAA01000131.1:30759-36745 GCA_001940655.1 Promethearchaeota archaeon CR_4
GCCGCTAACGACCGCCCTTCCACCAAATAATAATGGCCGTTTTTCTTTGTATTCAATGCTTTGTAAAATAAGCAATTTGGCAATGACTAGAGAATGTGAAGAAGTGACATTGGTTGAGGGATCCACATGAAGTGGTTATTCGTCATCGACCCCCTCGAATCGTTAAATCTCTCGACGGACTCTACATATGCCATTATGAAAGAAGCAGTCCTTCAAGGATTGGAGGTATATTATTGTACCATCCAAGATCTCTTTTATAAATCGCGTATTCCGAGTGGAATCACTAAAGCATTTTCTCCCTCTGATGGGCAACAAAATCTTCCTATCATCAATACGTGCCCACTAAGTAATTTTGATCTCATTTTAATGCGCAAAGATCCTCCTTATGACATTGGATATCACTATGCCACCCAAATCCTCTCTTTCGTTCGGACAAGAGTCGTTAATTCCCCCACGGCCTTGCGTAATTACAACGAGAAACTTATCATTTTACATTTTCCCCATCTTATCCCGGAAACTATCGTCACTTCCAAAGAAATCCTCATTTTAAACTTCCTAGCGGAACATCCTAAAGGCATTGTTCTCAAATCTCTCGATTCTTTTCAAGGACGCTTGGTGAGATGGATTCGCGATGCATCGCCTGATTCTATCGATGTTATAAAGCAATTTACACACAATTACACAACCCCCGTGATGATCCAAGAATACCTTCCCCAGGTTCTTGAAGGGGACAAGCGAATACTTGTTTTAGGGGGGAAAATTCTCGGGGTAATTTCGCGAATTCCCAAGAAAGGATCGTTTCTCGCCAATTTCGGTCAAGGCGGGACAGGGAAGGCAACCCATATCACGCCTCGTGATGAAGAGATTATTGCGGGAATTTCCAAGTTCTTACTTGACAATGACCTGCATTTCGTCGGTATCGATGTTATTGGTAATTTCTTGACCGAAATCAATATTACGTGTCCAACTGGCATCGTCCAGATAAACACATTAAACAACATACACGTAGAAGAAAGGATCGTTTCGTATTTTCGTGAACCCAAATTTCTTTAATTATTCCTTCACTGAAATTTATTCTTATGGTGAAAAAGTTTAAAGAATTTCGGAACAAACGTCTATTTCCAACCCAGGTTCGAGGAATGGATTGAGCGGTGCCATGTTCGCCTTCAAATTCTTGTTGTGATTGTCAAACGCTTCTTTATCCGCGTATTTTTCGTAAAAGATGATTTTGTTCTTGCCCTTGGGGCCGTTTATCGTGTGGGGAATATAGTGCACGCATCCGGGTTCGGATTGCTTGATTTTTTGGACAATTTCCTTCAACACGGGTATTGCCTCGGGCATCTTACCTTCTTTCACAGTAATTCTCGCAATAACAGTTATCGCCATTTTTTACCACCTTTCTATGTGCCTATCTTAGTTCTTTCTAAAACTATCGTACATTATTAAAGTAACCAAGGGAGAGTAACAGAAAAGAAAATGACTAAAATGGAAAGGATAAAGAAAAAAAAAATCACTTAAGGGAAATCCGGTGCACCTGCCGCGCGATGAAGACGGTAGCAACACAAGTGAAAATCAGGAGTATGAGAGTTGGAAATCCGGGTATTATTACCCCTGTACTGGGAATTATTGTGTCTGTGACCGGTCCTGACTCGTAATACCTGTTCCTTGCCTTGAAATAGACAGTCTTCACGCCCGCCCCACTCTCGAGCGTCCATATTTTCGTGGTGTTATATGCCTCCCACGCGGAGTATGTAATGCCATCGTTCGAGAACCGCATCTCTGTTGCGTTCGAGGCGGAGAGAGTTAATGTCACGGCAGGTATAGCTGTTTCAGCTGCCCCATCATTGATGCAGAGGACCAGGTTAGTAGGTGGGTCGAACACGACTACCCGTTGGGCGTAGATATCGGAATATTGTCCAACCTCACCTAACTTTTCACTCGTACTAGTTCTATAGTCTTCCCAAGTAATAATCACGCCACCGGACTCATCATTCACGAGTTGGGGGGAAGATTGATCATATCCGGCGGTACAGATGGCAGTCCCATTCGCAATCCACTTAAGATTTCCCGTAGAATTGACCCATTGGGCATAAATATCTTCATCTTCTCCATTTCGGTGGTCAATCCAGGTAATAATCGCCCCGCCGTCCCCGTCGCTCACGAGTCGAGGGTTTCTTTGCGATTCGACCTCGGTACAGATTGCGGTACCATTAGCAACCCATTGGATTTGCCCCATAGAACTGATTCGTTGGGAGTAAATATCATTGTCTATCCCATTTCTCCTATCAAACCAGGTTATTATCGCCCCATTCGCCCCGTCATTCACAAGTTGGGACAAGTATTGTTCATCGTTCGCGGTACAGATGGCAGTCCCATTCGCAATCCATAGATTATTTCCCCCAAAATCAACTCGCTGAGCGTATATGTCTCCATAATCCATACTTCTATCATCCTGCCACACTATGAACGCACCGCCCGTTCCATCGCTCGCTAGTTGAGGACTCCATTGAGACTCATATTCAGTACAGATGGCAGTCCCATCGACAACCCACTGGATGGTTCCCGCGGTATCGACCCGCTGGGCATAGATGTCATAACCACTGGCTCCATTTCTCGAATCTTGCCATGTCACGATCGCACCGCCCACCCCATCGCTCGTAAGTTGATAATTATACTGACCACCTGTCGCATCGCAGATGGCGGTTCCATTGGGAATCCATTGGATGGTTCCCGCGGCATCAACCCGCTGGGCATAGATATCCTGATCCCCATTTCTCTGATCCCCCCAAACAATGATCGCGCCCCCATTCCCGTCACTTTCGAGTAGGGGGTTTTGTTGAGCAGCTGTCGCATTGGAAATGAGAGTCCCGTTTTCAGGCCAGATGGTGATCCCTTCTGAATTGACCCGCTGGGCGAAAATATCCCAATTCCCATACCTGTTATCATGCCACGTTATGATTGCTCCCCCGTTTCCGTCACTCACGAGTTGGGGTCTTGATTGACTATTTTCCGCGGTGCAAATGACAGTTCCGTTGTCGATCCAGTAAACTGCCCCCGTAGCATCAATTCGTTGGGCATAGATGTCCCAATCCCCATTTCTCTGATCTTGCCAAACAATGATTGCGCCGCCGGATCCATCAACAATTAGCTGGGGTTCTTCAACCTCACTTGACCCAGTACAGATGGCAGTTCCATTAGGATTCCATACGAGCTTCTCGGACATGAGCGGGTTCTCGTCTAATTGAGTCTTATTCGTTTTATAAGTCTCCCTGAACCCTCTCCTCTCGTCAATTGCCAGGTTCGTAATGAGTAAAAAAAACACGACCACGAAGAAAATAGCTGATATTAAAATTCCCTTTTGCTTTTTTCCCATAATTTTTCACCAGAAGAAATTTTGAAACATCTTCGTTAATCCTCATTCTATTTGAGGATCCAATTAAACCAGATACTTTGAAGGTAATAAGATTTGAAAGATATAGGTGGGAAAAAGTGAATGATAATGGAACTTTAACCGAATTCTATCGACTTCACTCGTTGCCTGGCGAGATAGATCACGGCAAAACTGGCGACCATTAGGAGTATTGGGGTGGGAAATCCGGGCACAAAGAGCTCACTGCTTGGCATTATGGTGCCAATAACCGGTGTCGCTGCCTCGATCGTACTATTGCGTACTCTGAAATATACGGTCTTAATTCCGCCCCCACTTTCAAGTGTCCAATTCTTCGATGTATCATAAGGTTCCCACTCCGTATAAGTAACGCCATCATTGGAGAAACACATTTCCGTGGCACCAATGGCGGATAGAGTTAATTGCACATTGGGTGAACTCGTTTCTAATGCTCCACCGTTTATTATGATGGATAGTTCGGTTGGTGGAATGATGTAAGTAATGGTGTCCTTCGATGGCGCTACTGCTTCGATGGTGTCGTTCCTAGCGTTAAAGAACACGGTTTTAAGTCCTACTCCACTTTCGAGTTCCCAAATTTTTGACACGGTATATACTTCCCAGCTTGAATACGTATTTCCATCGTTCGAGAAACACATTTCGGTTGCCCCGGTGGCGGAGAGGGTCAGTGTAACATTAAGATTGCCAGTTTCTTCCACACCATCATTAATGAAGATAGACAAGCTCGTAGGTGGATATGGTGGAATGTATCCTCCAGTGGACCAGCGAACTAAGAAACTATCGCCGCGGTATAATTCTCCCAACCAAGACAAACGCAACCCCGCCGTGACAACGTCCGTGTTATTGCACCAGACGCTATATCCAATTTCACCCTGTTCCGCAACATTCGGATATCCCCACGTCTGGTTATCGATGAGGTTTAAATTTAGATCCCATTGTAAAAGAGTCATGTCTGTCGCTCCACCGTGCGCAGCAATACCTGAGGCTCCACAGGTGTATAATACGGTCCCGTTCCCCGTAATAGCCCTCCCAGTATTGGCTCCGGGAGTGTCATAAAACCATATTTTACTGTCAGAGATAACCTGTGCATTGTCGTCCCACTTGATAATCCAGTGTTCTCCCGCAGTTTCTCCCACCGTATAAATGTACGGTTCCTCGTCATTTCCCCAAACTCCATACCCATAGTCCGACCCAGCAGCTCCGGCGGTGGCGTTCCAGACTTTCTCCCTGGTTGTGATGTTCCACTTCACGATTGCGAGGTCTTCATACCCTGCCCCCCAGCTTTGCGTTGTCCCTACCGCCCAGAGAGATGAGCCACTACCATACAATCCTTCTGCAATTTCTTGATGCCAACCCCCCCACGTGCGGTTCCAACCTATCGCCCCATCTGAGGCACTGAATTGCACGAGCACGAAATCACTACTTGAATATCCAATTGTATCTCCCAGAACAAACACGTCCGTCCCATTCCCCCAGATGGCTTTCCCACGATCATAAGCGGGTTCGCCATCGCCATCCCACGTAGCAGACCACTCGACTCCGCCCATTGCATTCCACTTGATCAATAGAATGTCACAATGCGAATATGGTAATTCATACACGAAAACCGAGCCGCAAGTGTAGATGTAGATGCCATCACTCCAAATGCCAATGGGATATTCCAAATAGAATCCCCCCCACGTGACATTCCAGAGGTTGTTCCCCGCAAAGTCCCATTTACTGAGGGTTATGTTCTCATCTCCTCCGGTTTCATTTAATCCAACCATATAAATGAACCCACCACACTCTGTCATCCGGTTCATAACATCATCACTATAAAACGAGGTAGCCCGCATTGGATTCCATCCAATCCACGACCGGTTCCAGCATTGTTCCATTTGATCTCCACCTGCCGGGATGGGGACTGAATATGGGGTCATTTCCAACCCTTGGGGGGCATATCCATAAAGATTGGAGATACCTACAATTACAAGGCCTAGAATAACAACGATGGCGGTTTTCATAAGCTTATTCATCAACATCACCTGATTTTTTGAAATTTTGCGATTATTTGACATGAATCCTCAAGAGAAAAGGATTATGTTGAATTTTTCCCACGAATCGGACTCAAGTTCACAGGAACTTCTTTCTGGATTCTCATGTCGGATAGGTTTCGACCCTTTTTAAATTAAAAAGTAAAAACGTTTTGAGTGACACAAAATTGCTACACTTCTGCCACGAAGAACCGCGGGGTTTTTTTTCTCGTGGAAGTATTTCTACTCGGGATTATTCTCCCTTTAAACGGAGGAATTATGAAGTTTTTAAACGATGAAGGTGATTTTTAAATACTTTTCTCCTCTTTCAGGTTTTCTTTTCATCTTTGTAGTCGCCTAAAATCACTGTGAGAACCTGGAGTGAGACGAATTTCCTGACGTAAAATGGTGATCGGACAGAATCCGAAAACAAACGATGTTTCTTCATTTTTAAGTGTGGAGGACTCTACCTCAAATATTTATAAAGAATAAATTTTTAACCGGTATATAACATCCTAGTCGAATATCCCTTGGGATCGATGGGACAATTTGTTATGGGAAAAGAATG
>MBAA01000123.1:0-992 GCA_001940655.1 Promethearchaeota archaeon CR_4
ATAACCATTTGGAAGTCAGGTTCCAGAGTCCTACAAGAGCGGTTAAGCAGTGGATCGAAAAGACGGGTGTGCAATTAACCGCCGGTTCGAATGCACTACCAGGCATTCCCTATTTGAGAAAAGCTCAGTATAGTTTTGGATGGGATTGGGGACCGCAATTACCTGATATAGGAATTTGGCAACCAGTGGAAATCCTTGCAGTAACAGCCCGGATTTTATCCCTCTATCCAACACAACAATTTGTTTATAATCTGAACCCGGCAGACGTAACAGATCCCGAAGATCTTGTCAACTTACACGTGGATCAAGTCCAGCTCGACTTAGACGTTGAATTGGAGTTCACCCCTGCGGTAATGGAAGGTCTCGTCATAGCGGTCGAGATTTTTCCTCCGAAAGATCGCGATCCAATTCAACATGTGGAAAAACACGTCAAAAACAACCACGTGCATTTCGAAACCACTATTCAAAATCCCCTCCTGTGGAACACGCATGACTTGGGCACACCCTATTTGTATTCCCTTAAAGTAACTTTAATCCACGCGGGAGAAAAGGTGGATGAAATCTCTCAACCATTAGGAATTCGGGAAATCAGGGTCATCCAACGGAAAGACGACTGGGGAGAAAGTTTCTATTTCCGGTTGAATGGAATCCCAATCTTCGCCAAGGGTGCGGATTGGATCCCAGTCGACAGTTTCATTCCGCGAGGAACAAAATTAGGATTGTATGAAAGGAATCTGGATGCCGCGAAGACCGCCGGTATGAATATGATAAGGGTGTGGGGCGGGGGATATTTCGAACAAACCTGCTTCTACGACCTGTGTGATCGGCTAGGGATCCTAGTGTGGCAAGATTTTCCCTTCGCATGCACCCTCTATCCCACAGATGCTGGATTCCTTGACGCAGTAAAGAAGGAATCCATTCAAAACATAAAGCGGATTCGACATCATGCAAGTCTGGGGATGTGGTGCGGTAATAATGAGATAGAATGGTTA
>MBAA01000123.1:1022-4312 GCA_001940655.1 Promethearchaeota archaeon CR_4
TCGGAAAGAGAACGCTATAAAACGAGGTATGTGGAGCTCTTTGAACGGGTGTTACCACAACTCATCGCTGAATTGGATCCTAAAACTTTCTATTGGCCAAGCTCCCCCTCGAATGGCGGATTCTTGAAAGCTGCAACAGGGTTCGTCGAATCAAATTCTCCTGACCGTGGTGATGCGCATTACTGGATGGTATGGCATAGCAATTACCCGTTTACGGCATATCGGGATTTCACCTCGCGTTTCATGTCCGAATTTGGATTTGAATCCTTTCCCTCTATGAAAACCCTAGCCGCGATCTGTCCCCCAGATCAATTGGAATTTTATTCCCCGGTAATGGAGAATCACCAGAAAAATCCAGCCGGTAATAAAAAAATTATGAAATATATGAAGCGGCGGTTTGTAATTCCCACGCAATTTGAATCACAAGTAATTCTCTCCCAGATTACTCATGGAGAAGCGTTGGAATATGGTGTGAAACACTGGCGCCAACATCGCGCGAATTTTCGCAGTATGGGAGCGTTATATTGGCAATTGAACGATTGTTGGCCCGTGGCTAGTTGGGCATCGATTGATTATTATGGCCGCTGGAAAGCCCCCCATTACTTCGCGAAACGGTTTTTCACGCCCCTTTTTGCGAGTGTGGCGGAATCAGAAACGCAGGTTGAATGCTGGGTCACCAATGACCTCGTCCAACCGGTCAAAGGTAAATTTGTGTGGAGGTTATTAGATGCTTCTGGAGAAGTACTGAGACAGGAAAGCATACCGTATTCGCTTCCCCCATGTTTCTCGCAAAATATATGCACTTTTGAACTTCAGGATCTCAATCAAAATAAGGCATATCGAAACCACATTATGTTTTACCATTTAGAAGATGAACAGGGTCAGACTCTATCTCCCGGATTTTGCTTGTTTGACCATCCAAAGCACTTCTCCCTTCAAGACCCGCACCTTCGTTGGTCTCTCGCGAAAAATTCTCCAACCTCTCTTTCCGAGATTCATTTGTCAATTTCCACGGAAAAAATAGCCCTGTTTATCTACGTGGAGTCCCCCAAATTTGATTTCATCGCGTCAGATAATTTCTTCACGATGTATCCCCAGGAAACGCGGGAAATTACTTTGCGTTTACCACCAACAAAAAAACCCTTCGATCTAAACACAGTTTTGCAAACACTACAAGTCCGATCATTGTGGCATTTATCAAATAACTAAAGGTAAGACTTACGCCGACATATGAGGTTCTTTTCGAACGAAATTATAGATACGGCTCATATAAGGAGATTTTAGGAATGAAATTTGAAAAGAGAAGCAATTATATATCAGACTTGTATATCTCGCAGAGTAAATTAACAAAAAAGCAATATACAGATGCTACCGAATTAAAGGACTTTATTCCCACCGTTAATGACGATGTAACAAGACTATTGCAGATACTACTCACTCTTACTAACGCTATACCATTTTTCTTCACGAGGGGATTTTTCTAGTGGCAATTCTTTCTTGCAATTTGGACATTGTTTTTCCTGCCATGCTTTTTGTAGAATGAACCCACAATGGGGACACGGGAAGGTGGCCTCGCCAATCTCCTCGCGATACTGGTGGCGGTGTTGACGAGCCTCTACGCAATTGAAGATTAGCTTCTCCTCATTGATGCGATTTTGGCAATGGGGACAGTTCTCCTCGCCCCAATTAATGGGTTCACCGCAAGTCACGCAGAAACCCCGCAGTTTTTCCGGAATCACACTACTAGGGAATTTCCGGATCGAGTCCGCGGGAAGGCATTCAACCGGAAACTTCATTTCGATAGCCTGATCAAGTACCAAATTACTAACTATGGCATAAAAGGGATCCCGCAGGTCTTCGGGGAGGTACTGGTGTTCCACGAGGCGTTGGAGCACCCCATCCGTCACTTCAGCGATATTCAATTGCCCGTTGTTTTCTTGTTCTATTTTACCCTTGACGCTATGGGAGTGACGTTCCCGATGCTGTTGGTCTTGTAACATCGTGGCAACTTCGCGTTGATACAGAAATTTCTGAAGTTTCTCGGTAATATAACCACGTAAAGTCCGCCCAAACTCGTCCTTTTCGTGGAAAAAGTAATCCCAGATTTGGTTACTTACGCGCATGAACCCCAGATCTTTCGTGAGAAGCTTGTTGACGTGATATTCTAGCGCCACTGCTGTGATCTTTTTCTTATAATACTCGCAGAATTCCTTTTTACTAATCCGGAGGGCCCGATTTACCCACATAATGTTCTGGTACACGTAGAAAATTGCAAGAAAAAGCTCCTCCGATTGTTCCAATTGAGTGAATTTGTCTCCCATAAACGAAAGGAGGAGGGTTATGTCTGGGAGGAAATCTTCAGGCACGCCGAATTCCTCATAGAAGGAGATGATATGAACCCATTGGGGCAAGGTAATAGCGGTAGTGATACTTTTGGACTGGTTTAATACGTATTTTGCCCGGTTACCACCTGCTTCCTTGACCTTGAGGATAAGTTTTCGGTTTACGAGTTGGTTTAGATATCGATTGAACGTTCCTTTTGAAAAGGAATAATGATCCAAGATCTCGGTGAATGAAAGCGCTTCTCTGGAGGATTTGAGTATATCTAGAATCTTTTGTTCCTTTTCAGATAAATTATTCTTTATAATCCCCACTTGCATATCTCTTCTCATAATCGTATGCTCTTATATTTGTTTTGCTCAGTCTCTTTTTTATACTATTATCCCAAAAAGTCTAGACCAAATATGTTAGTATCATTCTTCATGTCGAAGATCTAAACTTTTATCCCAATTTTAGCACGAAACCCTTTAAGGGTAAACCTAGCCAAAGTATACTTACACAACTCTAGATTGTGCATCCCACCGGTGAAAAAAAATGGTTCAATATCGCTTCCGTTTGACGGGTGTCCCACCCGACCAAGCCATTAAGTTAATTGAGTGCGACCCGAACCAGAGTGTCGCAGAAATTAAGAAAAGCGTCCAGCGCGAGTACAAGCTCAACCCCATCCTCGCCATCCAGTTCATCTACAAGGGGAAGGTGCTCCCGGACAACATCAAGTTCGCGAAGATCGGTGTCCACCCCAAGAAGGACGTTATCACTGTTATGGCTACCCAAGCGGGCGGCTAAGTTCTTTTTCCTTTCTCTTTTTCAATAACTCTATTCAAGAATAAAGAATTCTGGATCAGTGTATGCTCATCCCAACGTTATTGTCATTTTTCGGTTGCCTATCGTCTTTTTAATTTCGTAATCTTTCCAACCATTCTCCGCTAATCCCCCCCAGCAAATGGTAA
>MBAA01000123.1:4450-11554 GCA_001940655.1 Promethearchaeota archaeon CR_4
CAGACCAAAATTAGGTGGATCCGTACAGCTTTTTGTATAGATAGCCAATAACTATTCCAAGAGCGAGAATCCTTAGTACGTTAAACAATGCGCCGATGAGGAAGTAACGCAAGGCATCACTCGTTGGCGTGAGAAACCTTGAAGGACCTTCGAGTAGGAATGTGACAATGATTAGGACGATGAAGCTTAGTATTACGGATTTTAGAATTGGATTCTTTGTTGGAATCTTATCAAAGAAACGAAGCAAGAAATAGCTGATAAAGAATCCGATAATCAGGCCACCAATTAAAGATTCAACAATCATTGGAAGATAAGAAATTGAAAGAGCAGCTCTATACTCGGCAGCGATGGGAGTCAGGGAAATTGCGAAGTTAGTTACCCAGAAGGCTAATCCTCCCACGATCGCCAGAAAAACCACCTTTCTCCAGATTTCTTTTAATTGGGTCATCTTCTTTTCTTCCTTTTTACTTAATTATAGTCATCCTATTTCTGTTCCTTAACACCCATAATTAAAAGCCACAAACTAAGGGAAATTTCCGCAATAAAACCAACCGCCGAACATGGGTACGTTATTACTTCGTAGCCTGGCAAAAGGAAACGCTGAATGACAAATATCAGTTGACCAAAAAAATCAGCGATCAATAAATAGCCCAAGATTTTAGGGAGAAACCGCGATTTGAAAACTAGGTAACCAAGAGGAAAGAGCCAGACGCCATAGGGTATCTGGGCGATAACAGACCCATTCTTATATAAATTGATAAATAACATCGCTTGCGCTTGTAGCTGATCTGGCGGGAATACTGTCAAATAATCAGCGCCGCTCAAAAGTAGCCAGCTGGAAAATAGATTAAGCGTACTAAGACACCATATAACAAAACCACCCAGGTTTAATAACAGGAACAGTAAAGCCATGTTATTGTTAACCGGTTTTAATAGTACGTACAAACCCCAAGCGGCCAAAAGAAAAAACACAACTGAGAATAGATTAATTACAAGACCGACACGAAATAACGATTCATTGGCAATTATAGTATTAAGCGTTGCCGGGGCATCCACGAATACAAAGTTACCAAACAAATTTGCAATGACCGAAGTTATAAAATATATGAAATAGAGGAAACCTGCGAGTCTTGCGGTCTTGCGTGGTGATAGATCTGCGACTTGGTTTGTTGTCATTATGAGACACCTTGACTCTTTTATTTCGCTATTTAGTGCTTATAAGTTTTTCTCAAGCCTAGCAATCGCAAGACAGATGAACCGGCAGACCTGGCTTCTTCCAAGGTTGCTTTGTCAGGTTCTGTTATTAATTCCCACAGTTATGATGACATTTCCCTTTTTGTGTCCCGCCTCAACATACCGGTGAGCTTCGACTATTTGTTCCAGCGGATAGCATCTGTCTATGACCGGTTTTATCTTTCCCGCCTCAACCAGCTCTTTGAGGAAAATTAAATCTTCAGTGCATATCTCTGATTGCCCAGATGTAAAAACCGAAACATACTTCCCGTTCGGTCTAAGGGATTTCTGACTTGTTGAGTATGAGATTTTCCCAACGGCATCAAAAATGATATCAAAAAGATCGTTGTTCTGTGTAAAGTCCTCTTTGGTGTAATCAATTACCTTATCGGCTCCCAGAGATTTCACTAATTCCAAATTCGGGGTGCTGCAAACCCCGGTAACTTCCGCCCCGAAGTACTTAGCAAGCTGTACCGCGGAAGTTCCTATCGCTCCGGAGGCGCCATAGATAAGAACTTTTTGTCCGCTCCGGATTTCGCCCTTTTTAAGAAAATACAAGGCATTAGCGCCCCCATAAGGTACGGCAGCGGCTTCCGCATAGGTTGCATTGGACGGTTTTAATGCCAGCATTTCGTTTTCCGGCAAGCAGGTATACTCGGCATAAGCACCAAATCGCAATCCTGTACGCGCGTACACCTGGTTACCCTTTTGAAATCGTTTAACAGCTTTGCCTGCCGTTTCAATTTCTCCCGCCAGATACCCACCCAGTATTGGTTTTCTCGGTTTTGTGAGGCCGAACTTTAAGCGTATAACGATCCTGACTATCCTGCCCGCAATACCTCTCATAGGTACCAATAAACCGCGGATTCTAACGTCCATCGCTGTTACTGGAGCGGCATATATTTTAACCAGAACTTCATTATCTTTGGGAATGGGTTTTTCTACCTCTTTGAGCTGAAGGACCTCCGGAGGTCCGTATTTTGTGCATACAATTGCCTTCATATGGTTATCAGCTTTCATTTTGCCTTTAGATTCCAGTTTTTTCCCATTTTAATTTTAAAAAGAAGCATGACATTCATCCATGATGGTGTATAGAGGACAGATTTTTTATGATTGATAGCACTGTGCCACGCGTATTCATCTTCAGGTTATGAGAAATCTCTTCCTACTATGTTTTATTATGCTTAAGATTAGGGCTTTAAGTTTTTCTAAAGCCTGGCAATCGCAAGATAGATGAACCTAGCTAACCCGCTAAATTGAAAAATATGGTCCATTACCGGTTCCATTTGACGGGCGTCCCGCCCGACCAGGCCATCAAGCTGATCGGATGCGACCCGAACCAGAGTGTCGCTGAAATTAAGAAGAGCGTCCAGCGCGAGTACCAGCTCAACCCCATCCTCGCCATCCAGTTCATCTACAAGGGGAAGACCATCCCAGACAACATTATCGTCATGGCCAACCAGGCGGGCGGTTACGCTCTTTTTTCTTCCTTTTTCCATCTAAACGTTAAAATGCAGAGGTTGGTGTGAAATGATACTCTTCAACATCGAGACCTTCAGAACGGTGTGGGACATCCTCTGCCAGCAGCTAGCAGTGATGATCCCAGCTGAAAACGAGGTTATTAAGGAGAATTACGAATACTGACCTGACCTTCAACACAAATATAGGAATTAGTGTCATTATTAGGCATTATGTATTTGCTACTTGTGCATTTCGATGCGATGTCAGGTCCCCGTATTTTTTCCGCAATTCCTTCCCAATTACCGCCCGAAATCAAGAACCTCGCACCAAGATTCCTAGACATACCACTAAAAGACACCGTTTTCGAGTTCATTACGTCTGGACACCCATCCTATCAGTTTGTGAACTATCCTTTTGAAATTCCATCGCCCTGGGCCCGGGGAAACATTGAGACTCTTCTCATTTCCGCTGTTTTTGAACAATTTCTTGACATACATACCATTAGTCCAGTAATCCGGGAAATTGCGGATAATTTCCTCTCCCGACCAGAAATTTTTAAGGGTTTATACAACTTACAAAAAGATCCTGGATGCCATAAACAAACCCAAGAAATTGAACACCTATTGCAACAAGGTGCCAAAACTGTCGGGCACAAGGAAGAGCAGATCCAGATTGCCAACCGAGCATTTACACAGAAATTTCTAAATGAGGAAAGCACTGCATCCCAGGTTACTCAAATTTTTAATAAAGTATTTATCACCACTATAGACGCCCGGGTGCCCCAAGGCGCAGCAATCCTCTTCGAAGCGGGTACTATTATTGGCAATAATCTTGTTCCAATTTTCATAAGCGATAATTCAGAGGCGCTCCTTGCCGAGGCCGCGGCCTTTTGGAGGAAATACGCTCTTGGGCAAATTGATGATATCCGAACAACTCCCAATCAACTACGATTTAACGTATACGAGTGTTTTGAGTGTTCACATTATCCCAATATAGGTAGACCCGTCTGCAAATTCGACGAGGGTGTGCTTACATCGCTATTAAGTAAGAAACTCCAGCAATCTATAAAGGTCACAGAGACAGACTGTTTTGCGACGGGCAAAGGTCGCTGTTGTTTTACTGTAGATATTGAGCCCTTAATACCCCGAAAATTCTGATATAAGTTATTTCAGGTCGGTAATTTTTATTTGGGCAAATCGCTAGAATCATTTTCCCATTCACAGGACACGATTCTATAAAAAAGACGGGTATTCATACAATCAATGTTCTTATTTGCAATTTTCTTTGCAACAAATTTCCCATAATTCATAGTAATTAGGTATTGAACCTAGAACAATATTGGGAAAAAACCTGTGCCTGTGTTTTGAACAAAAATTTATTACAATGTGATAAGATGATAGAGGTGAGGAGGCAATCTTATGAGTAATACGGCGACTAATCCCCCCATAAAAGATATCCGACCAATACTTGCAGAACTTCCATCGGTATATGCCTATCCAGGTATTATGTGCCGAATGATGGCCATCAGTTTAGCAATTATAATTCCCATCACACTTCGCGAAATCTTCGAGGGTAACACGGGGCCAGACATGACCTTCTCTTTAATATTACTCGGAATCTTGGCACCTCTCCTCAGTCTTTTAGTTGCTATCTTTTTCCTCAAGCCTAAAGGACAAGAATCCATCGCTGTGTATCCAGGATGCAGTCTCATACTGACGGGTTTGATGACAGGTCTTCCCATGCTTACAAATTCTGGAACAAATCCCTTTGGTGGTGTTTTCCTGATCTTTGGACTATCGATATTTGCAAACATAATTGCGATGATGTTTGGGATCGGGTGGATTAAACGCAGGGTGGTTAGTGTGCCACTCCGTAAACTGCAAGAATGTATGTTAGAGAACAACCTCACCGAAGTACCATTAAATGAGTGGGTGGGATGGCAGGTAGCAATGCGAATAAAAACGAAAAACGCTAGTGCGGGCAATGAATCGAAATGGCGCACGCTTATGGAAGAAGCCACCAAATATTTGGATCTCCTTCCAGGATTTCACTGGGATTATCGAAATTTCCTGCTAAGATTCAATTTCCGCGAATGGCAATTTGCGGAGATTGATAAGTCTCCTTCTCCAGTGTTAGATAATACCCCAGAACTCAGTGAATATATGCAGATTTCAAAAACAGACGATTTTCCGATAGGTTTGAAAATTTTCGCTCTCATCCTCCTAGGGGTGTTTGGGGGCGCGGGGTTAGGAATGCTTGATGGCATCTACGGGATTGTAGTGTTGGTCGGGGCACTAGGATATGCGATATATACTTATATTTCGAGTAAAAAAGCCAAATAGAAAAGCATTAACGCAGTTTGAGAATAATTGTATTTGATCAACTTTCTAATTCTCCTTTCACGAACCAGTCAAGAATATATTTTGGTACTATGATCTCTGCTCAATAAATAATGCAGACTAGGGTAAATAATTAAAGAAGCTTATAATACAACAAAGCCCGATAAGATCATAGAAGGTCAATGTCTGTTCGCGTGCACGGGAAAAGAGTTGTCCCCCAGAATCATACCCTCTACCTCAACCGTCTTGGAATATCTTCTGTCCGCGAGATTAAAGGCCTCGAGGAATTGCGAGATTTAATATCCTTGGAGTTGGATGGGAATCAAATTCAAACGCTTGAAGGGTTGGAATGCTGCATTTCCCTACAGAAACTCTCGCTCAGGAATAACCTAATTCGCGATATAAAAGGGTTTGACACCCTCGAGAATTTGCAGTACTTGAATCTTGCCCAAAATCACATCTGTCGGATTGAGGGATTGAAGAGTCTTGAGAAGTTGGAAAAGATCAACCTCCGAAATAATATCATCGAGGACATTGAAGGATTAGAGACGCTTGCCAACCTCCGCACTCTCGACATCGGTCATAATGCTATTACGCAAATATGCAATCTTGACATCCTCCAGTCGCTTCTAACCTTGGATTTGAGCGGAAACAAGATTATGCGCATTGAGGGTTTGTCTTCACTTGGGAATCTCGACAATTTTGACCTTAGTGATAACCTGCTCTCCACCATTTCTGGATTGGAATCGTTAACTGACCTCCAATATCTCAACCTTTCACATAA
Source organism: Promethearchaeota archaeon CR_4 (assembly GCA_001940655.1). Taxonomy (GTDB): domain Archaea; phylum Asgardarchaeota; class Lokiarchaeia; order Sigyniarchaeales; family CR-4; genus CR-4. The sequence goes on from MBAA01000123.1 coordinate 10,268, forward strand.
CCAGATCCCGCGCATTCAAGGACTCAACATGCTCGAAGAATTACGAGAGCTTTACTTGAGTCACAACTTGCTGAGTTGCATAGAAGGGTTAGATGCACTGAAAAATCTGCAAAAACTCTCCTTAGGTAATAATAAAATCGCCCAAGTGGAAGGATTAGATAATCTAATTCACTTGGGCGAACTTTACCTGCAAAACAACCAAATAACGAGGGCGAAAGGGTTTGGTTTTCTCCCCGCGCTAAAAATTTTACACATCGCTCAGAATCCATTGGAGGATTGGCCTTCCGACTTGGACGTGAATGACGCACGAGCATGTGCTAACCAATTTCGCTCATTGGAACCGCTTATAGCGTCTCTGCGACAAAAGGGATACGGAGATCTCATCAAACACGAGATCCTCGAAGCCCAGTTTCCCTTTTTAGAAAACGACATTAAGCTTGTCATCAAAATCCAATTGCGGTCGGGAAAACAACAATTTCTCATGCAAAAATTAAATTCTAAAACCAAGGAGGTGGAACTTGAAGAGGTAGTTGATTGTATCCATCTCGTGGTGTCAGACTCGCACAGAACCTTGATCAAGAACCATTCCTTAGGGCAAGAAAATCCCAATATCCGCTCGAGTGAATCGCTTTATGAAGTTCAAGTAGAAATAGAAGAAAAGTTCTTGGCATTTAAATCGTGGGTTACGGGGTTAACGGAAGCAGGAGTGAAGGCTTTTCAGCTCCAGTCTAGCATTGATTCAATGGCAAATGTCGAATATCCCCTCACGGGTCGCTTGTTACGGTTTGCTGCACGCGCAAACCCAAAATTTCTCCCCAGGTACATCGAATACATTAAAGAAGAATCCCTCTATGAAGGAAAGCCCCACGAGGCTTTTTTGATTGCTAATCTTGAACCTATCTTGGGAATCTTGGTTGAGAAACAGGAATCAATTCCTAAGTTAAAGCAATTACTGAAAAATATAAATGAATTAAATTTACCTGCAAGTCTCCAACCCAAATTAAACGAACTATTGGCAAATACTTCCAAAAGGAAATTCTGGGAAACATTTTTGACCAAGTGAAAAGGCAGAGAAATTCCTAATAATACCTTTTTTACTCGTTCGAATAAAATATTAACATTGGTTTCAGGTGGTGAGGAACTGAGTTGTAGCTCGCCTTGTATAAATTACAGGATTCAGCTGATGAGCGAGAAGACGAGGGCGGGTATACTGGACGGGTTTAAGTGGTTGATGCAAGAATTACTTAAAATCGGGTGAAATATTTACCTCGTAAATTTCAATTACAA
>MBAA01000123.1:11834-11976 GCA_001940655.1 Promethearchaeota archaeon CR_4
TGTGGGGAAAACCTCGTTCATCCAGCGCATCGTGAAAGATACTTTTACGGGGGAATACGACCCTACGGTCGGTCAAATTGTCACAACATGTGCATTTTTTTTGCCGAACAAGACTTCAATGGATGTAACCTTTTGGGACGCT
>MBAA01000123.1:11993-12465 GCA_001940655.1 Promethearchaeota archaeon CR_4
TTTCAAGGATGATCCCGCGTGGCGAACCTTTGCGTCCGGTGCGGATGCAGTGATTCTCATTGGAGACGTCACAAAACCAAAGTCCTTTAAAATAATGGGCGAAATTATAAGCGACGTGAGGAAGTTCGTGAAAAAGAATGCAGTTTTCCTCGGAATTGCAAATAAAATTGACCGTGTCGAGGAAAGGAAAGTAAAACCCGCGGACGTGCATCAATTCGAGACCCAATATGAAATCCCGTTATTTGACATCTCCGTCAAAGACATGGATGATCTCGATGAACCTCTTAACAATTTAATCCTGGGATTAGGAAAAGAATAACACAGACAATTCAATATCCAAGAACCGTTTGAAAAGGAAACAAGCAATTCAATCTACTCTTCGTTAGATTTTGGTTAGAAAATTAATTGTTGGGCATTGTTCCGAAGTTTCTACGTTGATTTTTCTAGCAGCTTACTGATTACGTGAGATTGA
>MBAA01000123.1:12474-13643 GCA_001940655.1 Promethearchaeota archaeon CR_4
ACATCGTGAATTCAACGTACGGATTGAGATTGAGAGAGTATTTAGGAAGGAATCACCAAGTCTGAATATAGAAGAGTTAGCATTATTAATGTTGCCACTCGAAGTTCTATCATAAATTTATGGAGATTGGTGATTATTTCCCCGGAAGCCGCAAGCAACGAAAATAAATGTATCGTATGCAAAGGCACGAATTTCTCTGCCGTTGTTGATGCGTGGATGAAACGTACGTTCTCTTTCGTAGAAAAAGCGGGGCACTTGAAAATGTGCGCCAAGTGTGGAGCAAAATATTACGAGTGCCCGAAATGTGGGTATTTAGTCACCCGCGTCCATCCCGCATTAGAACCTTGGGAAGTGGAGAGTAAATGCGCTAAATGTGGGTTTGTAAATCTTGACATTGTAGCATGGGATGGCACGAGTGCAAATCCCAACAAACTTTAACTTTCTAAATTCCTCTTGCACCTCATTCTTAGGCCACCCTTAACCTCGCAGGCATTATCGCCAATGGCAGTCAGATGGAGAACCTGGATCAGGTCTTTCGTGTGAAGACGGTGTATTTTTTGCCAATGTGATGAGTACCTGAATTTTGCATCTCGCAAATAATAATTGGAGTAAAGGGAGAAAAAGTAAATTTTATGGTGAATTCTAATTTTCCACATATTTTAATTTAGTTAAAAGCTGTTGCGCTTCATCAAGTTGCGGGGGATGTGGTGTGATTTCTGACCATAAGGTAATGGCGTTTTGTAGATTCGCAATCGCTTTCTCAGCATCATTCAAGCGAACGTACCCCAATGCACAATAATACATGGCCGTGCCGGCTAACTGAACTTCTTCCCGTTTTTGCGAGGAATCTATGATGCTCGAATATAATTCCACTGCCTTTGCATAATTTTCCTCCGAAAAATAAATCCCGGCATAATTAAGCATCAGAGTATCGTGGAGTCCTTCATATCCATGATCCTTGGCTAACTTGAGTGCCCGTTCATAATTCTCTTTTGCCAAGTCAATTTCTTTAGATTGGACTAATATATTGGCAAAATTGGTTAATCCTCGAATCAGACCCCCTATTTCACCTGATTTCTCGTATATTTCGTTCGATTTCATAATATGCTCTCTTGCAGAAGAATAATCACCAAGCCGATAGTATACATTGCCGATATTTCCTTCTGTTC
>MBAA01000123.1:13675-20505 GCA_001940655.1 Promethearchaeota archaeon CR_4
GTAAAAGGACGATAAGATGATGTACGTTCCCTAATTTTTCTGTCTCGGGAATTAAATCCTCAAATACCTGAACCGCCTCAGGGTAGCGCCCAAGATTAGTCAAAAATTCTGCTTTCACTCGCATAGCAAGAACCTTTCGCGACCTATCCCCAATGCGATCTGCAAGATTAATCGCTTTTTCAAGGATGCTAAAAGCTTCGGTTTCGTTTCCAAGGTTCCCCTCGATCGCGGCAATTTGACGGGATGCTTCGGAAGCACAACCATCATCTCCGAGGCGACTATATATTGCAAGTGCATCTTTGTAATACTTTTTTGCGTCAGAATTTTCTCCTTTTCTATCATTTACTAGTCCTAATTGTAACAGCAAATGTCCTCGTAAAAGCTCGAATCCTTTTTGCTCTGCCAGGGGAAGAGCGACATTTATCATGTCAATACATGCCTTATAGTTACCCCAATCGAGATAAAGGCCGGCAAAACTATGATAGGTCCTTACTTCAACTTCAGCATCCCTTACTTGTTTAGAATATTTGAGAAGTTCTTTAAACGTACGTTCAGCTTCTTCGAAATCTCCTCCATCCTTTTGAATATTGGCGATCATTTCCGCACAACTCGCGATCCCCTCGATATTATTTATTTCTTGGTAATAATGTTGCGCTTCTGAATAAAATTGGATCGCTTTCTCTCCCTCGCCACCACGTTCGAGGATAACTGCCATATTTTGAAACGCGATTCCTTTCCCCAATGAAGTTAATCTGTCTGTTCTTGGAGGTGTTAGTAATTGCTCTAATACCTTTTGTGTTTCCGTTCGGAATCCTGCTTGCATGGCAATATCGCAGAGAATTATTGCAGATCCTCCCCAATCGCGATCTTGAGCCCATTTCTTCGTCTTTTTGGCCATGGATTTTGCAGTGGATGCCTTAAATTGGGCGATCTTTTTTGATGAAAAGTCTTTCACCTTTGGAGGAGAAATATTCGAAGGTAAGAGGGTTTTTAGCGGGTCCAACCATTGTGGGAGGAGACCGGAGTCAATAATCCCCCGTTCTCCGTACAATTTCATCAATTCGACAACCATTGCAGGAGGGGAGGCATCTGGCATTAACAACCACACAAGACCAGGAGCATCTCGTGCCCTTGCTCGTAATCCTAAATAATTTGGTTCTGCTTCAAGATCCGCGCCAGAATATCCCAAAACCACCCAAGTTGTCTCGGATCCCAATTTATTTAGAGCTTTGTTAATTGTCGGGGACAGGCCTTGTTTCCTCTGCGCTAACGTGTCAACACAGGTTTCAGGTCGAGTCGCGGTACCATGCAACTTCAGCAGGTGAATTTGATTGGGGGTATCTCTCAGTAAAATCTCGTCATAATCCTTGGGATCGATGAGAACTTTTAGCGGTACTTTGAGCTCCTTAAAAGCCTTTTCCGTCAATGTATCAAAATTTGTCGTAATTATGGCTTTTATTAAACTTGCTTTAGCCAAGGTCGCCAACCAATAATGGGTAGAATTCGGACGATCTCCCTCCAAACATCTCAGGACTTCGAAATATTCCTTCGGATATCTTCCAGTGATGATTTCTGATACGAATTCTGGCGGTAATTTTCCTTCTTCCTCTCGCTTCTTGATCAAAGTGGCTAATTCTTTCGTGTTAACTAAATCTGCGGACACGTCTGCTAACGCGTCAAGGATTGCGTGATTTATTTGCCACCAGCTTGGCAGGCAGGATGGGGGAATCATCGAGATCCCTGCCCCGACAAATATTGTAATGTTTCCGGTCGCAAAATTCGCGAGAGTTTTCTCATTCATAGATAAAATATGATCAATTCTCACTCCTTATATTTTATTTATTTCAGAGGTGAAAAAGTTCAGAAATAAATCTCGTGCCAATAAAAATCTTTAAATATGCATTGGATGTATTGTTTAAAGAAGCGGAATCACAATTAATCGGCCAAATGCAAGCCTTTATCCACAGATCTAGGATATAGACTATGCTTCAAACCGTGTTTAGGTTTAGCATTTGCAACTAAAAATGATTGAATTTAAAAATATTTTATTTCAGGAACAATCCGAGTTGAAAACGAAGTAAATTGGAATTTCGCGAGGTGAGCATCAATGCATAATATTTTCATCGTGAATGATGAACCTGGCTGTGTGACTTTGTATAAAAAAATGTGCCTCATTTTAGGTTTTAATGTCCTTGGAATTGCTTATGATGGAGAAGAGGCTATTTCCAAGTTTAAGTCCTTTTCTACCAAACCAGACATAATTCTCTTGGATCGTTTGATGGCAAAAAAAGATGGAATAGAGACAACGCGGGAAATTATGAAATTAAGTCACCACCCAAAGATCATTATAACTTGTACGGACGCATACAACTACAATCGCATTAAGCAGCAAGCTCTAGCAGAAGGGGCGGTCAGTGTCGTCATTCAACCCATTACCCTTGACGATTTAAAACGCGAAATTGAAACAGTATGTAATCTAGCTATCAAGGAAAATTGGTAAACAATGTAAAAGAGAACTAAAAGGTTTTTAACACGCTAAAAATTGTTGGAAATCTCTCCTAAGATTGCGGATCAAAATGATTTAGGTCTTTTCTAGCATTTTTTTCAACAAAAAATGATATATCCCTTCTCATCTTGAGCATCGCATATGCATACTTTTCATCAGACGAGTTTTTCTGATTCCACGACAAAGAAGGGGAAAATGGGTTTCAAGAGGTCGAGTGCACTGTTGAACACCGAAGTATCCCCGGTTTCTGCCCGTATCTGATCGACAAATTTGCTCTCAAACTCCGTGACGTATCTTTTGAGTGCCTTTGCTAAAATCGCTGGGGTTTTATCGGCCACAATAGCTGCGGTGACAAACTTCCCCGATTCTAAGAGGATGGTCAGGTTTTTGCTAGCAATGCTTGTGATATCTGCTGTGACTTCAAGCCCACTTTTAAAGACGGAGTTGATTGCGGATAAAACTCCCGAAAGAAGCTCTGGTTGAATTCGCAACGGACGGCGGGTTTTAAACCGGACAGCATGCATCATGGATCCAGTTTTGTTTGCCACAAACAAGATGTAATTGTTATTGGGGAAGCGATAGATGTAATCAATGTCAGAGACATACACAAGTAAAAAAAGCAACAAACCTGTCATCGGTAGGATATCCCCCAATACTTGGATGGAAAACAACCAATCCGGCACAGCATGCAAATAACTCAGGTAATCGTTTAGGGAAATAACCACGAATCCTGCACCTACAAGCGCAAGTGCAATCGAAAATATAATGGGTTTCCTCTCTCTTGTTTCTTGGTAAGCTTTCAAGTAAATAGGTAGCCCCATCACGAGGAATACGAATAAGGCGAGATTATTATAACCCAGATCCGCGAGCAACCAGAGGTTCGTTGTCACTTCATTAAAGTTATCAAACCACACAATGGTCCAGAGCGAAAAATATTGGAGCGACATGAAACTTAAGACGATGCCAAGGCGAATCGGACTTAGCTTCATAAAATTCAGGTGTTCTAGGAACAGATAGAAAAAGAAAAACTGCATGGAGTAGCATGAAAGTTGGAATGCGAGGATTGTACTCCGCGACCCACTAGCCATTAATTCACCACTATCGATAAAAGCAAGGATACCCCCCATACAACCAAAAAACAAGCTAGCCAAAAGTTGGGGAACCCGACTTTTTTTCCTTGAGGTTTGATAGGCGAATAATACGAGCATAATTCCAAAAAGAATAGCAATTAGTAAGCTAACATATGCAGTAAACTCCATATTATTAGAATTCCCCGTTCTACTTTATATAAGTGGTTCCTTAGCAATTATGCAGAAAAAATGAGACGTTTCTCAATCGAAAGGAAAAAACGAGGGAATTCCAAGACTTTTTTTGGCCAACCCTGTCCTTAATAAATCAATTTGGTGAATGGGAATTACGATAAACGATTTTTGTAATCTTCATACCCAAATTTGCGGACCACTTTGAGTTGGTTATCTTTGGTGTACAGTACAATGGTCGGAAGCGGAATCCCGTTGAAAGTCGTATTCTTGACCATCGAGTAGTGGGCCATGTCGAGGAACGCTAATTTAGATCCCCTGTTCAAGGGAGCTGGAAAAGAATAGTCACCGACCACGTCCCCTGCGAGACAGGTCGATCCCGCAAGGCGATAAGTATGCTGAAATTCATTGGGTTTTCCAGCCCCTAAGATTTCTGGGCGATAAGGCATTGCAAGCACATCGGGCATGTGGGCCTCGGCAGAGGTGTCGAGGATGGCAATGTCCATATCATTGTGAACAATATCGAGAACTGTGGCTACAAGGATGCCGGCATTAAGCGCCACAGCTTCGCCGGGTTCAAGGTACACGTTAACGCTATATTTTTTCTTGAAATCAGTGATCAACCGGCATAGTCGATTCACATCGTAATCCTCGCGAGTAATATGGTGTCCCCCTCCGAAATTCACCCACTTCACCTGCGAGAGGAATTTCTCAAACTTCTTCTCTACTACTGCGAGCGTGCGTTCGAGGACATCTGAGTTCTGCTCGCACATCGTGTGGAAATGGAGACCTTCAATCCCTTCAGGTATGTGGGAGAATTCCCCTGCTTTCACCCCAAAGCGAGAATATTTCACACAGGGATTGTACAACTGGACCTCAATTTCAGAATACTCTGGATTGATGCGGATGCCACAGCTGACCTTGTTCTTGGCCTTCTGGACGAACGGTCGGAACAGATTCCATTGGGCGATTGAATTGAACACAATGTGATCTGCAAGCGGTAAAATTTGCTTGAACTCGCTTTCTCCATACGCGGGAGCAAAAACATGTACTTCCTTTCCAAACTCTTCTCGCCCGAGGCGCGCCTCGAATAAACCACTCGCGCATACCCCAGCGAGGTACTGGCGGATGAGCGGAAACGTGTTAAACATTGCAAAACCCTTCAGCGCGAGGAGAATTTTGCACCCGGTTTGTCTTTGCACTTGGTCGAGGATTTGTAAGTTATGCTCAAGGGAAAGCTCGTCTACAATATAAGCGGGTGAAGGAATATCTGAGGCGAGTAGAGGTCGAATGCGGTCATCGTCCATAACGAATCCTACTATGAGATATGCCTTAGGTTAAATTATATATTTTCGCGCAAAAAATATTATCACGGTAGGTTATTTGATGATTAAAATTACGCAACTTCAGACCGAGCGGTGGAAGGAGCATAGTGAATTACGTTTAGGGGCTCTCGAGAGTGATCCGATCGCATTTGGATCCTCAGTCGAAGAAGAAAAAGACTTGTCCGAAGAAGAGTGGAAAAAACGGATGAAAAATACGATCTTCGCGCTCGCAGACGACAAGCTCGTTGGTATGATTGTATTCATTTTTGATCCCAAAATAAAAACCAGTCACATTGCCAACATCTTTGGTTTTTATGTTGCCCGAGATTATCGGAGACAAGGTATCGGGAAACGATTGATTAAAACCGCTCTCACATACATTCGGAAAAATGAGAACATTATAAAGATCAATCTGGCCGTAACAGTCGAACAAAAACCCGCCATCGCGTTATACGAAAAGTTCGGATTTGAAATTGTGGGAAGAGAAAGAAAATCGCTAAAAGTTAGTGATAGATTCTATGATGAATTGATAATGGAAAAATTCCTTTGACAAAATCTATTTTGTAAAAAATCAAAATGGGGAAGTTAAAAAAAATTAGAGCATTTTTTTCCAATCAACGGTGGTCCAAGGTAGTCCATATTTCCCAATGATGACCATATATGGATCAGGGTCCAGTTGTTCCATGTTGAACACGCCCGCGCCCTTCCAGATCTTCTTCATCATTAGTATTGCCCCTGTCATCGTGCCCACGCCGGTCGTATAACTAACTGCTTGCGCCTTGACCTCCTTGTAGCATTCTGCGTGGTCGCACACGTTGTAGATGAAGTTCGTCTTTTCTTTGCCATCCTTGAGACCCGTGAATACACATCCGATGACGGTTTTACCCGTGTAATTCGGGGCGAGGGATGCCGGATCCGGGAGCACCGACTTGAGGAACTTTAGCGGAATGACATCATGGCCTTCATATTTGACTGGGTCGATGCGGGTCATGCCCACGTTCTGGAGCACGCGTAGGTGGTTAAGATAATTCTCGGAGAACGTCATCCAGAAGCGAATCCGCTTCAAACCTTTGATATTGAGCACCAGCGATTCGAGTTCCTCGTGGAAGAGCATATAAGACTCCTTAGGACCGACTTCTGGGAAATTGAAACTCATATGCACGGTTTTCGGGTCAAGGATCGGGGGGGTCTCTATCCATTTCCCATCCGCCCAGTGACGCACGATTTGGGTGACTTCCCGGATGTTAATCTCGGGGTTAAAATTCGTGGCGAAGGGGTGCCCGTGACTACCCGCGTTGCAGTCAACTATGTCGATGGAGTGGATCGTGTCGAAATAGTGCTTCTGGGCAAAAGCACAGTAGACGTTTGACGCTCCAGGATCAAACCCGCAACCAAGAACTGCCATGATGCCTGCTTCTTGGTATCGTTGCTGGTACGCCCATTGCCAGCTGTATTCGAAGTGGGCCACCTCCGGTACTTCATAGTTCGCCGTGTCGAGGTAATTCACGCCCGTCTCCAAGCACGCGTCCATAATGGGAAGGTCTTGGTACGGCAGGGCAACGTTGATGACAAGCTCGGGCTCAAAATTCTTAATGAGCGTAACGACATTGCTTGCCTTGTTCGCATCCACCTGCGCGACCTGAATTGGATGCTTGCACATCTCCTGGATTTCCTTGCACTTATCGATACGTCGACTCGCAAGCATAATGTCCGAAAAGACTTCCGGCACTTGGGCACATT
>MBAA01000231.1:0-953 GCA_001940655.1 Promethearchaeota archaeon CR_4
ACCCTGTCTCCTATATTTTGGATGGACGATGATAGTATCCACATTTATGCTTGCAAGAGGTTTCTGATCCCACATATCCCATAGATTTGGAAGACAAGCTAATAAACCAGCAATGCAGCCATTTTCATCAAGTGCTGTGGGCCAGAAGAATTTTCCATTTTGATACAATGAAATACTGGCAAGAGATTCTTCGAAACGACCACTAATCGTATCGGGGAAAATCTCGCCAAAAGTGGTATCTAATAACGATATTAGCTCTTTCTCACGGGCGTGCCATTCTGTTGGTGAAAAATTCACAAGTTGAAATTGGGAGTTTGAAATAGTTTCACCTGACTTCCAAATCAACGGATTTAAATCTTCTACGCAAGCATAGGTTGCATCTGGAAGAAAACTTGCGCTTGTGATCCAATCACTTAATAAGGGGCGGTTTGTCGAAACTCCATACATCCGAGGTTTTTTGAAACCCTCCACTTGACATCCTACGCCACCTAAGCCTTTTGGAAACGATATAGGTCCCCGGAGGAGAAATGAATGTCGGACTTTGCCCCCCTCTATGTTGTTGTTGGAGATTGACCATTCTATTGCAAGATGTAACAATTCTTTAACAACCTGCGAATCAAATCCATCCAACCATCCGAATGTTGCACAAGGATGACCTCGACTCACGTATCCAGGGTTGAATTCTACCGCAATTCGTCCGCAACACTCCCCTGCACTATCATAGGCTGCAAGGAGCGTGCCCTTCTTTTTTCGAATGATTTTCTCAAAATAATTCGAGAATGTTTTTCGTTGTGTTTGATGAAGTTCCCAACATAGCTGGGCAAAATCAGAAGGATAAATTTCTTGTATCGAAATTCCTGACGCAATTACATTCGACAATTTTCCACACCTTGGATTGATTTGACAATTTTTCACCGAAAAACGCATTTTTATTGTAATTTTTACTTCTTTTG
>MBAA01000231.1:1008-1804 GCA_001940655.1 Promethearchaeota archaeon CR_4
ATTAACTCCATTATGGTAGGGAATAAAGTTTCTTTTTCCCTCGTCTATCTGGGGTTAAAAACAACGCACCCGCTTCAATTAATTACTGGAAATTTGATCCCCATTAATCTTTGTTTACATTAAACGAAAAAAGTTTTTTTAAAAAAAAGTAACCATTTAATATGCAGGCGACTCTCTTCCTTTTAACGAAATTATTTAAATATAAAAAAAAACCTTATTTATCAGTAGTGTTACTTTTTTATTGGCGGCTTGAAGATCTTACTATTAAGTGCGCAATAATGTGCAAAGGTTATGGCGGAACATGAGTGCGACAATTGTAAAAAGACAAGAATTTAAGAAGCGAATTGTGAACTTGCTTCTGGAAACAACAATTGGTTTAACTCAATTCCAGATCTCTGAAAAATTAAAAATTGCACGTCAGACTGTCAAGAAGTACCTTAGCGAACTTATTGCCGAAAAAAAAATTGATTCCTTAGCTGTCGGAGCTTATACCTTATATTCCGTGTCAAAACAAAGCGACCATCCGATTTATCAGATTCTATATAATGGTGCATTACGGGTTGCAGGTTATCTCACGTCATTGACCAGCTGGCAAAATCCAGAATTACTGGAAATCGCGTGGGGAGACCTCATCGAGAAGATTACGATTCCCTTTGAAGATGAAATTCCACGTCTTGAAAAGAAAACGACCCCTGACCTCTTGGAATGCCTCCTTGACGTGGTATGTAAAATTATTAATAGTTTGAAATTTCTAGGCCAAAATCCGCACGCCGAAGTCTTGCCCCCTCTTGGTACA
>MBAA01000231.1:2004-5137 GCA_001940655.1 Promethearchaeota archaeon CR_4
CTTGAAGAATCTAGAAATCATCAATAAACTGGATATACGTTCTACGCGTAAATATATCCCCTATGAAGACTGGCCTGATGTTCCCTTTTTAGTGGTTCAACTTATTACTAACGTTGGTTTTACTTTTGACGAGTATCATCGCGCTACTATGAAAATTTTTCCACATGCTGGTTACAACGTGCTTTTTGAAAAAATTCCTAATGGGCTGAAGATCAATCTGCTCGAAGAATTTGATTTTGAGGCCCTATTCGTAAGTCAAGTAGACGAAAATTCCACGCGGGAACATTATGCGAAGCTCGGCATTCTTTCGGAAGAATATTTAACTGAACGACGATCCGCTCTAATCGAAATAATGGAAGAAATGCGGAGAAAACGACTTTTGAAGGTTGAAAAGAAACGGCAACTTAAGAGAAAAAGCCTCTCAGTTCGTGAAGAACAGTAAATTTTTATTCTCAATCCTAGTTATTTCTTAGGATTTAACCGACTATAAACGTAAAAATAGCCGATTTCGCACAATAGCTTAAAGTTTTTTTTAAATATTAGCGATTAACATTATTGTAAATGAAAATAAGATTTCTTGTATCAAATCTATATAAATTCTTCCGTGATTAAGCGAAATTAAAAAAGATCCATTTTATCCTTTAACAATAATGTTAAAACCTCCAATCCATTTTTATACCCAAAATTTGTATGACTTTGTCGGGTGCATTATTGGCGTTTCTTTCTTGGCTATCGATTCCCATTAATGTTCGAATGACTTAAAAGGTCAGATAGTGATTATCAGAAACGACAATAAATGCTCTTAAAAGTTCTCCAAGAGTGTGAAAATTGTCTCGGTTAAACTAAAGGGTTGAATGAGAATAAGGAAATTCGATACATTTCCAATATTGGAAAAGAAATCCTAAATTTACGTTATGGTATTAATCCATTGATATGTATGTGCATTTGATATATTCGGGTAATACGCAATTTACATTACTCTGTTCAACAAAAAATAGAAGTGTGGAAAGAATTTATAATGAAAACCGAGAATTTCCCGTTGTGACGACTATGCTTTACGATTGACAAGTTCCCCCGGATTATCTATTCACCTGAAGGGAAATATATGACTTGTATTCACCTCATTGAAGATAACATTGAAACCTGTACTCTCGTGCAAAAGGTGCTTCTTCTCGCGGGTTATCGTATGATCACGAGCCATGATGGGGAACACGCCCTTCATCTCTTGGAAAATCGGTTAATCCCCCTTCCAAATTTGATTATCCTCGATGTGGCGCTTCCTGGAATGACCGGGTACGAAGTCGCCCGGCGAATCAAAAAAAATCCAATCCTTCGGCAAATTCCCGTGGTTTTCTTTTCGAGCAGAAACCGTGCGGAATTACAAGAGATGGTGCAGGAAATTGGAATCGAGGGGATAATTTCCAAACCCTTCAAGGTAAGCGAGTTTCTAACGAAAATTGAAAATAAATTGGTGGCAGATAAATCCGATCTCATTAATTGTTAAATGAAGAAGATTAGTCGCTTCCCAGATTTGTCCCGCTTAATGATGTCGAGGTCTTCCATGAACTGGAGGATGCGGCGCTCCCACTCGTTTCGCTTGAACCTAGTATTTCGGGACGTTGGCGCAAACATACTGTCGAGGAGGTCTTCTATGTCAAATCCTCGCGAGAACGCTTGGATAGGGTTGTCAAAAAATGCGTGGAGGAGCTCACGTTCGATGGATAGTTCGTCCAAGGAAATACCCCCTTGTTCTAGCATCGCTTTAAAGCGATTCTCAACTATCTGGTCCGTGACTTGGCGGATTTGCTGGACGATCTCGAGTCGTTTTTGGAGGAGGTCTTGCCGGTCATAATCCAAATTGCCCAATTGCTCGTCCACGTCCAAGAGTGCCCGTTCTAATTCTGCTACTTCCTTCATCTCAAGGGGCATCGCGATACGTTGCAGTTTTTCTTTAGCTTGGGAGATTTCCTCACGTGCTGTCCCCTGATTTGTCTCGTAACGTTCAAAGACTGCTAAAAGATCTCGTGCAATCGGTGTTAAACGGTAATAATTTCGTTGAGGACCAGGTGTTGGAGAATCGCGGTGATACTCTTCGATAAGACCGGCGTCTGCGAGCAGTTTCAAATGCTTCATAACCCCCTGCTTGGTAATCTGGAGGTGTTCTGCGAGGTCCCCTGGGTACATACCTCCGAGGTCCGAATCAGTTTGGGGGAAACGGGCGAGCTTCTTTAAAATAATGACGCGAATATTATTTCCCAGAGCTCCTAGTAACCTCTCCAATTTTTCTGGGCCTTGTTTCGTCTCATTTCCACCTTGCATTGCGTCATTGTCACTCATTTCGTTTTTTCTCTCCTTCTATAAATAAGGAAAAAATAGAGGATTAACCCCGCTTGCTTGACATTGTTCTTGACATTATTCTGCCAGGATCATCATCCATACAATCCTGGTACTGGGCCTTTCTCTAAGGCAGCATCATAAGCTTTCTTACCCTTTGAGGTTTCCTTGGTAACCTTTTGGAAGGCTTCTTCGATGTGCTTTTTGAAGATCCGGATGCCCTTGACTTGGTTGTCGTCCTTGTCGTCCACTTTTGCCTGGATCACCGCCTCGCGGATGGCTAACATCACTGCCTCTTGTGCAATACCCGCGATGTCCGCCCCGGTCAAACCTTCCGACTTTTTCGCGAGGTCGTTGAAACTCACGTCAGACGCAGTCGGGCGATTTTTGAAGTGAATCTTGAAGATGGATTCCCGGGCTAGTTCGTCTGGCATACCAATGTCCACGTGACGTCCGAATCGTCCCGAACGGAGTAAGGCTGGATCGAGGATGTCCGGGCGGTTAGTTGCTGCTATCAACACCACGTCTTTCAATTCCTCGATTCCATCGATTTCGGTAAGGATCTGCGAAATAACCCGTTCCGTGACGCCTGAATCGCCCGCGCTGTATCCCCGGACCGGTGCGATGGCATCGATTTCATCCAAGAAGATAATGCATGGTGCGGCCTGCCGAGCTTTCCGGAACGTCTCGCGGACGGCCTTCTCGGATTCGCCGACCCACTTGCTCAGGAACTCGGGGCCTTTGACTGAGATGAAATTGACCTCGGATTCGTGGGCTAGCGCCTTCGCCAATAATGTCT
>MBAA01000231.1:5152-5402 GCA_001940655.1 Promethearchaeota archaeon CR_4
GTCCATAGAGCAGGATTCCCGCTGGAGGTCTCGCACTCATGTGTTTGAATGTATTGGGGTACTTGAGAGGCCATTCCACCGCTTCTCGCAGTTCTTGTTTGGCCTTTTCGCACCCGCCCACGTCATCCCACGTTTCTGTGGGGGTGGTAATTAACACCTCTCGCAGGCCTGAGGGTTCAATTTCCTTCAACGCTTCTACGAAATCGTCTTGGGTGATTTTGATCTTCTCGAGGATCTCGGGTGGTACCGG
>MBAA01000231.1:5448-5624 GCA_001940655.1 Promethearchaeota archaeon CR_4
ATGCTGTTCGGCCGGTTCGTCGCTCCGATTACAACCACCTCGCCCCGGCTTTCGAGTCCGTCCATTAGTGAGAGTAATTGCGCAACCACGCGGCGCTCGACCTCTCCGGTGACTTCTTCTCGCTTCGGGGCAATCGAGTCAATTTCATCAATGAAAATGATGGATGGTGCTTTTTC
>MBAA01000231.1:5634-5832 GCA_001940655.1 Promethearchaeota archaeon CR_4
CGGGGGAGATACCCCAATTCGGGCGAAAATCTCGGGGTGGCGGAGCGGTAATTCGATCATCTCCCGCACCTTCTTGATTTCCTCGCCCAAGCCGCCGATGTCCTCATAAGACACGCGAGACTTTGCCCGGGTCTTGATGTCATCGGACACCGGTTCGCGACTCACTTGCACTTTTGTCTTGAGGGTTATGATGACCGC
>MBAA01000231.1:5838-6799 GCA_001940655.1 Promethearchaeota archaeon CR_4
CTTGGGACGAAAGGTGGTCACTACAAACTCTATCCTTGACCCCATGATCATGAAACTCACGATATCTCCCTGCGTGACTACCCGGTTCTCGAGTAATTGGGAAAAATATTGTTCGTTACGCACTACGAGGCGAGACTGGATCGGTGCCAGTTCTACAACTTCGGCCGGCGATGCCTTAATCTTGCGTAATTGCACGCGTTCATCGATGGCGACTTTAATATTGTCCCGGATGGACCCATCGATACGAATAATGCCAGAATTTTCATCTTCCGGGTAGCTCGGCCATAAGATCGCCGCGGTTCTGGACATTTTCACGTAATTCTCAATCTGAATGACGTCCCCCGTGTGGAGCCCTAACTCCTTCGCGACTTGTGGGTCAATCCGCGCTATCCCTCGCCCGAAATCACGTGTTTTGGCCTCCGCAACCCGCAGCGTTACGCTTTTTGCGTCCCCTTTTGCCTCATCTGTCATTTAATTTTCCTCATAATTGTTTTTTGGCACTAATTTTCTTGCCTTTACTTTCATAAATTATTATCTTTAAAGTCTTTCTCTTCTGGGATATTTTCTTTACCTCTTACTTTTTAGCCTTTGTTTTTTCCCCTTTTATTGCTGTAATCCTATTTTTGTACCTCTAAACCTTGTAGGGAAAAAAAGGGTAAAAACGGTTTTAGGCGTTTTGTTTTGCTTTTTATTAAGCCTTTTTTTAGGCTTTTTCCGCCCGCAACTCGCAAATCCCGTTGGCAAGGTGGCAGGTGACTTTCTTGGGATCGGGTTTGAATTTTGCCTCGAGCACCTTGCTGTATCGCCGCAGGGGTCCCTCCGCTTCAACCCGGATGGTGTAGTCGTCTACCGCAATCTTGAGAGTGTCTTCCGTGGCACCCGGAATCTCGAGCGTGCCCACCAAGTTGCCGTCCTTGTCGTAGATGATGTCCGCGAAAGGATCCACGACTGGTTTGCCCCC
>MBAA01000231.1:6824-8181 GCA_001940655.1 Promethearchaeota archaeon CR_4
GTTGCTTCACTGGCAGTCTCCGCGTTCTCTGTGGTTTGGGGAGTCACTGGCGTTTCTGCGGTTGGTTCCATTTTGGCCGCGTCCACCGCTCCGAGCTGGGGTTCCCCTTGCCCGAAGAACCTGCCCATGTTCTTGAAGAACGGTCTGCTGAATCCCTCGAATATGTCCGAGAACATCTCGAACGGGTCCCAGTCTCCGAATCCCCAATCTCCGCTCTCTTCGGTTTCACCTGCCTCTTCGGTTGCTTTCTCTTTTCCTTGCTCTTGCTTTCCGGCTTTCGTCGCTTTCTTCGCGGGACCGAGTGTTGGCACGTGCGTGCCTTGGGTTTCTAGGTACTTCTCCACGTCCTCGGGTTTCACGTCGCCCCAGGTTCGAATTTCCGGGGTTTCCATACCGGTCTGATAATGATACGACCAGCCGGAACTCTTCCCTTGCGGTTGCTTGGCGAAGGTTTTGTCGCTTTCTATCTCGTCCCGTTCGGGACCGAAATCACCCTCGTTGCCCAACCAGCTACCAAAACCCACGTTGCGGAACTCGCTCATCATGCGCCGTTCCATCTCGTGCATCCACGCGAACGGATTCCACCCGCGGGCAATGTCTCGCCGGTCGGTCTTGGGGGTCTTCTTCTCGTCATCAGTTCCTTTACTTTCTTTCTTTTCTTTCTTGTCTGCCATAATCGTCTACATCTCGTTTTTTCTAGGTTTGCAACTCTTTGGTTGCTTGAAGATAATAAGGTAAAACCCCTTTTTAAGGGTTACTTACTTGTTGGTTGACTAGCAAAAGCAATTAACACATAAAATATACATTCAATCTTAGAAAGATATATGAAATATAATATTTAGAAAATCAATATATATTGAAAAACACTGATAAATTAAACGTAAGCATACTCCATTCAAAGATCTCTAAAATTAGAAAATCTCCGATCCTTTATAAGTCATTATGCGAATATGTTCTTGTGAATGTATCCTTCATAGAACCCCAAAAGATGGATTTCAGGCACATGTTGCCCAATTTATACCTCAAAAAGCTCTAAATTGGAAATCGGCCAATATTTATCTTTGGCAATCAAAAATACACCGAATACGATTCGAATTGTCATAATTGGGATTAAATTTTAACGCTTCTTACCGAATAATTTGCGAGCACCCATTCACCTTTAGACTAATCAATGACGATTTTTTTTCACCCTCGTTTAGAGACTGTCCCTATCCGAGGGTCGAATGAAGTAGGACAGCTCGAAGGAGCCGTTTTGACTTCCACGTTTATAGATCAACGGGACAATGATCGCATCGGTTCCGGCTTTATTGGGGACGAACGCGAACGTGCACATGACTCTCCCGGGGAACTCGTCCCC
>MBAA01000199.1:0-1522 GCA_001940655.1 Promethearchaeota archaeon CR_4
TATGACTCTGCCAGTTTTGAAGATTCCTTCAATGTTCTGGTGCAACATAGCTTCGACAAAATAACTAAGATGATCCTGAAACTTCACGATATTAATGTCATAACCTTCTAAGGAGTAATTCACAATTTTCAGTTTGAATATTTTAACAAAGATAGTACTAGCCCATATTGAAAGATCACCAAGATATTACGAGGGCTTTTATTTGAGAGTCACCATTATGCACTTATTGAGAACTGTATGCCCGCAAAAGCGAGAACCGCCAGCGTCACCCGTGAGACCAAGGAAACGAATATTACGATACAATTGAACCTAGACGGCAAAGGCGTGGGCACTCCCAACACGACCGTGAAATTCTTCGACCATCTCCTGAATCTCCTCGCGAAACACGGATCGCTCGACCTCGAAGTCACGGCAACAGGAGACCTGCAACACCACTTGATAGAAGATGTTGGGATTGCGTTGGGACAAACGTTCGTGGAAGCGCTCGGCAAGAAGGTGGGTATCGAGCGGTACGGGTCAGCTTACGTCCCGATGGATGAAACTCTCGCGCGAGCGGTCGTGGACTTCTCTGGTCGACCTTATGTGGTGCAGAAAATTACTTTCCTTAATTCTGCCGTGGAAGACATGCAAACCGAGAACTTCACTCACTTCCTCGAATCTTTCGGCCAGAATGCCCTCATGAACCTCCACGTGGAAGTTCTTTACGGCGAGAATGATCATCATAAGATAGAGGCCGTAATCAAGGCTCTCGCCCGGGCAATGAAGCAAGCGGTAAAAATGACAGGAAAGACAATCCCCTCCACTAAAGGAAAAATCTAATATTTTTTTTTATAATACTTGCTAATGCTTTCCACAATCAATTTGATAATTCACTCTATGAAGTTGAAAAAATCCGTTGAGCAAAGAACCGGTCTAGCGCTTCGGTAACCGGCCGGAATCGTCCCAAATCTCCTTTGAAGGGTTCGGCTATACTTGCTACAACCAAAGGCAGGAGTTGGTCTCGAATCGCAGTATACGCTGCGAGATTCCCCTCCGCGAGAATTTGATAATAGTAGCTATTTGACAAGGCTTCGATGATGATGAACCGGTACCTCTCGAATCCCAAGCGAACCCCTATCCAACGGGGCATTGCTCGTGTATTCGCTAATGTATTTGCTGCGATGGCTTCTAGTTTGGCGGTAACGAGCGATTCTTGGAGTTCTTTGCGAAGGTTCAAATCATCGGCATCCAGGCCCTTGATGGTAAGATCCGTGCCGATAATTTTGGATATCACGCCGATGGACTGAAACGACATACCAAAATAATCCACCCGGAGCGTTTTTTCGATGGAAGGGATGGGTTTGTCTGAAAACACTTCATGGAGCTTAATATAATCATTGAGAATACCAAGGCAGGAATTCCGATATTTAATATCGATGTTATTGAGGTCAAGTCGGTCAAGATTCTTCAAATCTTTGTCTAAACCCTTGAGTAAGACCGTCATCTCATTCCGCATACGGTTGAGAACCCATAATCCCTTTTT
>MBAA01000199.1:1536-6183 GCA_001940655.1 Promethearchaeota archaeon CR_4
CATAAATGATATAAATAATGTTTTCACTTTTCAGAAAAATACATTTTTCCTCGACCCTTAGCTCTTCGGAATATAGACTCATCCGGTCTAATTCGCCACCTAAAATACTGGTTGCGATGTACGCGAGGTTGCAAGAGAGCTCGAGAAAATATTCAAACTTGGGATTGCTACAAAAAAGCTCGACTCGGTTTTCCTCGACTACGCCGAGCAGCTTTATGTATTCCGTCCCAGGACTAATGGTGATCACAGGTTGGGAAAAATCGATTTTTGGCACGTCTTTTTTTTTCACAACCCGCACGCCTTTGATTTTGTCAGCCGCCGTTTCCGTTAACGTCTGGAATTCTTTGGCCGCTAAGGTTGTCTTTCCCGCAGCAATGGTTGCCGCTTGCGCCTCGATTTTCTTAAATTCGTCCCGTTTTTTTTCCCTATGCCAATCGCCAAAGTCTTGAATGGCTTCATCAAGCGCTCCCAAGCATTTGGGGCATATTTTCGGCCATGGTTTGATCATCGAATAACCGCAACGTGGGCACGTGAGTGTGTCCGCAGATTTTTTAGGAAACATAGCGAGGTGACCTGCAGTTATTTTCGTCAAATTGACGCTTCTTATTAAGACATTTTCTTTTTAAAGATTAGTGGAAAAAAGAACTATTGAACAAGGTTTAAGGAGGGAAATTCTTCATAACTTTTTCGAGATTAGCGAGTACAATTTCATTTTGTGATTCGGTACCAACCGTCATCCGCACATAAGTTTCCAGACCCGGTTTCTCAAAGTAGCGAATGAGGATTTTTTGCTGAATAAAAGTTTCCATTATTGCTCTTGCGCAATTAGTGGAGGGGCATTTGATGAGGAGAAAATTCGCGTCTGAAGGCAGGACTTTCAAGCTAGGGCAACGGAGGGGAATCACGCGGGTGAGTCGTTCTCGCTCGTGGATTATCTTGGCGACAATCGCCTTGGTTTTGTCATAGTGGCGGAGGGAGGCAATTCCAGCGGCTTGGTTGAGGCGTGTCAAATTAAAGGGTAACCGAACCGTATTCAACGCGTCTACCAATTCTTTACTGCCTACGAGAAATCCAATCCGTTCGCCCGCGAGGGAGAAACTCTTGGAAAACGTCCTCACGACTCCGAGATTGGGAAACTGTGTCAGAAGGGGAATCGCAGTCGTGCTCGCAAAATCCGCGTACGCCTCATCCACGATGACGAGACCTGGAAACTCGCAACAGAAACGTCCAATTTCCTCATTAATTAAGCTTTTTCCATTCGGATTGTTAGGTGAGCAGAGTATTAGCAATTTACCGGCAGGAATGGGGAGATTCTGAGGAACTTTAAAATCCTCGTCCAGATCTAACGCGATTCGACTCGCAGAATACACTCGGGCGAGCACGTCATACATGCCGTATGACAGTCGGAAAAACACGATTCGATCTCCTGCATCAATGAATGCCCTCATTACTAAGTCTAAGATCTCGTCCGATCCCAATCCACACATCACGTTATCGATAGTTAAATTAGGGTTCATAGGTCGTAGGATCATCTTCACTAGAAGTTCGCGAAGCTTCCTCGTCGTAGGATCGGGATACAAGCGAACCGAGTCGTTGACGGCAGATTTAATTTCATCAAGAACTTCTTTGGGCGGGCCGTATGGATTCTCGTTAGTATTTAACTTGATCCATTTCTCGATGTCAGGGGGTTGCCAACCGGGCACGTAGGCCTTAAATTCATCGAAATTTCTTCTTTTTAGTTTATCCAGAAGCATACTTCCATTCCTCCAATTACGGGACTTTCTTCAATCGCTCAGAAATACTCGCGGCGTGCCCGTTGAAACCTTCGAATTTTGCAATTTCAATCGCGGTCGGCCCGCAATTCCTCAACCCCGTGAGACTACACTCCACGATACTGATGAGTTTGACGAAATCAAACGAGTTCAAACCGGAATATTGACGCGAGTAACCGCCCGTTGGTAAGACGTGGTTAGATCCCGCGGAAAAATCCCCGAGGGGTACGGGACTATTGGGTCCGAGAAAGATTGCACCCGCATTCGAAATGCTTTGCAGTATCCGGTAAGGGTGAGCAGCAAGAATTTCTAGGTGTTCTGCCCCCATCAAATTCGCAATCCGCACCATTTCCAGTTCTGATGGGCATATGATGATTAAACCCCGAGAATCTAAGGCAGATTGGATGATTTCCCGACGAGGTGCGGTTGGAAGCATTTCTTCAATTTTTTTCTGACACGCTACAGCTATCTGAGGGGAGGTTACGGCAAGAACCCCCAAGTTGTCAGGGTCGTGCTCGACTTGGGAAAAAAGATCGAGGACAGCATATTCGAGCTTGGTCGTATCATCAACCAAAATAAGGATTTCACTCGGGC
The DNA here is from genome assembly GCA_001940655.1 of Promethearchaeota archaeon CR_4. Classification (GTDB taxonomy): domain Archaea; phylum Asgardarchaeota; class Lokiarchaeia; order Sigyniarchaeales; family CR-4; genus CR-4. The sequence continues at coordinate 3,903 of MBAA01000199.1, forward strand.
CTGCGGGGAGGTCGATAGCGACCTCAGAACTCACCAGTTGCTTGGCAGCCGTAACGTACTTATTTCCGGGTCCCACGATCTTTTGCACGCGGGGAATCTTTTCCGTACCGAATGCAAACGCTGCAATCACTTGAGCACCACCTGCACGTATTACAGTGTCTACCCCACTTTCCCGGGCTGCAACGAGAACACCCGGATTCACCTTTCCTTCGCGATTGGGAGGTGTAGCGAGAACCAAGGTCTTGACACCCGCGACTTTGGCGGGGACTGCCGCCATCAACACGGAACTCGGATATGCCGCTCGCCCGCCGGGAGCATACAATCCCACGGATTCAAGTGGCCGCCAGATCTGTCCAACCTTCACCCCTGGTTGTGTTTCCACATGCCACTCTGGGCGGAGTTGAGCTGCGTGAAAGGTGGCTATGTTCTCCTTGGCTCGCCGTAACGCTTCCACGAAAGATTGGGAAACTTGATTATACGCGTCTTGGATCTCTGACGGTCTTACGAGTAATGTACCTGGACTGCCTCGGAATCCATCGAATTTTTCCGTATACTCCACAAGTGCGTGATCACCACGGGTTTTAACATCCATAATGATCTTTTGTACCGCCTCTACAACCGAACCGAGAGTCATAAGGCCTTGCGAGAAGAGTTCCCGCGCACTAGCGGCAGTAACCTTTTGACTGTTCAAGACCTTCACTCATTTCCACTCCTAGATGTCGAGGGGAATTATTTGACGCGGGGTTTGAACCACGAGTCCTTGGGCGAGCTTCCGAAGTTGAGTGATAATTTTCAGGAAGTTTTCCTGGGAGATGATAGTATTCACGCCGTACCACCCTTCTTCTTTCCCCATAAGTTTAGACACCGTAGGTCCTTTAAGCGAGGGTAAAACTTCCAACACACTCTTCAGGTTCCGTTCGTGGACGTTGATGAAAATGTGGAGTTTATTTTTCGCTTCGATGACTCCCCGACAAAGCATTGCAATGTCCATTATCTTTTCCCGCTTCCACTCGTCCTGCATCGAGGTTTTGTTTGCAATGAGGATCGCGGAGGACTTGTCTACCTCCTCAATTATCTTTAGTTTATTTGCACGGATCGTTGTTCCCGTCTCAGTGTTGTCGATAATAGCATCCACTTCTTCCGGGGGTTTGGCCTCCGTGGCACCGAAAGAGAGGAATATCCTAACGTTCGAGTTAGAACCCCAAGTTTGCCATGGCGTGATAACTTGGGGAATAGCATCCCCCCAATATTGCTTATATGCAGGGTTGTTCATCAGATATGCAATAGTTGTGTTGATGTATTCAGTGGAAATGCGAATGGGTTTGCCCGCGCGGTGGAATTCATCGATGAAGGTCGTGAGATTCTTAATCTTTTCCCAGAATCCAGGGAGGTCCGGGACGCATAGAACGATGCGCACCTTCCCAGTCTCAAGGTCTAAAACTTGGGCAATATCTGTCTTATTCTCCTTCACCCAATCCTGTCCCGTGACCCCCAAGTCAAACCCTTCATCACCTGTCAAGTACTTGGGTATTTCTTGGGGTCTCAGCATCTTGATCTCAATTTCCTCATCGTTGATGCTTGGTCGGTAACCCCGGGAATCGCCCGTGATGGTATACCCAGCTGACTTTAAGAATTCCGTGATCTTCTGCTCGAGACTACCCTTGGGGAGCGTCATTTTCAATTTCTTTTTACCATTCATATACTCAACTCAGATTTTCCTTATTCTCCTCTATGTATAAAAATCTCAGTAAACGATCGAAGGTAATAGTTTTTCCTAATTTCAATTCCGGTAGCAGACCCAACAATGAGAAAAATTTATCCGGAGTGAACGAGAACACCCATATGCCTTCAGGTGAATAGCATTCGCGATTTGTTATAATGATTTCGATTTCACTACAAAGAATTAGCAAATTTTTTGAAATAGCAATAGCTATTTATCTCATGGTTTCGCTCTCGATTATTGATTACGGGGCGGGGAATCTCCGGAGTATTGGAAAGGCCCTCGAAAAAGTTGGAGCAAATATCCTCTTCACCTCAAAAAGCGCGGAGATTCTGGATACTGACGGCATTGTCCTGCCTGGAGTAGGGGCATTTGGGGATGCAATAGCAATGCTCCGTGAACGAAACCTAATTGGTGTTTTCAACGAAATTATGATGCAAAATAAACCCCTATTGGGTGTATGTCTTGGTCTCCAAGTCTTGTTTAGCGAGGGGGAAGAGATGGGTCACTTCCAAGGATTAAATCTCATTCCAGGACGGGTCGTGAAATTCCCCCCGGGAG
>MBAA01000199.1:6190-8624 GCA_001940655.1 Promethearchaeota archaeon CR_4
TCCCCAGATCGGTTGGAATACGATAGAGATTCAGAAGACGGATCATTACCTCATTCAGAACATTCCTAATCAATCTTACATGTATTTTGTTCACTCATATCACCCTATTTTGGAGAATCCGGCTCATGCAATCTCATATACAACCTATGGGAGGATTAAATTTGCTTCAGTGGTCGGTTCTAAGGAAATCACCGCAACCCAATTCCATCCGGAAAAAAGTGGGAAGTGGGGATTAAAGTTGTTGGAGAATTTTGTCACCCACTGCCATAGGTAGTAAATTAAAGATTTTCCTATCATCGCCTAAGCAAAAGAATTAAACCGCATGCCACAATATTTTTCTCAAGAACCTTATTTGTTATGTTCAGGTGCCCTGATGCCAGAAACTGCGAAGTTTCCCCGTTTTAAAATCCAACGACTCACGAAACTCTCCAACTTGGAGGAGTTCCACATTCTGTTCATCGATGCCGATGAACAGGTAAAATATCACGCCCCTGATGTCGTGTTCGGGCGCTTCCTCTACTACGAGGAGGAACAAAGTGATGTATTCGAGAAGTCCATCCAATGCCGCCTGATATTATACGACGAATTGGAGAAAGAGCAAATAGAAGGGTTATTGGAAGAATTATTTTACACGCTCGGGTTAGAAGAGTATTCATCAGCCACGGACGTCTTCTTCGCCCCCCGTGAACGGGCATTCAGCTTATACAAAGAGATTGGAGAGGAGGATTACGAAGAAGAGGAGGACGAGGGTGAAGAGGGAGAACATAGCGGAACGGAACTTGACGTTTCCAAGCTTTCATTGCCCAAAAAAGACGAACCTGAAAAGAAAGGGTTATAAGTCGCCATTTTTATAGTAATTCTTTTTCCCATACTAATACGTAAAGGCTCTTCCTACCTATCCTTCTCCATACCTACGATAAGCTCGGTATGAGCGAGGAGACTCCCCCGTTGCTGACAATGTTTTAGTAGATTGCCCGCAGATTGAGAGAATGCAATTGAATCGAAGTTCTTAGAGCATATCAACTATATTAGAAAGACCTACACGAGAGATTCGGAGAGAAAAGTTTGAAAAAAAAAGTATGATACAAATTTATTGGAGATTTTCCGCGATAAACGCGTGAGCTGGTCCACCGCTGGCGCAGAGAGCTCCACAAACGTATTTCCCACCACGCCGTTTCAACTCATTGAGTCCGGTGATAATCAGCCGGGCGCCGGTTGCTCCTACTGGATGACCCATACTGATACCGGAACCAACAGTGTTTATTTTTTCCTTATCGATCTTTAACTCGCGGTTGCAACCGATGACCTGCGCTGCAAAAGCCTCGTTGAATTCCCAGTAATCAATATCGTCTTGTTTCAAACCAGCGAATTTTAAGGCGTTGCGGACTGCCGGGACGACTCCCATACCCATCAATTTTGGTTCGACGGAGCCGGGCGCGGATGCGACCACTCTGGCTATAGGTTTTACACCCAATTCTTTAGCTTTTTCAGCAGCCATCATTATCATGCATGAACCTGCATCATTCAGTCCAGAGGCATTTCCTGCCGTGACCGTACCGTCTTTCTTGAAAGCGGGCCTGAGTTTACTCAAAGCTTCCAGTGTCGTGTCTGCTCTTGGGTGCTCGTCAGTATCAAATGTTTTTGGTCCCTTCTTGGTCTTGACTTCCACGGGCACGATTTCGTCCTTGAACTTACCTGCTTTAATGGCAGCAACCGCGCGTTGGTGACTCATCAGCGCCCATTCGTCCTGCTCTTGACGGGAGATTTGATACTTGTCGGCAATATTGTCCGCGGTGATGCCCATATGATAACCCAGAAGCGCGTCCACCAGACCGCCGATCATAAGACTATCCTGAACTTTCTCCGCGTCAGCAAGACGGTAACCTTTACGGGCTCCAAACAGCAAATAGGGCGCACCACTCATACTTTCCACGCCGACTACTGCCCCGATGTCGATCTTTCCTAACATTATTTCTTGTGAGAGTAATTCAGCGCCTCGCATAGACGATGCGCACTGCTGGTGCACGGTAAACGCGAAAGACTCAACGGGGAGTCCCGCACCCATTGCGATATGTCTAGCAGTATTGCCCGGGCCGCCTGCTTGGTTACACTGCCCACAGATGACTTCCTCGATCAGCTTCTTGTCGATGCCTGCTTTAGCAAGGGCACCATTTAACGCAAAAATCCCCAACTGTGCCGGGGGAAATTCGGAAAGCGATCCCATAAAATCTCCGACTGCCGTCCTGGCGCCGCTAACGATGACTACTTCTCTCATATCATTATCTCTCTTGTTTTTTATCTGAAAATTGCTAATTATCCAAAAATTTTCCTTGGAATATTAAATTTTACACCTCCCGTCAGAGGTGAAATATCTTAGTCTTCCAATACTTCTTCGAGTCTTTCAACGTGACGGGTTACTGCCACTTCTTGGAAA
>MBAA01000199.1:8636-11329 GCA_001940655.1 Promethearchaeota archaeon CR_4
TCAAAAAAGTTATTGAAAAAATTCCGCACCGTGCCAGCGGGATCGTCTATCTTCTCAACTAGAGTCTTTAATTCAGTCCAAAACTCCGAGATTTGCTTGATAGAATAAATCTCCGTCTCGTGGAGGCATTTGACCGCTTGTTGGGATAATTTGCGATAATATTTCATTATTACGGGGAGGTTGGGAATTTCCACACTCTTCAAGTAGGGGATGATGTTGTTGAGTTGCACGATGAGAGACCGCATGGCCCGGAGTGCCACGCGAGATCCAAGCACTTGAATGATGTCACTCATGCCAGTTTCAAATTCCAGATGCTGGTTACGGAGAGCAAAAATGAGCAGGCGTACCCCGAGGCGATACTTGCTTTCCATTTGAGCCATCTGACTGGTATTGTCACGATCGAAATCTTTCTGTTCAATTTGTTCCAAAAGAAGCGATAAAATCGCGAATAACTGGTCGAAAATGTCGTTAACCTTGAGTTTGATCATATTCACGAGATTGGTAATTGTGACTTCGTGAGAGCCCGAGATCGAGAGGTTCATCCCAGCAAATTTCTTCGAAACATCTGCGAGGTGATTCATCATATCGTTCAAGTTGTCTGAATCGGGGAATTTTACGATAGTTTCATCCACGTTGAGGATGTAAGAACTTTGAATCGCTGCGTCAAGCATTTCTTCCTCTAGCTTGGTAGCATCGAGCACCACCTTTGTTTTGGGTATAGCCCGCTTTTGAATGATGATTTGCCCATTTCGCTGGGGAAACAATAACACGTCACTACCCTTCTCGATGTGCTGTCCGACAACCCAATCTTTCGGGAGGATGATTGCAAAACTCGCTTTCCCAAGACTAATAACTTTCCGGGTGGAACCCGTGAGAGATAATGACATAATGCACCAATCCATTTACAGGTAATTTTAAAGACTCTAGCTTTTAAATCCTTATTCGAGGAGGTTTTCATCTCCTACTATGAGTTAGAACCCACATGTACTTTTAAAATGGCGGCCGAATTCCTTCATTCCGAGATTTAAAATTACATCCACAATTCAGGATTACTATGATTTTTGAAAGGATTGTGGTATCATTGTTCGGGACGAATTGCTACATCATTGGCGATGACCAGACACGCGAGGCCGCACTCATCGATCCCGGAGGGGAATGGCAGGAAATCGAAGCAAAGGTCGATCGTCTCAAGGTTACTATCAAAGCCATCTTCTTGACGCACGGGCATCCCGATCACACTGGCGCACTCGTCAAAACAAGGAAACATTTCGGAGCCCCCTTATATTACCATAAAGACGACGAGTTCCTAGTTGGTCATAAAGCGGATAAATTCCTCAAAGATGGAGATGAAGTGCCCATCGGTGGTCTTCGCCTGAAAGTGTTCCACACGCCAGGTCACTCACCAGGGGGAATTTGTTTGTTTGAGACAACTACCAAGGCCATTCTTTTTTCAGGAGATACTCTGTTCAAAGACTCAATTGGCCGGACGGACTTCCCAACGGGAGATTTTGAAGCACTTATGCGGAGCATTCGGGACAAGATTATGGAGAATGAAGATATCCCGCAAGATTGTTTAATCGCACCTGGCCACATGGGTACGAGCACGAAACAATATGAAAAACAATACAACATGTTCCGTGGTGAATGGGAGAAATTGGATTAATTTAACGGGTTATTACCTTTCAGAAAAAATATTAATTTTCCACTATTTGTTTTCATATGGGTTATTTTTCCAATATTCAAGCGCGGCAGTCGTCCTTTTACCGCCGCCTTTGGCAAGAATTGGGAGAAGTAAAAGTATACGACACGCATGAGCACCTCCCACCTGAAGAGTATTTGTGGCGAACCCCGGCAGGGAAAGATTTCGATCGTTTGCCTGTCTGGAAAGTATTTGAAACTTCATTCATCTATGGCCCTTGGCAAAATGATGGGGGATATACGAAATGGGCAGAAATTATTAACCGTCAGCGTGGTACAGGTTATCTTAAATCTCTCCTCTGGGCGTTTGAGGAACTATTTGATATGGAGCCTCCAATAACAGCAAATTACTTGGAAGAGCTTGAAGCGATCCTCAACCAGGCATATTCAGGTGACGCCCCAATAAACGACCGACTCCGACATGTCGTACAGGATCACATGCATGCTGAAACCGTGATTTTAAATCTCCCCTTTTTAGACCAACATCTAAAGCTCCCTCAACCAACGTTTCAAGCAGCGATTGGACTTTCTAGCCTTTGTTCGGGAGCGAAAGTCCCAAATAACACAGAAAATCTCGAAGTAAACATCCCATACTACTTTGCAGTCCGAAAGATGGGAAAAAATCTTGCAGACATTCGGACTTTAGACGACTATTTAGACATAATTGATCATCTGATCGAGTATGTGGGAAAAATGAAGTATATCTGCTCAAAGTTCAGATTTGCCTGTGATCGGTCACTTATTTTCCCCAAACCTGAAGAGGATATATCTATGATTCGTATCTTGTTTAATAAATCCAAAATTAACGATAGAGAATTAACACAATTCAGTAATTTTATTATGCACTATTTTCTCGATCAAAGTGTTAAAAAATGGAACCGCCCCGTCCAATTTCACACGGGTTTTGGGCGAATACCTGATGGTGGAAGCAATGGAGTTAACTTGGGGAACCTATTCCAGAAATATTTCAACCTGAAATTTGATTTATTACACGG
>MBAA01000199.1:11362-11580 GCA_001940655.1 Promethearchaeota archaeon CR_4
GATGCATGACATCCCAAATATCTATGTGGACTTATGTTGGCTTTGTACCACTTCACCATCTGCTGCGCAACAAGCACTAGTACAACTCATTGAACTTGGAGATATGGCAGGTGTCCAATCAGGCCATGAACCCTCTTGGCGTACAGCTGTCTTTGGGGGGGATTGCGAGATGGTGGAAGGCAGCTATGGGGCGCTGCTTATGGCGAAAGATGTCGTAT
>MBAA01000199.1:11856-12999 GCA_001940655.1 Promethearchaeota archaeon CR_4
CATAACTGGAGATAAAGTCGAAGATTTTTTCACTCAATTGCCACTTTGTTGCCAACGAGTGCTTGAAAATCGAGATCTATCCAAAGATTATATTGAAACTCTGAGATCGCGAATAATAAATTGCCGGATTCTCGATCCTGCTTGTGGTTCGGGCATTTTCCTGATAGAAGCTGTGAAAATAGTTTTTGCGCTGTCGCACCAATTGAATTCATTTATCGGAGCGGATATATCTGATAATATCCTAGCCCGAAATCTTTGTGCAAGAAGCTTATACGGGATTGATCTCGTTCCAGAATACGTTCATGTAGCGCGCAATCTCATATTTTGCACTCTGTTGCCTCATTTGAAAAGTGAAGATGTTTTGACAAGTTTTACCGCCCTCTGCGAGCATATTCAGCATAGCAACATACTACTTTCCCCCTTCCGCAAGAATCTCCTGCATCCTATTCCTCCGATCTTGAGGTCACGCATTCTGACAGAACTTGCCACCTGTTTTCTAGACGTTATCAACAACAACCCAGAATGGAAGGCGGAGACGATGAGGAAAGCAGAGGTACCAAAGTATCTAGAAAAGTTCGCAAGAGGGCCGATAGAAGCAATACCAGATACAGCTTGGGGCAATATTGCGAAATATTTGGCGATTCCTGCTACCTTTATCAAAAAAGAGAATCTCTCCGATCTAATATTAAAACATTTGATCCCTCCCTTGCAGTTAGAAAAGAGCTATGATATTATCTTGGGAAATCCTCCCCAAGAAGGGGCACGAAAAGAAACAGGACGTCAACAGTTTACTTCTTGGACCACTCGTGTGCAGCGCTTATGCATCAAGTATCTCCAGAAATCGAGTTTCTATTCCGAGCTCCAAGGAGCGTGGGATTTTTCGTTACCATTTGTTATCAAGTCTTGGGAATTGATCGCCCCTAAAGGATTACTGAGTCTTATCTTACCGAAGTCAATTGGAACCCAGAGTTACGCGCGTCGCTTTCTAGCAAGAATAATCCCTCAGATACGTCGGGTGGCCTATTTTGACCTCCGATTGGATTGTGTTTTTACAGCTTGGCACTCTGTCCGGCAAGAACTTTTTCCCGTAGGAAATGATTTCCTAGTTCTGAGTTGTTCCAAATCTCCTACGGATGTAACTCG
>MBAA01000199.1:13043-14134 GCA_001940655.1 Promethearchaeota archaeon CR_4
CTCTCTTGAGCGAGATTCGGCAAGGCGATGATGCTCAGAGTTTCTTAATCCAACCACCCAATATGCCCAAGCTCCGGGGAATTCCCCTGAAGTTTTTTGTGACGGTCACTAAGGGTGCTACGCTATGTGCTAAAGCAGAATGGCGCCGGACGCGTGGTATATTTAAAATTCGGGATTTGGTATCAAAGACTCGCGATGTAAACCACCCCCTACGCCTTATCGAACCCTCCCACATTGCACCTTTTTTCATCATAGGGGAAAGTTTCTTGGAGTATCACCACATGCAATATCCTGATCGCGTGCCAACCAACATCCACAGGTGGCGGGAAGATTCATTTTTCCATGGCCCCTTACTTGTCACACCTCTCTCCAAGCGGGTACCCTCCTTTGCGCTCATCCCCGATAAGTTTGAGGCAGACACGTGGCGATCTCCTGAAACAGTTGTACTCTTCAAGCGATGGGTTGATTGGTTTCGGGAATTCCCAAAAAAAATGCCACCTGCAATAGAGCGTATGAAAAAGGGAGCAATAAACGCGCTTCAGCAAATGAACCTCCCCAATAATTCACTCTTGGTTGACTTTAATCACGTAACGAATTTCCTGGGAGATATTAGCGAAAAGATGCCTCTCGAAGTGCTCACCATGATCTTGAGCAGTCGTCCCGTGCACGAACTTCGCCTTAAAGGTGGTAAAAGTTTCGGAAAGTTTGAAGCGGGGGACTGGGAGAATGTGCCTCTTCCACTCCTTAATGAACAAGAAATAACAACTCTCCTTGATGATTACAATACAATTACCCACACTTTGAAGAAGATCCTCGAAGACACTGTTCTCCATAAACGAGATGGGAGAAAGAGAATTGAAGAGGGAGAGAGGTTAAAAGATCTCACCAGAGGTTTGGAAAAGCTTGTGTTCAGTGGAAAGGATGGTTATACAAACAATAAGTTAAGGATTTTTGCTTATACCTCCGACATTGACTTGATCCGGAGTCGTTTAGAACACACCTCTCGTCTTGTCGAGGTTGCATACAATCGAACTAAAGTTACGCTTGAAAATTTACTCTCTCTTCTCAGAAATAGCGTTCCCCCTTGAAAG
>MBAA01000199.1:14194-14354 GCA_001940655.1 Promethearchaeota archaeon CR_4
ATTGCTTTCATATTCCGCATTAGTAACGAGAGCGAATTACGCCCGTCTAAACCCATCAATCCGATTAGCAACCCTTCCTTCCCCACTGTTACCTGTGCGAACCCATCGTCGAAAGTAATGGCAACGTCAAGGGTTGCTCCCTTTTTTATGAGTGTTCCGA
>MBAA01000199.1:14496-15604 GCA_001940655.1 Promethearchaeota archaeon CR_4
GACGTTTTTAGAAAAGGAATTGAGATAGAAAATCACATATCTTCTAAGACAGGATCATCACATATAAACCTCGCAGGCAGTTTGAGTTTTTCAAAGTAATCACACATTGCGATGCAGGCGAATTTTTCTGTGGAATAATGTGTTGCGCCCAAAAGATTGATATTATGTTTCTTGGCAAACTCGTGGGCATTCCTTGAGTAGGGAGTCGTAGCGGTTATTCCGGTGATAAAAGCGTTCACCTGGTTTATAGCAATTTCTTCGAGCATTTCAACCTCAAATCCGCCCCCGGCTATAACTGCGATCTTCCTTCCCCGAATTATTTCGTCACTATAGGGATAATGACTCGCGCTGTGCCCAACTGCATTTTCAAGCTTGATTTTAAGTTCCCCAATCGTAGCATCCTCCGCTGTTCCGATTATCCCGCAGAGCGCCCCAAAATAAGGGCAAAAATATTTTTCAGGAACAATGCCAAAAGTTTTTGTAAGTGTCATACTGGTTGAGTATACTCCATTATTATCAAGCGGGACGTGGAGGTTGTAGATAGCAATTCTCCTCTGTTTAAATTTCTCCAAGAGTCCCTTGTCTATTTGCTGGAACTCTTGAGGAGCGTTTCTGATGTCCCAAATTGAAGGGTGGTGGACAAAGAGCATCGCGTCCTTTACATTGTCGTGGATTATTTCGTTCATTATCTTTTTGGAAGGGAAAACCGCGGTGTAGATTTTGGTAATCTCTTCTGTGAAATCGCAGACCAATCCCATGGATCTTATCTTGAAATTATCGCAAAGATAATCTACGACAGATCCCATATGTCGCGCCCAATCATCGCTTAAGCCTTTTGCGATGAAGTCCTTTTCAAGATCCTGGTAAACGTCGCTTGCTCGCATAAAAAGAGAGGATGAAATATACTTTAAAAGTACTGAAATTATGTGTTTAACATAAGAGAATGTAAAATACTTCAGAAAAAACAATGATCCTTAAATCATTGTAGCAATACGAGTGAGTTAAAAAGGAGGTGCTTCCCGAGATTTCAAGACGATGAGGATGAGACCCGCGTCATCGGGTGCGACCATTACCTCGCCTTTATTGGTTTCAAGACGCAAAAATTTGA
>MBAA01000199.1:15635-18673 GCA_001940655.1 Promethearchaeota archaeon CR_4
CCGCGCTCTGCCAACCAGAGAGGTGATTTGGGCCGCAACGTTCTCCGTGGTTTCCATGTCCAAGTCGCTCTGAATCGGGAGTCCTTCCTTATCGGTAATAATGACTCCTCGGACGCCTTCGATGTGGGCGAATTTGCTCACGATCTCTTTAATTGTTTTTGCGTCAATCATACGAGTCCATCTCTTGCAATTTGCGAAATTCTCCTTGATTACTCTTAGTCAATAAACCTTTTTTAACTTATCATGCAGTGCTATACTATTTCAAAATGGTGTAAAAAATTAAGGTGAAGAGTCCTTCTCTTCATCTTTCTTGACTTCCTTGAGAATCTCGTCGAAATCCTTTGTCGGGGGTTTCTCGGTTGGCGGTTTCTTTTCGAGAGGAGTCTCGATCCCTTTTTCAACCGGAGCTTGGGGTGTAGGTCCAATCTTTACCAATCTAGGTCGCGCAGTACCTGCATCTATACGTTCAGCACGTCTTATACGGAAGTAGAAAAGGATTGTGAAAACCCAGATCACTCCAGCTACTAGGAAGAAAATCAGTGCAGGAAGGATTTCAAATGAAAATGGAATGGTCGATCCTTGTGCGGTGAGGATTATCACGATTTCGTTGATGGCGACATACTGGAGGGTTTCTCTAATCATTGTGGTTATCGTAAAATTGAAGGTGATATTCGCGTTCTGTATAGGATACGGAATTTTAACGAGATATGAACGGATGGTAATCATTCCTACCCCCAGGCTCTTTTCACGGAGGTAATCTGCTTGCACTAATTCCATTCTGTAACCCCCTGAATTTTCCACGGATATCTGCAGATTCTCAAGCGTGGAATTTCCCCTATTTAGAAACGAGAAGGTAACGAAATTGTCCTTATTCCCCGTTACTTTAAAATTGGGATCGACTATAACATGGATAGAATTGTTATAGGTGATAATGGACAAGGTATAGTTGAAGGTGCTATCTAAGTGATTTGTATCATTTAATACAGAAAGACGAACGAGATTCGAAAGTCCCAGAGTAGATGCATTAAATAACTTGGTGAAGTTTCCAACCGAGTCTGTTGTGGTTGTCGCGGACGTGTCAGTCCCAGTTCCGTTAAAATAATTCCATTCCTTAGTCGCATTGTTGTATAGTTCAAATGTCACTTGTTTTGAAGCAAGGATAAGGGAGGGGTTTTCAGACGCGAGAGTACCGCTTAGATTAAAGTGCTTGTTCATCGTGGGAGTAACAGGATCCGTGATCACATTTTTGAATAGCACGAAGGCTTTATCGGTCACAACCATAGTATGATTGGTTTCTGTAGAAACGCCATATTGGTCAAGGATGGACACGAAGTAGTAAGTGATCCCCGGTAAATTACTCCCCTCCGTACGATTGACGCTACGTTGGAAAGTTTTCCCATCAATATCTGGTAAAATAACCGTTTTTAAGATTTGTCCCTCAAATTCGTTTTCCGATTTATCTGTTTGTATGAAGGGGAAGGGGGCAACCCATGTGCCAACCTCTCGATCAAACACGTAAAACGTCAGGTTTAATAAAATGGGACCTTTTCTAAAAGGACAATTCAATCCCATCGCTCCCTCAGCAGGAAACATGCGCGTCACATTAAACACAGCTTGGTCTCCATTTGCACCCTCAGTCTGGAGGGTGAGGACATCAGTATCGGTCTCGAAAATGCACCATTCTGGTTTGGAATAAAAGACGAGTTGACACTTTACCCGAACATCAATAGGCGCGTATTTATTAAGCGTCCGGACGGAGATATTTAATTCAAAGTTCTCCCCCCTCTGGAAGACGGTTTCATTGATGAGAGCGTATTTGAATTCGATCTCGTCAAAGGAGATGCCTTCAGTTCCTGCGAATAAGTTTGTCCGGGGGAGGAAGTTGGAAGGTTTACCGGTGGTCTCGTTCACGGTTGCAATGGTAAGGTCGAATGTATTAAACCGCATATCGTCCTGTCCAGAAATGCCTTCGATTTGATTTAGTCCAGTGATGGGGGAGTAATACACATCTTGAATTTGCGGTGTATATTTCGTGACGTAAATTTTCAAGTGCTTGAACCCGACCTCGGTTCCGTTGTACCACTTTGCGACCGCGGTGTATTCGCCATAATCTGTATCAACCTCGGTATTGAATAGGTTGGACCTATCAAAGCGGTAATACGTAATGCCTGAGTCAATTTGATCGTATGATGAAGTTTCTAAGGTACCGAGAGCACCCGAGAGGCGATCTCCATTCGGATCAAAGAGGGACACGTTCGCGGTGCCAATTCGTACAGGATGGATTCCGATCTTAGTTGCAAGTTCTATGGTAATGTTATCCCCGCGCATGAAAGCATTGGTCTCCCAAAAGTCAGTATCTTTAAAGTTCAAATAAGTCTTGAGGGTTGTAATTGCGTTGGAACTCGTGACTTGGAAGGAATACGTGCCAAAGATCCCTTGTATTGCAGTCTCATTAGCAGTTAGCAAGTAATGTGTAGCATTTACTACGGTCATTTTCGAATTAGTCAGGGGCTCATATGTTATGTTTAGTATTTTAGCGGAATCCTCATTCCAGGTTTGCGGGTAGCAGAATGCCAACGATTTAAAAGTCCAATTTATATAGGCATTCTCATTAATCGTATAATTGGTTGTCCAGCGTGGATTTTGAGAATCAGTGACGTTAAAGTAAGTGGTGTTGTATTCGATTGCATAAGCAGTTGCCTGGAAAGTCGTGTTAAACCAAATTGTGGCAGCCTTGGTTTGATCCCACGTGAGGGAGACGTTAAAACACCACCCGTTATTTGCGATGGGGTCAGGAAATCCCTCGATCCGACTCCAACTACCTCGACCCCAATACCATCCCGGAGTATATGTGAAAGGTACCTCGTGAGCAATTACATCATTCACACTCGTTAAAAAGACATTCTGAATGGACATATTCGCGTCCTCGGGCATCCACCCGCGGGTTAAATTGATGGCAAAAGGGGCTGCATTCAGACGGTAACTGGTAGAACTGAAGTAAGATTGGTTCCAGAAATCTGCACCAAAACCCGAGGATG
>MBAA01000199.1:18716-22814 GCA_001940655.1 Promethearchaeota archaeon CR_4
TGTATAACGGGGAAAACTACCCGGTCCATGGAGCAAGTCCGCGGAATTAGGCACGGTTGCGATACGGTAATAAGAAGTTGAGGAGGTGGAATTTAGGACAATGAAGTAATTGCTTAAATTACACCAGACAGCTTCAGTGAAATTGAACGTGATTATCCCGTTAAAGATGGAACCCGAGGCAGAGGTATAAGTCGCTAGGGGGCCTCCTACAGGATACGCCGCGCGGTGTGTCTCAATGATGGTTTCACTGGTATATGTATGATTCGCCCGGTAAAGTCCCGCTTGAATTTGACCTGATGGAATCCCATTCGTTCGCATGAGTACTTGAAAACCATGCACGGTCGCGTTCCCTTTCAAGTCAAAACTTAGCGCAACTTGCTTCGTGTCGCTTATCTCCAGTTCGGGGACGGCTTTAACTGTGGCATTGGCTTCATAGATGGTGAGAACGAAATTCGCAGCATGATTTAAACTGACGCGAAAGTGCGAACCATCGCTCACGTTTATGAAATTCCGACTAACCGGATTTATCACAACTGCGTGAAGGGTGGTGATGGTGTTAGATATTGTCCCCGTTCCAATTATTTCATAAGTCCCAGCATCTGGTTGATTTTCAACCGCTATCGTGTAGGTGACGTTAGCTGCGATATCTATTTGAGCATTAACATTCAATTCTAGCGACATACACGTGCTCAGATCAAGATATCCTGCGCCCGTGCCGGGATACACCCACGATTCAACGAGGAGATTTGAAAAATCAGAACGTACGTCAAATTCAACGTCATATGTTGTGGTATGATAGGCGGAATAATTACTATAAGTCCCCCAATAATTATCATGTGCCCAATCCCAATCTTGAGATATCCCTTGCGTTAATTGCGATGCGCAGGTAGACGCGTAAACTTCATCCTTAAACCGGCCACCAAAATCATGAGTCTTGTAAGTCCCGTTCCATACCCGCGGGTAATCGAGCGCGGAATACGGTGTGACTTGGTAGAGCGTGGTGTAATCTTCTGCAAAAGTATAGTTGATTGAAGCGTCTGTGAGTCGGGCATTGTCTGAAGGGGAATCAATCGGGAAAGATCCGTTGGTATTCTCGCTATTGTTGGCCATAGTACTGTAGATCCGAATGTCTTGCGAGTCCCCTATGTCGGTAAAAGGATCATCAACGGAAGCTGCCGAATTCGGCAACGTTGGGGATTTAGGGGTTATAGTTTCAGGAGTGGTTAAAAATTGAATTTCACTAAAAAAGGCCGGTAAAGTTATCATACATAAGAGGCCCGTAAAGAGGACAAGTCTCAAGGATTTTGCGAGAGTCATAAAAAGTTACACCAAGCTAGTCGGTTAAAACAGGCGATCACGCGTGAAAATCGCAACTCAGTCGGATTAAAAAACACCTATTATCCCTTGATTAAAATATTTTTGGAACATGCGCTTGAATGTCGGAGGGAGGAGCCTTTTCTTCTTTATAAATTTTCAATCTTTCAAATCAGGCGGGTTTTTAATAGTGATTCTTAAAGCTAAGCACACAACAAGCAAGTAGTACACGCGTGAATAATGATCTATATAGGACGTTCTGCATGTCTCCCCTTCGACCCCTATCTTTTACTGATCTCGTGAAAGAGAGTCCATCTGTCGACAGGCCTCTCTCTTGCGTTATGGATACTTTTGTAAGTTATGACTGGGCGAAGGATATTTTAACCGTCCTATTAAAGGACGTAAATGGAAATATTGCAGTCGGGATATTTCAGAACCAAATTGGGACAATAATATATTGGGCCCACCTGTGGACGGCATTTCCCTTACCTATCAATATCATCAATGCCACATCATTTCAGGGAACTCAATTAATCATCGACATCCATATAGTGATCTTAAATCCTACATATTTGGTAAAGATATCAGACATAAATTCGTGGACATATTGCCCAGCACGAGTTTATGCCACCGGGTTCTTGGGCATCAGAAGTCCACCTTCAGATCACCTCTTACGAGGATCCATCATCCACAACTTTCTTGCACGTGTTTTTCAAAGAGAAAATCTGACCAAGTTGCTGAAATCGGAGTTGCACCCGATCCTCGAGACTGCCATCCAGAAGGTGGTACTTGAGAATTGGATTTTGTCTACAATTCTAGGATGGGAGGAGGGCACACTTATCAAGGAAATAAGCTCGAAAATTTTACCCATTCAGGTAATGTATCTCAAAGAATACCTTAGTGCTACTCCCCCTAACATGCAAATTGAAACTGAGGTGATGGTATTTTCCTTCCGAACTGGGTTAAAAGGGAGAATAGATCGCTTGGAATTGTCCCCTAAGGGTGATAATACCATCATCGAGACAAAAACAGGAAGACCCACGATTCGAACGATTCAAGCGGCTGAAAATCAAGCATTAGCATACTACATTGCCTTAAAAGACATTCGAAATGTCGAACTCCAAAAGGTGAAGGTGGAATTTCCCCTCGAACCCTTGGAAAATCGAATAATTGAGAAATCAATTGACTCTGTGGGCTTGGGGGAAGTAATTAATATTCGCAATCGAATCTATGGTATCTTGCATGGCCACCGTCCCTTTATTTTGAACCGGGAAAATTGTACTTCGTGTTTCAACGTGGAAGTCTGCCAATTCTTGTGCTTTATCTGGAAGAAACCTCCCGCATTACTCCAATGCAATTCTTGTAAACGGTTTTGTATCATAAAGGATGCAGTAGTAAACACCCCGTCCTTGGCGAATCGACTTTATCTTATCCAACAATATTACTTATTTTTCTTATCGTGGATTCGAATTGCAGCACGTCAAAGTCAGGAACAACAGGAAGTGTTGAATCTCCCTGTTGCAGACCGGGTTGCTTCGGGGAAATGTTTGGCAGGTCTCATTTGCAAGGAAATTAAATCAGAACAAGGGGGTATTATCCTCGTGTTTGTACCTTCTTCGAAAATCCACGCCAGTGCGTCCACCATTCGTCAAGGGGATTTTATATATTTGTCTCTGGAAACTGGGACTAATTTGGAGGCGAATGCAATTCGGGGAATTGTTCACCTTGTGATGGAGGATGAACTTCACGTTTTCTTCCCCGGATTACATGATATGCCTCCCGAATTTCAATTTAACGAACAAGTTTATGCTCTGGATTTGGTTCCGCAAGACATTGTCGAAGTGCGAGAAAAAGTTGGATTAGATTGGTTAATTCGCGGGAGCTTCTATCCTCATTTAAAAGAGCTTCAAATCCTGAGGGATGTAGTCCTTTTTTCGCGTTCTCCCTCATTTCGGAAGAATCTGCCTGCCAACATTGAATTAGAAATTCACAATAGCAAATTTGATGAATTTCAGAAAATTGCCATAATAAAAGCCCTTCAATCGCGGGATCTCTATTGCATTCAAGGACCTCCGGGTACCGGGAAAACCACCGTGATTTGTGAAATTGTAAGTCTATTAGTTCAAGAGTTCCGGGAACGCGAGGTTGAGCAAGGGCATTTATCCTTGCATCGGGGGTATCAGCGTAGCGAGGGATCATTAGACGTCCAGAACATCAATTTGCGCCACAGGTTCACACACCATCGAATCCCTGTTCTGGTTTCTGCTTTCACGAATCGAGCCGTGGACAACATCGTAGCAAAACTCGTGAACGAATATCCTGCATTGAAAGTTATTCGCTTGGGAAGACCTGATAGCATCCAAGATCCCATAGCGAAGAGTCGAGGACTCGAAACCCTCGTGCTCTCAGATTTTAAATTCCTGGACGGCACGGTGGAATGCCTCCCGTCTGCCCAAATGACTCAATTTATCTTAAATTCAGTGGATGTCGTTGCCGTCACTTCAACGAGTGCGGGTAACCCGCTTTGCCAACAAATGTGTTTTCATGCAGCGATCATCGATGAAGCAGGCCAAATCACCGAACCCTCCACTCTAATTTCTGCTACCCTCGCGGAGAAAGTAATCTTAGTGGGAGATCAAATGCAATTACCGCCGGTCGTTAACGTTAGTGATTCCGTGGAATTCAATTTGCGTGGTATCAAGACTCTGAAAGACATTGGCTTACGCCCCCGAACGGGGTATGCGAGGTCGCTTTTCGAGCGATTGATGGAGAAATGGCATGATA
>MBAA01000199.1:22824-23951 GCA_001940655.1 Promethearchaeota archaeon CR_4
TAGTCTATTACAATGTCAATATCGTATGAACAAGAGAATTGCACAAGTCGCCAGCGAGCTATTTTATGAAGGAAAAATCGAGACGGGTGGGGGGCCTGACATCGCGGACCAGGATGTACAGGACTTTTTCAGGCAGTTTTCATTAGATGTTCAGAAATTCCAAGGGTTGCGTCGAAAAATATTCCTTCCCGATACACCCGTGGTATTCATTGATACGTGCCAAGTGGGAGCTGAAGACTCGCGCCAGCAGGGGGATTCAGGACTCCAATCTCGCTTCAACCTGATTGAAGTTCAGTTAGTAGCAGAATTGTGCGTAAGCTCCCTTGTTCGAGACATTCAAGGAAACATTTCCAAATTGATCCCCGTTCTCACGGGTCTTGGCATCATTACTTCCTATCGAGCTCAAGTGCGAGAAATTTCGATTCAGATCGAGCACTGTTTGAAGAAATACCTCTCCATTTCCAGCGATGAAGTCTTGGCACTGTTAGAACACTTGGAAATTGACACGGTAGATCGTTTCCAAGGCCGGGAGAAAGAAATTGTCATCATTTCTCTCGTGGATTCAAATTCGCAAGGAAAGATTAGTAATTTAACCGCAGAGACGCGCCGCTTCAACGTGGCTCTCACCCGGGCAAAAAAGAAGGTCATTATCATCGGAAATTCCGAGACTTTAACAATTTCCCGCATTGGGGACAATCCGAATAGTGTGACCGCGAAAAAACAATTCTCCAAATTACTCACAATTTTAATGCAACAAAACTCGATAGTAAAATTAGGAAAAGATTGGCAACAGATGATGTATTGAGGGACCCCCATTAACTCTAATTTGACAGTAATCATAGCCGAGAAGGCCAAAGCAGCTCAAGCGATTGCGGATGCTTTGGGCCCAGTAACTGAAGAAACGCGTGGTTCCATCAAGCTGTTTCACATCCCCTCCCGGAATATCACGGTAATCCCCTTACGGGGGCATATATTGGCTCAGGAACCTGTTGTGAAATTTGAAAGTTGGACAAAGTCAGACCCACGAGAAATTATAACCGATTCAAACGCCCTTGAAAAGAAACCGATTACGGGATCTCAGGGATATGTCAATATCTTAAAGGAATTTGGAAGGAAAGCATCCACAT
>MBAA01000199.1:24342-25964 GCA_001940655.1 Promethearchaeota archaeon CR_4
GACCCGCCACGTGGGCATTACCGCACCTATAACCTTAAAGATTATGGAGGAGTTATACCTCGACAAGTTGATTAGCTACCCCCGCACGGACAGCGACGTGTATCCGAAAGATTTTGACCATAATAGCAATCTCGAGCAATTCACGAACCACACGGTTTACGGGGTGCCATCCTCCAAAATCTTGAAAGGAGGGACAGCTACACCCACGCGCGGACGGAAAGACGCGGGAGACCACATTCCCATAACACCGATTGCCTCGGTCGAAATAAGTAATTCCCGATTGAACACCCCTGTAAAACTAAAGGTGTACGACCTGTTGACCCGCCATTATCTTGCCTTGTTCTACCCCCCCGCCAAAGAAATGAAGGCAGAATTAGGTTTCAATATTAATATGGAACCATTTCGAGCGCACAATTTAGATTGCATTTCACCGGGGTACCTCGAGCTCTTGCCCGAGTTTGCCCCCAAGTACGCGAAATTGCCTACGGTCACCCAAGGACGAACCTACCCCGTTATGGAAGTCAAGAAAGAAGAAAAACTGACGACCGCACCCCCTCGCTACAATGACACGACCTTAGTCCAGTTGATGGAGAAGAAGAAAATCGGCACGAAAAGCACCCGCCCGACCATGATTCAGATCCTGCTCGATCGGCAATACGCGCAGCGGGTCAAAAAGCAAATACAAATCACGCCCTATGGTCATGGCCTCATGGCCAACTTGGAAACCATCTGGTCCTCCTTTTTAGAACCCGATTTCACGCGCCACGTCGAGGAACTCTTGGAATCAATATTGGAGGGAAAAGAATCACAACAAGTGGTAGTTGACGGGATTCGAGGGGAATTTCTCACTCTATTTGACGCGTTTCGTTCAAAAAAGGCCACCATTACCCGATCAATGCAAGCAATCTCTCTACAAGGCAAACGAAATGGTAAGGGACAAGTAATAACTCAGAAACGGGAACAACTATCTACATCAGATTGTCCATTCTGCGGTAAGGCTCGTATGAAAGTGGTTAAAACCCATAAAGGAACTCATTTTCTAGCATGTACTAGTGAAACATGTAAAAAAAATCTCGCCTTACCTAAGAAGGGGCGAATATCGTTTCTGAAAACCAAATGCCTCATCTGTGGATTTTCCCCCATTCGCATTAGTACGTCAAAGAACAAGCACCCGTTTACATACAATCTTTGCCCGAACTGTTGGACTCGATCTTTTCAAGAGAGTGAAAATAAACAGGGTTTTTGTAAAAATTGCGCAATTGGAAAGATCGAATATGATACCTGTCAGGCGAAGGCGTCAAAAGTTGACGAATTACATTAGATTTAACTAATAAATTAAGTCAGTAATGGTTTCTTAAGATTCTCGGACCCGAGGATCACGATGAATTTCAAGAAACGCTCACCGATTGTATACATTGGGTCATATGACACACCCGCACGGACCTTTTCGTTGCGGGAGACAATGAAAGTGTTGTAGAACAAAGGATCGCCGGTCTGATTGATCACTAACCGGTCCCCGATGATGATCCCACCATCCACGTCGCAAGCCACGGGGCGGGAGAGAATTTCGCCCCTGACGAAATCTAAGTGGTCGACGGGATTTTGTTCAGTTTGCTGGTTCC
>MBAA01000199.1:26032-31220 GCA_001940655.1 Promethearchaeota archaeon CR_4
ATTTCAATAATTTCTGGACTGATCAGCACCGCATAATCGAGAGAGTGGTAGGGGGGTGCGGCTTCAAAGTTAATTTCCCGGGCAATCGCCTCTTCACCGTGGACGCCGATGAGTAATCCCTCCCGTGCCTCAACTTTTTCCCCGAACTTCAGGTTATCCACTAAAATGACAGCTTCAAAGGGATAGCGAGGTCTGATTAAAATTGCTCCGCTATACTCGCCGTGACGGAAGATTCCCCGCTTAGGATCCACAATGAAATTTTCATCATCGGTCAAATATGAACCGCACCAAGCTTTTCATAGCAGGTCGCTGATTTAAATAATTGTGATATCTACATCTACATAATATCTAAAGGGGCTCATAACTATACTTTTATACTCTCGAAAAAGGCATTTTCTAGAAATGTTTCCGAAGGAGGAGACACCTTTCGATAAATTCGTATCTCGAGGGGACCTCCCAGAAGACTTCGACATTCCTGGCCCACACGCAGAAATTGACGCTGTTGTCGAGGAGGCGCTCACTGATCTCTATGAAACACGAGTCTCCAAAATCATCTCCGTTCTCGGGGAAAATGGAATTGGGAAAAGTCACCTGTTTTGGGCACTTCGGAAAAAATTCTATGCTCAGGCAAATTTCGTTTACGTACCTGCGCCTATAACTAAAAAAGGCACCCTTTTCCACATCTACACTCGTTTTATGGATGATTTAGGCGAGGATCGCGTGCGAGAACTACTAGCCAAGATTGCCTCGAACTGGGGGAGTCGTTACAAAATTTATGGCGTATTTCGCACGACTGATGTGCAGAGCGTTATCCGGCGGGCAATAAAACTGGAAACAACAGGAAAAACTGTAGATCGCACTTTAGAAGATTGCATCAAAGCGATCATAATATTCGATTTAGATCCCGAGAACCGTGGCCTCGCCGAGCGGTGGATTTTTGGCGAACCTATGGATTTTGCAGAGTTGCAGATACTTGGTGTCGAACGGAACATGAAAGAAGAAGACACGGTTTTCGCAATGATGAAATTATTGATGGAAGCGATGGAAGAATCCTTGGTTCTTTTCTTGGACGAACTGGAAAAACCATTCCAGACTCCTGGTTTAAGTTTAGAGGTGGAGGGAATCGAAAAACACCCCCGGAATATCTTAGAGGTTATATACAAGCTGATCAACGAAACCTCAAATATGTTAGCCATTCTCTCAACAAATTCAAATGATTGGGAGCGAGTGCGGGAACACATACCCCCTCAACTGATGGAAAAGGTTGGCCCAAACTTGACATTTCGCCCGTTCACGTTAGAGGAATTTAAAACACTTTTCACGGATATCTTATCTAAATATTGGCGTGATCGCGAAATTGGGATTATTCAAGATCCTTGGTATCCACTTGATGAACGAATTATTGAAGAAATCTTTCAAAAGGGGAAGTCAAATCCGAGGGAATGTTTGCGAATTCTAAAGAAGCTATTTTCTGCAATTGCTTTTGAAGAATGGGATGAAGAACAGGTTATAGAGAAGGCAAATGAAGAGATATAGGGTAGGATCGAAGTTTTTTGAATGATATCCAAAATAATATTTTGGGTTTTACCAAAATTCTTAGTTTTTATTTGACGATTTACAAATCCTTTTTATAATGTGCAAAATATTTTTAAAATATATCGAAAGAAGGCTTTTTCTTTGGCAAAAAAGAAGGAACGAAAGATAGAATTAGATTCAAAAGATCGTGCAATTCTACGCGCCCTCGAGGAAAATTGTAAAGTACCATATAAGGAAATGGGACGAAATCTTGGGTTTGTAGCAAGCACGATCCACGCCAGAGTCAAGAGGATGGAAGAACAAGGAGTCATCAAACAATTTAGTGCGTTGGTCGATCCGGATAAATTGGATTATCACGTCAATGCGATCTTGGGATTAAGCGTCGATCCTACGAAAATTTCCGATGTTGGAAATAAAATCTCCGAAATTCCGGAGGTAAGACTCGTAGCTAGCTCAACGGGTAATCATGATTTGTTGGTTCATATCCTAGTCCCTGATAATTCACGCTTAGGAGAATTAATTTTAAAAATCAAGAGTATTGATGGCGTGCTTCAAGGGGCGGGAAACATCCACATTTCCATCTTTACAAGAGTTTACAAGGATTCTCATTATGTAGAACCAATAGTAGAAAGAGAAACCGCTCCCGATGTTTGATAGTGTTTATCTGTAATTTCAATTCCTTTTAAACAGTACAAGTCAAATCAGTAACAATCTTAAAGGTGTTAAATCAAAAATACTTGGGATAACACCGGACACAAGATTATGTGATTAATTTATTAATGAAAGGCGTGGTTGTAATGGTTTCTATCTTCATAAGCGGAATGTCTCTCTCCAAATCTCCGGACATCGATCCATTTATCGGATTGATTCCGGTCCCACGCCATGTTACTTTGCTGGAAGGGGGTATCTCCTTCACAAGCTACAGTAAGATCGTGTCTGACCTCCCTGAAGAGTATAAGTTTATTTTACTACAAATCCAGCAGCAATTCCAACACCTCATGAAAGAAACGATAGGGTTAGAATCCCCGGAAGGTTCTCGCACGTTTAAATTGCCGAAGAAGTTGCAAGATTTTACCATAGAAGAATTCCGGCGTCCACATTTCGAACGGGAGGGGTATTTTTTGTGGGTAGACCAAGATGGTGTCTGTATGCAAGCACCGTCCATGCGAGGGTTATTTTATGCAACCCGGACATTTTTCCAATTATTTTTAGAAGCAGGTGGCGTGTTCTGGATTCCCCGGTGCGAAATCATCGACTATCCTTCCTTAGAAATCCGAGGGGTCAGCGATGAGAACGCTCGAGGACAAGCGGGTAGCATAAATTCCTTGAAAAGGTATGTCGAAATACTCAGTTCTTTCAAAATAAATATGCTCCAAATGAATTTGGAGGACATGTTCCTATCTAAGAAGCACCCCAAAGCATCAGACGAAGAACGTGGTTGCTACTCGCACGATGAAATTCAAGAACTCGTCAATCATGCTGCGAAATACTTCGTGGACGTCTGTCCTATCCAAAACACATGCAGTCACATGGATAACTTATTCATTTTGCCCAGTTATTCTGAAATTGCTGAATTCCATCATGCGAGTACGTGCTTCGATATTTCCAACCCTAAATCTCTTGTTTATATCAAAGACCTCGTTGAAGAGGAGATCAACGCGTGGAGCGGGAGTTTTCACTTCCACATCGGGTGTGATGAATCATTTGATGTTGGAAAAGGTAGGTCGGCATCATATGTTAACGAAAAAGGCGGGAAAGGATTTGCTTACCTTGAATATTATTCAAAAGTGTATCAGATCGTGAAAGAATGCCTTGAAAC
Source organism: Promethearchaeota archaeon CR_4 (assembly GCA_001940655.1). GTDB lineage: Archaea > Asgardarchaeota > Lokiarchaeia > Sigyniarchaeales > CR-4 > CR-4. Next base: position 29,388 of record MBAA01000199.1, read on the forward strand.
GCGCCATAGTCGAGGAAATTTCCGCATCTACATGTATCATGACATTCTTCATAAGTACGAAGAGATCTTGGAGCATCTACCAAAAGAGAATTTGATCGTGGATTATTGGAATTACAGTCCTAAGAAAAGATATAGAAAGCTTAAAAAGATAGTAGACGCGGGGTTTAATTTTGTGGTCACACCCTCGGCGATGGACTGGACACGATTTTATCCTTCAGAAACGAAAGCAGAGATGAATTTGGTCAATATCGCCAAGTACGCCTCTCAATATGCAGAAAAAAAAGGCAAACGAAAAAATTTCTTGGGGATGATTAGTGCATCGTGGGGTGACCATCTCAATCCAAACCTACGGGATACACGGTTATATAATTACGTGTTGTGCGGAGATGTGGCGTGGAATCTAGATGTCTGGAAGAGTTTTTCAAAAAGGACTAGCCAAGAGTTACGTCTACCTCAATTCCGTTGTGCATTTGCAAGGCAATTCCTCCACATAGATCCTGGGAAATTCATCCAAGTGCAAGATGCGCTACGGAGCATTGAAGATAATAACCGTCTCAAATTACGGTTAGGCTCCACTTTTGCTTTTGCGAATTTATTCATCCATCCTTATCAGTGGAGACCCAGGGTGAACACCCGGAACTTCCCTCAAATCATCAAAGAAATGGAACGCGTTGTTGCAACCTGCGAGGATTTGAAGACCTCTGCTGGGGGGAATAGTTTTTTCCTCGACCACCTGATAATTTCCGCTAGCCTTTTCCGCCTATACGCGAAAAAGATTATTAATAGCAGAAAAATTATGGCAAAAAAGTTTGAAAAATACTCCCCGAGGAAGGTGGAAACGATTCTCCCTGAGATCATCCAAATACGGGATGAATTTCAAGCGATGAAAGGTGAATATGCTCGGGTTTGGCGCATCTCTTGTAAGGAAGTGGGGTTGGCTGTTCACTTGCAGAAATTTTGTTGGATGGTTCGATTTTATAATGAAATGATCGCCGCTTTCCAAAATGGAACGCAAAAAACCGCTAATCCCAACATCCCCTCGGAATACATTTATTTTTACCCCAAACGGGAACCAAGATGCCCGAGCTATTTCCGCAAGAGCTTTCAAGTCACGGAACTACCCATTAAAGCGTTTATCCAGTGTGTCCCCTTCCAGTATGCCGAGATTTACGTCAATGGCAACTTCGTAGGAGAAGTAGAACGACGCTATACGATAAGCTATATGCACAACGTCCACGGGATCCGGTTTTTTGATATTACCAAGGAGCTCCACATTGGCGATAACAATATCGCCGTTAAAGTAATATCCTATAATGGTGGTTGGCCAATGGTGAATTTCTATGGAGAAATTTACACAAACCACGGACTGGATAAGATGATATATTCTGACAAATCTTGGTTTGGGATAGCGGGTCCTTCGCCACCTAGCGACTGGCAGACATGTGGTCTAGATATTAAGACTTGGAAACACGTGGACACATTTGGCAAACCGCCCGTAGGAATGGGGGCTCTATATTATCCCGATTTCGAACAGGGAATTGTTTCCCACCACACGAAAAACTTAGGGAGAGCAGCCGAAATTTTACCTCGCACCCGGATCGCGTTTGGATGGTTGCTCCGGTTAATAGCAAAATTGATCAACCGATACCAATTATATAGCTAATTTTTTCAACTCGGTCGCTACGAGGTCAGGCACTTCATGGAAGAGGCCGTGGTTCTGCTTCGGGATTACCACTAACTTGGAACCCGAAATGCCGTTATGTAAATCTTGAGAGTGTGTGTATTTGAACAATGCATCTTGATCCCCCGTGATGATTAGTGTGGGTGTCTGGA
>MBAA01000021.1:0-3484 GCA_001940655.1 Promethearchaeota archaeon CR_4
TAGAGCTGCGTGATTGGTTTGGATTGCGCGGGAATGGACGGATAGGTGAAGTGCAACGGGCGAATGCGGGCGGGGTCGAGCGGGAAGTTAAAGTACAGGAGGATTTCCAACAGTTTTCCAGTATAAGTAATCGCGTACGCATCGACCGAAGTGAACGAGCCGAAATTTTTGATAACCAAGAATCAGCAATAAACGGGCAGGGGATCCCCCAAGAGAAAGGCCATAACCTCGAAGTTTAAAACAGCGAGTTGCGTGAATTCAACTAACAAGGAAGATACGAACGATGAACTCAGAAGAAGTGTCCAAAACCCGATCCAACCGTGAGAAGAGGAAGAAATTGTCCGAGGGTTTCACCGGGATGCTCGAAGAGGAGTACGACCGGATCCGGGCATCGGGAAAGACGGTGAAAGAAGTGATCTGGGAAAGCGGGAATGCTTAATTGTCGAGCAAAAAGTCCTTCTTAGCGAGACACGAGCTATGGAGGAAGTCGCATTCAGCGATACCGACATTCTCTTTCGGTATTTTGCGATAAGTGAGAAAAAGCGGTCCGCTTTTTTCGCAAGCGGATCGACAGGAATTAAAGAATTAGATTTGGTTATGAATCTCGTGCAAGATATTGAGAAAAATAACCAATACCCCTGTGTCTCGGAATATACGATATTAGAACTCATCTGCACGCTAACACGCCTAAAGAGCGCCAGTAAAATTCCCCGGATATTAAAAACCCTCTATCGCACCTTAGATGTCCTTCCGCCGAATGATGATATATTGCACTTGGCCTGGTTTTTTGGGGCCTATTTTTCGATACACTCGGGGGATGCCCTACACGCAGCGTTTTGTGTAATGAATGACATCGATATTGTATTTTTGACCGATAATCCCTTTTACACAACCTTTCTTGAAATTCAGGAGGATTTTCAGGCGCATGGAACAACTAAGCTAAACAAGTTTCAAGCAACGGGTTCTCCCTTCGATTTTACCAATGTTCGCTTCGTAAAAAAATATGGTAATTTGAAGCGACTAAAAATAGTGAATGCCCTCCAGAATACTCCCTAAACCAGTATACTGGCAAGAAAAGGCACTAAACCTGGATCAAAAAGCGCCACCTACAAGCTCAACCCCTAATCGCCCCGCATCGGCGTTTGAAGCTAGAACCACTTCATCAACATCCGGGTCGCTAAGAACAACAAGAAATATCTGACTATCATGCAAACCGAGGCAGGGGGGAAGCAGCGGATCATTATTTTCGCGGACAACATCCAGGAAGGGGCCAGTGCCCTCCTGCAATAAAAAAAAGTAGAAAATCAGGGGAATCTGCAGCGGTTCCCACAATTGTAGCGAGCATTTTCCCCTGAGTTGGTTCATTTTTACGCCCTTCGCATCGGAAATATGGATTCGGGAAATGCCGCCTTAAAAATTACAACGCAGGTGATACGCTTGTGGTATTGAGACATCGGTGGTTTACGAGTAAATGGAGGACTAGGGAGGTAAATTAATAACTTGCAAATGGGAACAGGGGGATTTCGGCAGCGACCTTGCGAGCTTAGGGAAGCTCGATCTGTTTCGATTGAAGGGGAATGGACGGATATTCGAAGTTCAAAGGTCGGATGTTAGCAGGATTGAGCGGAAAGTCAAATTGCAGGGGGATCTCTAACTGATTTTCATTATATGTAATAACGGACTCGTCAACCGAAGTGAACGTGCCGAAATTGATGTTCGCCTCGGCGAGGGTGGACGTCTCAAAATGGTGGCCAATTTCCAAGTCGATCGCGGAGCCGTAGTCAAATTGAATGCCAACCACGCCAGCATGAACGGAGACTTGGGGCACGGCAAGGACCCCGCGAAGAGGGATGACGAGGGTGCCGGAAAGTAAATTGTCAGCAGGTTCGAACAGTGCCCGGATGGGTTTACCCTGAAAACTATTATAATAATCACGGTCGACGAGCCAAGGATGCCCAATGCCGTCAATGCGCGGGTATTTCGGGGCAGTTTTGCCAAAAACGAATTTTTCATTCTACTTCATAAACCATTTAAAAATTTTAGACTGTATCATCGAGGATGCAAGGTCGTGCAGGTAAATCACATCCAAGCGACAAGGAAGAGGGGAAATAATTGACGACTTGGGTGAATTGATCGCAAGCATCGCCTTCAATCACAAGGAAACATTGATCACGCAAAATGTCGATCATTCCCAGCGATTTAACCGCTCAATATTTGAAAATTGGCAGATAGGGGATTGTGAAGAGGAACGAATTAATAATTGAAATTAAGAGGTTGGTCTCGTTTGCAGGTGACGGTCAACCCGAATACGAAACCACGCTGGCAAGGTATAGCCGACATACAGCAAGAGTCCCGTGAAAATGAAGAAGATCCAGTAGGAAAATTCAAACACTTCGGAAAACATTTTGGAAATCCCGGTTAGGAGAATTTCGGATATTATGGGTCGTGCAATAAATAGGAGATACGAACAAACCGTGCAGATCGCAGAAAACCTGATGTATTTGACCCCGACCCGGAACACCGATGGTTCAAGACGCTTGAAGAGTTTTCCCGCAAACCACACCACGAAGACCCACGGGAGGAAGCCAATGATAACGAATAAAATGCCCCAAGGGATGGTGGGAAGCGTATTCACGGTCGGATCCAAACTATAGGCAATCAACCCTTGGTAAACGTTCCAGATGTTGAAAATGATGACCAGCACGGAGAAAACCCAAAAGAGGAAGCGGGGACTCTCGAAGAGGATGCGGACGAAGCGTAACAAGAAAAGCACGCTGATGGTCATCAAGGCATAAGAGATACTCGTCCACCAAAAATGCATGTTCGCGTAAAAGATGGGAAACCCCCAGATGAGATCCACGTAGGGGGTGACATGGGCGAGGATGATCGGGATCGTGGCACTGGTAAAAGAGAGGCCCATGAATAAAAAAGTCAATGACAAGTCTTTCGTTTGGGGTTTGTGGTTTTCGCGGTATTTCATGAACACCAGCACGGCTAGGACGAGGAGAATTACGGACACGGTGCCTTGCAAGAGCATAATTGAAAAAATGAAGGCGGGTGTGTTCAGAATCTGATTTTGGTAAGGGAACGCTTCGGCCATGAGGTACAATCCATATAACGCTTTAAAAATTAATTGATATCACAAGGAGGGGGAGGGAATTGGGTTCAACAAATCTTGGTGGACCGGGAGGTGTGGGAATTATCGACTAATATCGGGAAAGTGAGTTGATGCGTGGATATCCTGTTTTTTGCTCCCGTGTTCCAAATTCTCACGTGATTCCTTAACCTCGTTCCTTAAATCCACAGTGGTGGCAAACACGAATGATGACGTACTCGTCACATTCCGTGTATATGGTTTCCGAGAGGCGCAATTCGTGGCATTGGGGACACTCCTTGAATGGGGGAGAGAGGGGGACGATAACGGCACGCGGGGGTGCGATGGGCTGCAGCAGGCGCGGTGGATGTTTGAGGTGTAGTGTTCCCT
>MBAA01000021.1:3494-6415 GCA_001940655.1 Promethearchaeota archaeon CR_4
TAGGAATGCTTTTTGTAACGTTGGAGAATAATACATTCCTTCATGCTGTTTTACTTTTTGATGTTGGTGGAGGGCCGTAGTGGTTCCGAAAGTCTTGTCACACTCCCGACACGTGCATGGGATGGGGAGACCGTGCTTCGAAGCATCAACGGTGTGAATACGGTTGGGTTTTACTGGATTATTTATTTATTTGCTGGAGATAGAAGACGGGGCGTGATGTGTTGCGATTTGGTGTTGTCGCAGGGCGGGAGCGGTTTTAAAACGTTTCCGGCACGCGGGACACGCGAGCCATTGTCCGTGACCGGTTGCAGTACAATGTTGGTCGAGATAATTCTGGGCGCGAAACCGCTTCCTGCATTGGGGGCACCGATAAATCTGCTCCGGAGTCCTCAAATTCCCCACGGTTCGTCTTCTGCGGTTCATGAATAAAAATGTAGCGAAACTTGGTAAGAATGACCAAAGATTCTACGGGGGGTGTCCTCGAATTTTGCTAAACCCGGGGAATCCAATGAAAAAATGTAGGAATGAACGAGAACCGAATGTCAGGATTACCTTCTCAATGGATGGAATCGTGAGGACATTGCAGAAAAATAATATAGGCGAAGGTCGTGAGGAAGAGGTAGGCGCCCCGTGAAAAGGGGCGCTACAGCGAGAGATGGCATGTGAATGCGGACGGTAGGATGACACGGTTAAGGACATCAGAGATAGGGTGCGTCTTAGGATTAATCTTGTTGTCAATCCTGTTAATGGCGAGCATCGGAGGGGGAATAAGCAGCAAGCTTGGGTTAGGATTGCCATACGATGGGATCAGCAAAAATAGAGGTGACTTAAACCCACCGACCGATCAGAACGTGGGGGAACCGTGTTGGCAGGACTCGAGGAAATTGCCAACTTATCCATTTGAGCTTGCACATTATTCCACCCCAACTTGGATTCTTTCTGGGAACAACCGACCCATCCCCCACGCGAGTAGCACGACATTGCCTACCACGACGTACCGGGGATATGTGCACTGGCACCATACTGATGGGTATGCGAAATACAATGATACTACCATGAATATTGGCCACGATTTCGACTTTTGGAACGAGGAATGGCGAGGGTTCACGGAGTGGAACATTTCTAGCATACCCGATGATACCATGATAACATATGTAGGTGTCCAGCTCACCGTCAACGGCGCCCCCGGCGAGTGTGACCACCAATCCGCGCAAGTATGCTTTTACGAGATGGCAAACCGCCCGTCCTTGATAGGCCCGTCAGCCCAAACCCTCTTTGATGACGCGGGGAACGGGATCCAATATTATTACGGAGCATCTTACACCATTACTGCGAGCGGATCGACACCCTTTATCAAGCTCGGACAGAGCGCGGTGGATGCCCTCTCGTCCGCGCGCACAAACGACTGGTTTGCAGTGGGATTCATCGATTTCTTCGATGGGGGCACGGAGTCCTCGGACGATGAGGGATTAATCTTTTCAAGCGCCGTACTTCAGGTCATCTATTACGAGGGCGGTGATGACGTGTATGAAGAGAATGACCTACTGGGATCCGTCGCAAACCTCGTGTTGGGAACCTATACGAACCTCCGTTGCTTTGACGTGGACTACTTTGCCGTCACGGTTCCCAGACAAAATTATAGCCAATATTTGCGAGTTGTGGTAACTTGCGATGCAAGTGTCGGAGAATTGCAACTAGACTTGTATGACCTCACCAGTGCAAGGATAACTAACCAATCCTCCGGAAACGAGCTGAAGGCGGAATATTGCGTTGCGGAGACGGAGAACGGCATTTACAAATTTGCCATCAGTGGGGTGAAAGGGGAACAAAATATCTATTCCCTAACGCTCGAATTGCTGTCCGAGTGCCCGGTCGTGGTTAACCCGTGGATGGTGGCAGGTATCATCGCCGGGGTTATTGGTCTCGTGGCAGTAGGAGGAGGTTTAGTGAAAGTATGGCGGAATAAAAAGAGTCATCCCCCCCTGATCGGAAAATCTACCGCAGCATCTCCATCCATTATACCCCCTGCGTCCCCGTGTCCGCCCCAACCCGTAGCATCCCCTTCCATCTCACTCCAATCTGCAAGCACGCCTTTCCAAAACCTCATTCCGAACCCCCTTGACGCCTCCTCGCCTCAACAAGCGACAGAAGGCGCCCTCATGGAGGAAGCGGCAACATTTGGGCGATTTTGTAACCATTGCGGGGCCGAGTTAGGGCCTACAGACACGTTTTGCAAACGCTGTGGGTTAAACCTTTCATAAATGTTGCAACATCCAAGCGTCTTTAAAAAAAAACAGCATTGCTTGAATGATGTTCGTGGGATTAAACTATCACCATCGCAAGGGTATGCGTTAACTGGAAGCTCATAATGGTCTAGAAGATTTTGGGCGATTGTCCTTACCAAAAATCGATAAAAAAAATGCTAGATTGAGATTAATTAAGGCCCGAAAAAAACATTCTGCCTCGGCCAATAAACTTTATTCTCGGCAGAATACGCCCATGCTAAACCAAAATTCTGCAGTTTCTTGGTTTGTAAAATAATCTTTATCAGATCCACCCAAAGCTTGAGTTAATGTCATAATTATATCTAGATCCGTTCTCGAAGCGGTTGGATGTTTGATCCCTTCTCAATAGAGTACATTGCGTTTAAAATCAAGGCTCTAACCTGGAATATAGCTTCTATAAAATTCATAAACTCCCTCCATTGCAAGTGGGTTGGATATTCGATATTCTGCTCTCTTGTTTTATATATATTAGGACATTTTTCATGGTTTTTTAACAGGCGTCCGAAATTTGTTATGGATTATAATTCGAAGGAAATGAGTAGTTGCAAAAGAACTGGAACATCTGGCAAGAAAATGGTTACAAGGAAAGAGATCGCGGGCGTCAAGGCGCTGATTATCCATAGGTTTTTTAGTGAG
>MBAA01000021.1:6421-8925 GCA_001940655.1 Promethearchaeota archaeon CR_4
GGGTGTGAATATGATGATTACTGAAAATATGGATTGGCGGACAATAAAGTTCGAATCTGAGAGCGGAAAGGTCCTTTTCACGTATGCAGACATAGAAAAATTACCCGAATGGCCAGAAGGGCCACTACTGGAAATTATTGATGGAGTTCTATTTATGGTGCCCTCCCCAAACCTATTACATCAAGAGATCTGTTTAAATCTCGCCACAATCCTAAGGAATCTTATTCAGGATCACCATCTTGGGAGGATTTTCACGGCGCCCATAGATGTGATCTTCACGGAGAAATGTGTCGCTATCCCTGATATTGTATATGTTTCTAAATCGCGGGAAAATATTCTAAATCCAAAGAATATCGCGGGAGTACCCGATCTCGTCATCGAAGTGCTGTCGGAAAACAAAAATCGGGATTTAGTCACCAAGAAAAAGTTATACGAACATTTCGGGGTTCCGGACTACTGGATAATTGATCCGGTAACCCAAAAAGTGCTTCTTTATTCCTTTGATCCAAAGACTAAAAAATTCCACTCACCTGTTACCCGCACTGGACAAGAGACTATCACAGCTAAAGGCCTCCCGGGCATTAAAATTCCTGTTACTCACATTTTTAAGATTGAATCGATGAGTAGATAATTTTCCATTTTTACCACTCCTCGTTGACGTCACAGACTATTTCAAGACAAATAGCGAAACGAAGCGGCTCTATTAAATTAAAGAAAGAAATCTCCATTTGCGCTCTCATGCACTCGATTTAGGTGTGTATAGTGATATTTTACAGAAATACCATTAGGTACGTAATTCAATAATATATGCTTGGTCAGTGCCTCTCACATATGAATCGTAAGATTCCGTGCTTTATATCAACCTTCGTCAGATTTTCGGTGTGAATAAGGTGTTTTTTTTGTCTGCCTTGACTTTTTAGTTGGTACCACAGTTTTCAATGACTGATCGTGCTTCTCCAGATTTTCATCTATGAAGGACCAGTCCTCGCCCTCCCGCAGTCCTCCATCCGCCTGATCCTCCATATATGCCCACGGTTCCCCACCATCTTCAAGGAGGCAGGCCCCCTTCTCTTTTATGCATGTGGGATACGAAAGGGTGGTGTCCACTGGCAACACCTCTTCCAAAACAATTAGATATTACCAGTTGTCGCCGAAATCATACGTGTAGACAACCCGGGTAGTGTCGGGAGAGAGGAGCTCCCCAAGCTTAACTTGATCTTCATGATAATCGCCCGATGCACCCAGTTCAGCGAGGGCAATGTCCTCCTCGATGATCGTACCATCCTAGAGGGCTTCGGCCACCTCCTCGTCCCCCCATCGTTCCCGCACGGGGGAGTAAAACACGTGTCCAGTTTTGAGGTCAAGAACCGCGTCCCCAAGGGTATCGTCCCCTTGGATGTGTGCCACCATCGCCTCATAAATTACTTCCGGATCCTGTATAATCACTTGGCCACGTGGTTTCACTTTATCACCATTTTACGTGAGGAAATGCTGTCCTTTTAAGAGAACCTTTCTTTTGAAGAGAACGTTCCCCCGATACTGGAATTACCCCTTGATAAATTTGGAAATCATTCGTATCTTCTCCGAGATACGCCGGTCAGGTTGGTAATTTCATCAATTGAGCTAAACCGCCGCACCGCTCGCAAAAATATTTTTCTCCCTTGACCATAAACCCATCTTCACCCAGATGAATGATCTTTTTGCATTTCGCGCACTTGGTTGGTGCATACGCGGGCGGGTTTGGTAACTTTTCAAAATTATACTCGTTGGTGCCATACCAGACGTACATTTCTGTTTCAAAGTCCTCCCGACACTCGGGGCACTCTTGCCACTTTCCCTCGTGTCCCTCGTGATCGTGGTTGGCGCACAAGGTATACCGGTCGTGATTGCGGTGGCAGCTGTTCGTGTCAAATGAGAACAAAACATACTGGTCTTCATCATCGCAGATCCACTGGCCGCAGCACTCGGTTTTGGTCAGGTTGGTCGTTTTCCCGCACAAACCACACCGGGGGCGTCCGTTTCGCGACCCAACTCCCCACGCGGGATTATTTATCCCCGCCATTATTTGGAAGCGATCACCCGTCTCATCCATCCATTCATCGTCTTGAGGAATCTTGGGAAAACGTGCCGAAACGTGGTTCCGCGCCCGCTTGCGATTTGTCCGCTCTACGTGTGCAGGATTATGCTTTGGATTCATTTTTGGCATTTAAATCACGACAAAGATACTTTTGTCTTAATGTTCCGCATGAAAAGGAGGTTCCATGGCAGAATCTGTGAAACAATTTCCCCCGAAATTTGAAAAAGTCTTCGATTTATTAATCTGGTAATTTCCAGCGCAAATTTACTTGTTCAAACTCGACAAAATTGACATATTACGGAGTTTTATCTATGAGAACTTTATAATGAACGTTCGCAACTTCTCGTGCATACCTTGTGAGCACCCTGGAACTTGGGGACGCAAAATCATAACAGGAGGTTTTCGAGACTCAAAAAAAAAATTATGA
>MBAA01000021.1:8988-12834 GCA_001940655.1 Promethearchaeota archaeon CR_4
GTCGTATTGGAAAGCGAGTGGTCGTGTTAATTCGTAAAATCTACCTTTTTGCTTGACTGAATATCAGTGTCTGTCAAACATAAAAGATTCTGATGTCTCTATTTGGTGTCTTTATAATTATATCCCGACTTGGATTCCAGATCATTGCCTCATTTATTTCGTGATAAGAAATTCAAGAGTGTTATCGCCGATTCAACAAGAGGAGATTTCGGGCGAGGAGGTTTTTTGTTGTTAGCAACTTGTCGTTGGATGACTTCGAGATATTCAGTATTGCGGGCATCGTCTAAGAAATTGAGCAGTAAAGAGACAAATTTACCCAGTTCTGTCGCCATTAGGGGCGGGACCGCGTTGCCTATCATGGTGGAGGCATCTTTCTTGCTGTCGGGGAAAAGAAAATCATCCGGGAAACTCTGGATGCGGCACCCCTCCCGAAGGGTCAGGGGGCGTGGTTCTGTGGGGTGCACTAATTCCTTGACCTTGAACGAGGTGGTCATGATCGTGCGGGCGGGTTTAGATCGCGTGAGACGCATGTACATGGGGCGCACGCCGGCAGTGCTATTAATGTCATACGCAACAAATTCTTCGTCACTGGTAGAATCCCGGAATTGTTGAGTGCGCAACCACCCCTTAGTAACAAGAGAATCGAGGATGTCCTGCGGGGATCGGTTAGGGTTGGGCTCTTTTGCAGGAAATTGCTCGGGATAAGCGAATCGGCCCTGGGCATCACGAGAAAATTTGAGTTCCCGGAGGAACCCCTCGTTGTAACGGGTGTTATTCCATTCCTTGAACTGGGTGTTCGTGCGTTTTTGGCACAAGAAATAGAGGAGTTGCTTTTCATCCTCCGTCAGGAGGTCGGCAAAAAGCTCCCACACACCAACGTAGCGGTCGCCAAAGCGGGAACTGCGGTAAATCTTCCCTTCTGGCAGGCGATGGAGGATTTGCAATTCTGCTTCGGTCGGTTTAGCGACAATTAGGTGATTCTGAATTTGGCCATTTGGATTTTCTGCGCGCATTAGTTGTTGGTAGGCGGTCGCAGTCTCCACAGGAACCCCATACTTACAAGTTTCGCCGGAACCGACAGGATTCCGTGGTAAATCACTAATCGCATCCCCAACAGTAACATACTTCGTTGGTGAACTAAATACACCTTCAATGTCGTGATGGATCAATTGGGGCGCAACCTTGAAATCTTGCTCAATCGCCAGGCAAAAAACGCGGTTACGTTCCTGCGGGACGCCAAACTGGGCACTGTTGAGAACTTGGTAGGTCATTGCGTATCCGATTTCGGCAAACCGCTCCCGGAGTTTATCGATGAATAACCCGTCCTTCACCCGATAGGTCGCCATGCCCGCGACATTTTCTATGAGGGCGACCTTGGGCCGGACCTGGTTGACCACATTGACGAAGGCAAACGGGAGGGTATTGCGCAGGAATTGATCCGCATTTTTCGGGTCCCGGTTGCCACGCGCATCGCTGAATCCTTGGCAGGGGGGGGAGCCAAAGACGATGTCAATCGATCCCGGGGGGAATTTGCCGGAAATCCCTTCGGATAGGTCGGCCGTTGCAAAGACGGGGTGCTTGTGGTTACGATTAAACGTCTCTTTGAACTTCTCTTCCCAGTCATAGGCGGCAACGACTTCAATCCCCGCGGTTTCAAATCCCCGACTAAAACCGCCCGCGCCACAAAAGAGGTCAATCGCGGTGTAATATTTGTCCATATTTTCCGACCGGTAAAGATTAGTTCTTAATGCCGCTTTAAGAATCCAAACAGAAAATGGAACGGATTCCAACCTGCATTTTTGGAGCAGGTTTTCCATTACTTGATTTTTTGGGTGCAATGATATGAATGTTTTTGGGTCAATGGGAATTATTGCCTAGTTAACATGTCTCTCACGCCAGAACGGTGGTGGCATATTTCAGAATCCCATTCAGAATTGGGAGGTTATCCAAAAATATAGGGGAATTTGGGGATTATTGTCCATATATCTTCACGATAGGGTGTGGACGTGGTGAGAAACACGACAAAATGTCATTCAATTTACGATATTTAAAGGAGAACAAAAAAAATCCAGTGTTTCAGTTGGGAGGAAATTCCAGTTAATCATAAAAATTCCCTTGGAAACCTTGGCAGTCGATATGTAACACGACTGGGTTTATTTTTTTGGCAAAAATTAAACACAATATTTGGAAGAGAACTGTGAACGATTTGAAGGGATCGCGGAAATTTATTAATATCAGTTTTGTAGGAAATCAAAGTAATCATTGAACATTTCCCCGCTGCCCCGCAATACGGATTAGGTCACTGGACGCCGACATAAATTCGGCGTGCACGCTGTATTCTCGGCGGGTTCCGCTTTTCCTTCCCAGTTCTTCACAGCTTACCAAATTGCGGAATAACCTAACGCACGCCAGAACTTATCGGGTGAAGGCAATAGGAATTTGAAGAACCAGTCCTTTCCCCGACTTATGAACCCAAACATCGTTGAAGGGAAAGAGTCCCACCTCTATCCCGAGGAAAGGATGGTTCCAATGTATGACTGGTTGGAGTACTTTTTGAAGGTTGCGCAGCGACTCGAGCAGGAGCACCCCCTCAAGTTTTCGGTGGAAGGCAACCAATATTCGCGGCTCGACTATTGGCAAGGGCTTGCCTACAAGGTGATGACCCAGCAGCCAATGAAGGCCGCCCTCGACGAGCTGGACAAGTTCCTGTTCGAGCGGGACCACCCCGGCGAGGAACCTAGGTTGTTAGGGGGAGTGCCGGAAAGGCATGCCCGCGTGGTTCCCCACAAGTCTCAAATGGATGACTTCGTCAGGCACCTCCCGAAGGCGTTCAAGGCCAAGATGACGGAAGAGATTTTCCACGCCTTCTGCACCACGGCCCTCGAGCTCGGCCTCGTCGAAAAAACGATCTATGTCCTCATCGATTACACCCACGAGTGGTTTTATGGCGAGGTCTGCCCCCAGAACGAGGCAGAATTGACCGGGTCCAACAAGGGCCCCGGCACCAAGTGGGGCCGGAAGTACGGGGCGCTCATGCTGAGCTCGGGCACCACCCGCCTCTTCTGCGGCCTGTTCTTGTCTAAAAAGGGACACTCCAAGGTGCCGGACATCCTGCAGGCCATCGACTTGCTCAAGTCGTGGGGTTTTTCCATCGAGCATGTCACAGGCGACCGGGAGATCTCGTGCTACGACGTCATGTCGTCCCTCCTCGCACAGGGGACATTTTACCTCGGATCCATCAAGCGCTTACCGAAAGAAGTGAAAAAAGCGATCAAGGCATACCTCGCCGGCACGGGCAAGTCTGTCGTGGCCATCACGCTGCACCCGACCCCCACCTGCCAGTACGACAACGGGCTCCTGCAATGCTACCTCATCCTGAAACCGGACCGGGGCAAGCGGGTCGGAGACCTCCAAGCGGAGATCGCGGCGGGCACGCTGACGGAAAAGAAAGCAATGGAACACGTGCACGCATTCGTCACCACCATGCGCGCTCCGCGCAACAAGCGCCGGTGGGCCAGCTGGGGGCTAGGGCTGGTCAGGAGGTTTTCCAAAAGGTGGCGAATCGAGACTGGCTTCCGGGACATACGACGGCACGTGCCCGCCAGCCGCGCGCGCAACGCGGCGACCAAGACCCTCCTCGTGGCGTTCCAGATGTTCGCGTATGACTGCTGGCAACTTCAGCGGGCCCTCCACCGGAAATTAAGGCGGGTGCCAAAAGCGTGGCGGGTGGGCCCTACGCTGGAGAGGTTTTGCAGCCGGATTGAAGACCAAGTGAGAGTTGGGGCGTGCACAATTTGACCAAACTTGGAGCAATGGGATTTTTTGTCGGAGCGAGCAATTTTAAGG
>MBAA01000038.1:0-1263 GCA_001940655.1 Promethearchaeota archaeon CR_4
TTCTCGAAATGGAAACCATTCTCACGTTGGGGGGAACCATTCAAAAAGCTACCACGATTCCTGTTCGGAAGACCATCCAGTCCATCTTCATCCCCATCAATGATTCGATGCGGAACGCCGGATTTTTCCTGCCCGGGGCGGCAGTAGGACTCATCATCACCGGAACCCCGCCGCGGGAAACCATGATTTTCCAGAGTGTCATGTTCCTCGCCTGGTGCGGGGGGGCTATCCTGACATCTACCATCGTCTCGAGTTTAGTGGTCGGACAGCTCGTGACAAAAGACCACCAGCTCAAGTACGAGGTAATCCACGCCCTTTCACCGCCAAACCATAAAAAGGAAGGAAAAAGTAATCACAACCACTGGATTTTCCACAATGGAAAAAGACTTCATTAAGTTGTTGCTCATTTCCGATATCTCAATGGTTGTTAGGAGTTTTTAACATCCCAACTAGGAGGCGTTTTATCACCTTTGCAGGGTATTTCCCGCGATGGGAGGACGTTTCGTGGTTACCCCTTGCGTCCTCCTGCTAGTGCACGTTTGACTTGGCTCATCTTCAGGAGGAGCAGCACCCCCACAACCACGGCACAGATGACTGCGATGACACCCACTTCGATCAAGAGAAGCATAAAATTGGTGTCATCAGTTCCGGTCACGATCACAACCACAGTGTCGGTAAGTCCCCATATGCCTTGGTCGTCCGTGTACTCAATGGTGTAGTTGAACGTGCCGGGTACATCGCGGTTGATCGGGACTTCGAGGGCAACGGAATCCGTCCACGTCGTCCAGCCAACCCACACGTAATACGCACCGGATGTGTCGTTGACGAGCACGCGATACTGGCCGGGCCCCTGATCATCGGTCAAGACCCAGTCAATAGTGCTCATTCCCGTGGTGGTGGTGGTAATGTCGCCGGGGTGGTTTACCATGGGAGGATCATTCGCCACTTTTTGGGCGTAGATGTCATAATTAGTCCCGCTTCTGTAATCCTGCCAGGTAATGATCGCGCCACCAAATCCATCGCTTGCGATTTGAGGATTTTCTTGTACATTAGTCATAATGCAGATGGAGAGCCCCCATCCGAGATTCCCCGCGGAGGTGAACCGTCGGGCGTGGACGTCATAATTAGTCGCAAAAGTGGAACTTCGCCATGTAATGATCGCGCCACCATTTTCATCGCTCGCAATTTGAGGAGATTCTACTCCATAACTAGCACTGGAAATTTGAATCCCGTTGGTGCGCCACAGGCGGCTTCCCGCGGAGT
>MBAA01000038.1:1295-2569 GCA_001940655.1 Promethearchaeota archaeon CR_4
TATTCCCTCTCATCTTGCCATGTAATGATCGTTCCGCCGGCCTCATCGCTCACGAGTTGTGGTTGACTTTGATCATTTGTCGCGATACAGATACCGATACCGTTGATAATCCATCGGGGAACCCCCTCCGAGTCGACCCGCTGGGCATAAATATCATAATCCGCTCCATTTCTGTAATCTTGCCAAGTAACAATCGCACCTCCAACGCCATCGCTCACGATTTGAGGATTCATTTGATCCTCATACTCCTGGCAGATGTAAAGCGTATCTACCCACTGGCGGATTCCCGAAGGATCCACCCGCTGGACTAAAATGTCATGATCAGACGGTCCTCCCTGAATCCACATCTCCCACGTAAAGATCGCGCCACCACCCCCATCGCTCACAAGTTGAGGACGGAACACATAACCCATAGCTTCCGGGGCGTAGACTATGACGCCGCTAGACCCCCATTGGACATTCCCAGTGGAGTTCACCCGCTGGGCGTAGATGCCACCATATACCCAAGTAATGATCGCGCCGCCAACCCCATCGCTGACAATTTGGGGATCAATTTGATTACCTGTTGCGGTGCAGACACCAACCCCGTTGGAAGTCCACTGGACGATTCCTGCGGAATTAACTCGCTGGGCATAAATGTCCCAATTGCCACTTCGATTATCCAACCACATGATGATCGCGCCGCCAACCCCATCGCTGACAATTTGGGGATCAATTTGATTACCTGTTGCGGTGCTAATGACGATCCCATTCGCACCCCACTGGGTGTTTCCTGCAGAGTCAACCCGCTGGGCGTAGATATTAATGTTAGTCAAGCTGAGTCTTGCGTCTTGCCAAGTAATGATGACGCCACCAACCCCATCGTTGACGATTTGTGGGGATTTTTGATCAGCTGTCGCGGTGCAGATGGCAGTCCCGTTAGCAGTCCATTCGACACTCTCAGACGCGAGCGGATTTTCTTCCCACTCGTTCTCGATACTTTCACTTGTCAGTCCGATTACCCCCGTTGTGTTAGCTCCGAGGTTTGACAGCAGAAGCTGTGCCACGATGAAGAGGAGGAATGGATAGACTAAGATTCCTCTCTGATGTTTTGCGGAGTTATTTCTCCGAGTATGCATTTGGTGCATATGCGATCCCGACCTTTTCTATTAATAAAACATTGGAAAGAATGGATGTAACAACATAAACATCCTATAAACGTTAGTTATAAGTATAGGTACAATATCTATAAAAAATTCCTTGCGAGGATCATCTCAAAAATATGTGGCGATCTC
>MBAA01000038.1:2638-6176 GCA_001940655.1 Promethearchaeota archaeon CR_4
TATCATTGCAAAAATTTTATTTCTCTAGAGGTTTTTATTGTGCTAGCAGGTGTTTTCTCGGAAATGTGAAGAAGGAGTGTCACCCGTGGTTAAATTCACTAAACATCCTCCGAAGAAATGGTATGGAGACAAGTATAAATTCTCCCCGGAACTCCACTTCGAACGGTATAACCTCCTCCCAGCGTGTAATTCAACGCACTTGGGTCCTAATGACGAGAGACAAACGGTGTATCTTGCGCACGTGGGAATCTTGCCCCTGGATAAGATCGCTACGTATAACTATTCCACGTCCTATCGCCTGACTCAGCAACTCCTGGCCCAAGTGCCGAATGCCAAGGGGGGGAAAGTGCTTGTAAAACCCAATAATACCGGGTTCGTGGGTTTATTCTTCAACAATTCGCAGTTGCGGGAGATTTTGCTGAACAAGAAAGGCATGCAGGTGGACGCCGACCACCAGGCGATTGCCACCCAACCCGCGGTAGTAGCAGGCATTGTGGACGCGCTCCTGCAAGAGGGAGTGCGGGAAGTGCATGTCGGCGAGAATATGCTCTGGGAAGGGGGCACGCCGCGGGCGTTCTGGGAAACGGGGTATACCCAATATTTTTCGCAGGAAAGATATGATTCTAAAGTTTTTTTCGTGGACTTTTACGAGGCAGATGATACCGAAGTATTGCCTTTTCCCATCGCGCAAGGACCCTACGACCTCGGCGGGTTCACAAAATGCCACCCCCCGAAAGCGCTCTTTGACGAACACTACACCTTGATCCTGTCTGCTGCTATCGCGAAAATTCACAATTGCGCCTATTACACCCTGGCGACCAAAAATTTCAGCGTATCATGGAACCCGCGGCGCCCCATGCGGGGCATTCCGCCTCGGTGGCACATCCATGGTTTACCCGCGAATCTACTCGACATCAAACAAGTGAGACATATTATCGGGGCAGACTTTAGGCCAAAATTCTCCTATAAATACAAGAATGTTTCGTCAAAGGAACAAATCCAACAAGGCAATAACCCTAACCTCGTGGCGTTGTGTACCGACACTAGCGAATCTGACCCGATTAAAACCTATATGTCTTGCGGTCAACGAGTCGTGCAGGTGGATCCCCACCACCACGCGGGGGCGAACTTGGTGACCCTCAACTTGGGAATGCAATACCTCGTGGTGCGGTACACGGGGATCTTTGCCACGATGTTGCAGAAGTTGGGCGAGAACGGCACACGGGTCGCCACGGTCTGTTCGGGCATCGTGGGACAAGAAGGTGAGGGGCCACTCGTGTATGGATCCCTCCGCTACGGTGGGTTTAACGTGGCGGGGTTCAACCACGCAGGGGTAGAAGCTGTGGGATTGGACATTATGCTGGGCAAGGATCCGCGCGGCGCGGTTGGTTTCCTTGACGATTTAGCATCCTCACTAGAAAAAGAATATAAATTTTCCTCGACTGCTTTGCATAACGATGCTCAAAGACTATGGACATTAGAGCTCTTACACAACTTGACGGGCGGGGAGATCGACCAACAAAAAATCCCGATCGAGTACATGGATTTCTCACAGAAATCGCCGATCACCTCTCTGGACCTGCTCTACACGTTACGGCCTGGCCGACCGTTCACGTTCACTGACGCATTCTATTGCAACCCAAAAACGTGGCTCCGTCTCATCCATACGGAGAAAAGACTCTACAAGCAAGCGACCAAATTCGTGCGGAAAGGGGTCGAGATCCCGCTTATCCCGGGCGTGGTGAATTGATTTCTATTGGGTCGCTTTCATCCAACATTCGCGTGGCGAACGCGCGTAATTCTTCCGTCGAGGTTAGGTTATTTATCTCCATTCGGAGTCTCCGCGCGAGTGGAAATCCAGAACAAAAATTCTGGAGGGTTCCCCGGACGGCGCGGAGGTCGAACGGGCGGACTTTTTGATCTGCGAGGGTGTCTTGGAGGAATTCCAAGAAGTCTGTAAAGATCTCCCGGTGGGCGATGGAAGGGAGGGATTTTTGTTCGAGGAACGCCGCGCAGGATTGGAAGATTCGGGGGTTTTTCATCGCCGTTCGCCCTATCATTACGCCTTCGCAGGAAAAAGTGTCCAGCAAGTCCCGGGCATTTTCAGGGGATCGCACGTCCCCATTCCCAACGATCGGGATGTCTGGAAACTTATTCTTTGCGAGATGAATCAACGACCAGTCAGCGGTTCCACCATAACCTTGCGAGACCGTACGAGCGTGGATGGTGACGAAGTCCGCGCCGTGGTCTTTTGCGAGCTGCAGCACGGGAAGTAGCGCATCACTTGTCGAGAGACCAACACGGATCTTCAAACTGAACGGTTTCACGGCGTGTTTAGCCATCTCCGCCACGATCTCCTCTAACAGGGGCAGATTTCCCAGGAGGGCACCCCCTGCGCCTAATTTGGTGACGTTCCGGGATGGGCACCCTACGTTGAGATCGTAGAGGTCGTAAGGAAGGCTCTCGAGGACGTCCAATGCTGGTTTCACCTGCTCCGGGCGGGTGGTAATCAACTGGAACCCGAGCGGGTGCTCTTCCGGGCGGGTGACGACCGAGTCCAGAAATTTTTGGGTGGCCATAAGAATGTAATTAGTCCACACCATCGGCTCGAACGCCATATCTGCCCCGTACTTGAAGCAGAGTTTCCGGAAGGGACTCGTCGTGACGTCGAGGATGGGGGCGAGCACCAACCCGTGCCGGAGGTCAAACGATCCCAATTTTGGCAATCTTTTTCAACTCACTCGATCATCTTTCAGCTTTCTGATTTTAAGAGGATCTTTTTAACACTGCGAGGAAATCGGAAGACCGCAAAATCTGAATGCCCTGAAATTCTCCTAAATTCAACAGGTGCTTATCTCCTGAAATAATATACTGTGCGTGTCCTGTAACAGCAGTTTCGAGAAAAATATTATCTTTAGGATCATCTTTGATTATGGAGATTTTCTCCTCTGGAAGGACGAAATCAGAACTCTCTATGAGGGCAGTTATAAAATCTTCAATATCCTCGAGAGAAAAACCAAATTTCGGACGCAGAGCGACTTGTTTAAACTCCACAAGGATTTCCGGAGAAATTACGAGTTCTAGATTATGTTGGAAGCATCTTAACACGATCTGGTACTCCAGTCCACCTTGCCAACCCAGAGCAGAAATCAGAATATTAGTATCGAGAGTCACGCGCATTTAACTTCCCTTTCGCACATTCTCGATTTCCTCTGCTACAGTATCGCGAGTAATTTTTTGCTGTTTAAACCGCTCTGTTGTTTTTACAGCAAGTTCCTCAAATACTTGAACAGGGGTTTTGCGTTTCTTGATTACGAGGAGATCATCGGTCGAATATATATCAACCGTGTCCCCCTCATTGAGCGTAAGTTGCTTACGCGCTTCTGCTGGGAGAGTGATCTGTCCTTGACGGGTGATCTTGTAGGACCCGAGATTCTTCATATTACTATTTATAGTAGAAATAGTATTTATTCTTTAGTAAAAGAAAACTGTTTTCAACAAGGAAAATCTTTACACCAAGGTAAAGAATACCCTTCGA
>MBAA01000038.1:6251-6393 GCA_001940655.1 Promethearchaeota archaeon CR_4
TAGACCCGATCCAGGATAGTGTAATCGACGCACAATTAGAACGAAAAGTCTTTCTGTTGTTTTGGACGACTGGGGACATCCTCTCCACGGTGAACGCGGAATTTAAAACTACGGAAGACCTTCCTCCCCAAGGATACGTCCT
>MBAA01000038.1:6401-6721 GCA_001940655.1 Promethearchaeota archaeon CR_4
CTCCAGTAGCTGTGAAACTTCACGCGCGGGACATACAGGGATTTTTTAATGGCATCCAAACGTTGCGCCAGATCTTGGAACAAGTCCTCTTGTCCCTCGTGGCCCGGGGGGGGTCTGCCACATCCTTTGAGATCCCGTGTTTGACAATCAATGATTCTCCTAGTATGCTCGTCCGCGGGATCCACGTGGACCTCACGGTACTCATACACCGCTTCGAGTATCTCAAGGAATTCTACGCGATTCTCCCGCAGTATAAATTCAACACGTTCATGGTCGAGTACGGCGACAAATTCCCTTACGGTGGAGTCTTGCGAGGAGTC
>MBAA01000038.1:6759-7010 GCA_001940655.1 Promethearchaeota archaeon CR_4
ATTACGTAAAATTACCGCTCGCAACGAGATAGAGGTCATCCCCCTCGTGTCAGTGTTCGGGTACCTTTCTTTCGTGCTTAAACACCCAGCATTTGCCCCCTTCCGAGAACTTCCGGAGAACGACCGGTCTCTCTGCCCCCTCAATCCCGAGTCCGAACATCTCGTGAAGGAGATAATCCACCAAGTGTGCGAAAAACACCCGACCGCGAAATATTTCCACGTTGGGGGTGACGAGATATACTCGCTCGGGG
>MBAA01000038.1:7024-7289 GCA_001940655.1 Promethearchaeota archaeon CR_4
CAAGCTTTCATTGCAAAGAACAGTAAGACTAAACTTTACACCGACTTCGCCAATAAAGTGGTTAAAATTGTCAAAGCGGAAGGCAAGACGCCCATCATGTGGTCTGATTTCCTCCTCAAGGCCCCTGAAATCTTGGCCGCCTTGGACAAGGACGTGGTCGTGATGTATCGGGATTATGCGGCAACGGGAGAGGAAACGGATTACCTGGAGATGGACGGCATCTTGCACGGGGCGGATATTTTAAAACGAATTGATCCTAAGAGGT
>MBAA01000038.1:7331-10230 GCA_001940655.1 Promethearchaeota archaeon CR_4
CCACGGTGCGGAGTCTCCCCTTCATCGCTTACTTCCACGATCGTGGTTTCAAGATTCTTGGGGCGCCCTCGGCCAGTTCGGAATTTCACGGGACTATTCCCACCTACCCGCGGCGCCTCCCCAACATCGCGTGCCACGCGAACCACATCTCCGCGAGCAACGCACTGGGCGTGGTCATTACCTCTCGGGCGGAATGTGGCGCCACGCTCGAAACCCAGTGGCACGCCCTTATTTTCGGGGCAGACGCCTGCTGGAACCCCCGTCCCTTTTCTCGCGGACTCATGGAGGATTTTGACTCCCGCTTTAACGCGACCTTCTTCGGGTGCCCCACACCTGTCGCAGGAAATATCACCTCCCTCCTGTATGAGTTCAACGGAAACCCTAAAGAAGCATTATCACCCGGCCAAATCGAATTTGAATTACGGAAATTTCCCGAGATATACAATTTATTGCAAGACCTGCGCAAGAACGCGACAAAGGCCCGCGACACCATCGGGTTTCTCGAATTCGGCATCCGAGGGTACGAACTTCTCTTGTTTGTCGCTCGAGAACTCCACGCTTTCGAGGAGAACATCAATAAATGGAAAGCAAATCGAGCGCCAAACCCACCACAAGACGACCTCCGTGCCATTCACCAGCAACTGGAACAATTACTCGTACGGGTCACCCATTATGACGATGAAGGGCGCCTCAAACTGGAAAGTGAGGAGGATGGGTACCTCTATCCCGGGGAATTCGCTGTCATTTACGACCGTGATAGGAATTACCCAGGGATGACCAAACGGTTCAGAACAATGCTTGCGAATTTGAAAAGCTTGTTAGAGTTCTAATCCATAAAAAAGAGTTTTTCGCTGTCATATATCAGATTTCTAAATCCTTTTCCGTTAATATCTCGACCCGTGTGTCTGGTGCATCCTTGCGCACCATCTCTGCGAATTCTTCGAGGTTCGTGTCCCACGCGTGCATCGGGACGACAATTCTCGGTTTGATAGTTTTTACCGCTTGGAGGGCCTCCTGAAAATCCATAGTATAAGTCCCCCCAACGGGAAGTAGGGCGACTTCTATCGGGGGTAATTGCTTGAATTCTTCAATGAAGTCGGTATCCCCTGCATGGAACAAGGTTTTACCCTCCAGCGATATGATGAATCCGACATACTTATTTGCTTTGACGTGGAACGTCTTGGTCGGAGTATAGGCAGGGGTTGCGTGAATCTCGATACCGCCCACGTCAAATTTTTCGCCGGGGTCTATCCCAATAGCACGGTACGTTTTCAGCTTCGCTAAACAACTCTTGGGACAGATTAGCTTTGCTTTGGGGTTAAAAATCTTATCAATCGAACCCT
Organism: Promethearchaeota archaeon CR_4; assembly: GCA_001940655.1. Lineage (GTDB taxonomy): Archaea > Asgardarchaeota > Lokiarchaeia > Sigyniarchaeales > CR-4 > CR-4. The sequence continues at coordinate 8,675 of MBAA01000038.1, forward strand.
CCTCGGCGTGGTCATAATGGTCGTGACTGCACAGGACGAGCGTGGCATCGTTAGTTTTCTCTTCGATTTCATACGGGTCAAAATAGATGACTTGTCCGGCACCAGTAGTAACCTTAAAACACGAGTGGCCAATCCAATGAATTTTCATGTCATTCAGATGTCCACCTCAAATTAAATAAATTATATGGAGGCACGAAACGCGAGACATCAATGCAATTTAATTCAAAATCAGTTCTATTAGTAAATATAACAAAATTAACGCTTGCGATGCGTGGTTTCCTTTATTTTTTGCATGCAAGCCGAGACCTTCGCGAGATTCAAGGAACGCCCAAGATAATAGCGGACGGGAACAATGGCAACTGGACATACTGCTTTTTTCACCACAAATTCCTGCCCATACCGAATTTTCGGCACCTGAAGGTCGCGGGAGACGACTCGGACGAGGTGCACGTATAGGATCACAGGTGCACCCTTCATTAACACTTGCCGTTGGAGAACCTCCTGCTTGGATGGACCGTGCTTCTGAAACACCCACTCGACCCACGTTCGAATGTCCTGAAACGGACAGAGAAACACGAGCGGTTGCGGCCGGTCTGGATCCCCCTCATGTTGGCACGGGGTAATCTTAGGATGGAGGACTCTCCGCGGGGAAATGGATGTGTGGAACAAGATCCGGTAAGGATGCCGGTACTTTGTGCACCGCCCCTCAACGTATTTTCCTAACTTCTTTTTTCTCGAGGCCATCTGGAGAAGTGGCCCCAAGAGAGCAAAACGACGAAAGACATTAGATTGTCTCTTTAAATGCATCGGATATATAGTCTTCGGAACGCCCGCATTCTTCCCACTTACTAGTAGTAAAATAATGTGTTTTTCCGCTTCCCGGCATTAAGAAGAGCAAGATTGGGTAAGGCTAGAAGATTAGAATTCTTTAATGGCCTGATTTTATGCGAAAATCACTCGGACGCGTAAGTTAGGAGGATTTTTATTCTTCGCATCCCTCTCACGAGATCTTCACTTTATAGGAAGATCTTTGAATCAGGTCATAGGTATTTTGTTATGACCACAATTATCTCCCAGTCAAGTTACCCGACGCTGACTAGATTTTGGGAGAAACTTAATAGGAACAGCGCCTCAAAAAAATATTTACATCGAAGATCAGTCTCTCCTTCAGCAATAGCGTTTTCATCGAAACTCCAGATTAAAAATATTTTTATACAAGCACTTAATCTGTAAAATCTAAGAAATTAGTGCAATCAGTGAAATGCCGGTGCATATAAAATGAAGATGAATAAAATAAGGTTGTCTCTCATCCTTGCGGTTTTTACCTTTGGGATGGTTGGGACTTTACTAATTGGGACGAGTACCCTAAGTCCCGTGACCACTAACAAACAAGTGAACATAGGTTCTGGCATCCCTGAGATTGGAGGGACACCTGGTCCTAACCCAATACCTCCATATTTAACCGTGGATGCGAATCTCAATCCCACCACGCCAATTTATCTAATGGATACAGAGTCGCCAGATTCGACTCAACTAACATTGTCAGTTACAGGTAT
>MBAA01000038.1:10239-12671 GCA_001940655.1 Promethearchaeota archaeon CR_4
GATAAGTGGTCGGGTTTCGATCGACATTGTCTTTGCCATTGATAGTAGTGGCAGTATGGATTGGAATGATCCGGACGATATTCGTTTGACTGCCGCCAATAACTTTGTGGACAAGTTAGATGCAACGCGAGATATGGTAGGAGTGGTGAGCTGGGACGATAATATTGACTTTGCGTTAGGATTAACCAATGATTTTGCAGATGTTAAGAGCCATATTAGCTCCATTGATCACGACGCTGGTACAAATTTAAATGGGGGCATTTCAAGAAGTATCCAAGTCCTCGATGCTGGTGCACGTACCGGAACTGTACATGTTGTAATCTTTCTCACAGATGGAGATGGATCATATACTTACTCCTATAGCGATTCTGGCGCGCCCGTGAATCAAGCGAAAGCTAAGGGTTACGTCTTTTATGCAATTGGAGTAGGACCTAGTGTAATTGTTGCTAAAATGAACGACTTAGCTACGACGACCGGTGGGCAATATTTCATTGCCACTACCGCTAACGATTTGATCCCCATCTTTGATCAAATTGCCACCGCCGTATCCACGATCGCGGGTACGAATGTTGTCGCCACGGCAGAATTGGCGAGCTACATCCATTACGTCCCGGGGACGTTTTCCATAACTCCTACCTCGATAGTTGGCAACCAACTCACGTGGAATATCGGGACGGTTAACATTGGCACAACATGGAGCGTCATATTCGACATTAAATCTTCCTTAGTGGGGTTGGATTTGCCCGTGAACCTGCTAAACACTTCCTACGTAGGTTATTTCAAATACGACGCGACACCGGACCATTTACACTTCCCAGAATTGACTGTCGATGTCCTCTCGCCGAATGACCCCCCAGTAGCCTTGATCGGTGGACCCTATGCAGGCGATGAAGGCTCGCAAGTAATCTTCAACGCGGGGAGTTCCTATGATCCAGACGGGGACGCCTTGCAATACCGTTGGGATTTCAATAATGATGGCATCTGGGACACGCCCTATTCCTCAGACTCAACCGCAATGAATATGTGGACGGATGACTATTTGGGAACAGTGGTAGTGGAAGTATATGACGGGGAATTAACAGACACCGACTCCACGACAATTACAATCGATAATGTCGCACCGAGCGTGACCCTCGAGGGAATTTCAACGCCACAAATTATGCTGAACTCCGTTGTTTTTACGGGTGAAGCTACTGATCCGAGTATCGATGATCTAACATTTATTTGGAATTTTGGGGACGGTTCTATGGATTTCACGCAATCCTTCACTGGCAATAGTTACCCCGTTGATATTGAGAGCGCCGTGACTCACGTCTATGCGATTCCCGGAAACTACACGGTGATCCTGACTGTGGTCGATGATGATTCCGGCGTTGGCACCGCGACTACTCAAGTTACCGTCCGGGGACCCAGAGATATCAAAGCGAACGCCATTACGTTACTCGGATCTCTTGAATGCGAGGATAAATGCTGCAAACACCACAAGGGACACAACGACAAATGTGGCGAAAATCACTGGTGTTGTGACGAGCACAAGAGTCATGACCATCACAAGTGTTGCAATAGTCTCAACGCACTTATCGCCTTCAAAATTCAATGTAGCTTGAACGAAAAACTCTGGCTTAATGAGACACACCTCTCTCCGAAATGCGGACAGTTGGTGTTCGATTTCGAAGCCTGTGCAACTGTCCTAATGGAAGTTAAAGTATGCTACTACAGTCGTCTGATCCCCAAGCTGGAGGAATACATTGCGAAATTGGAAGCCGAGGGGGAAGATGCTTCGGACTTGAAGGAGGAACTCGCCTACATGGAAGAGGTTATTGCAGTATACGAGAGTGTAATGCTGTGCTTGGTTCAAGCAGACGAATTGCTGGCGAAAGTGATTATAGCAGATGCAGAAGCCGCGGTCGTGCAATGCCCGAAATTCGAAGATAAAGTAGAGAGCTTGTTGTGCAAGGCAAACAAGAACATGGTTAGAGCGGCCAACCACATTGCGAAAGGAGAATATTTCAAGGCGATCCTCCACTACAAGTGGGCTTGGGAACAAGCTCAATGTGCGATAAAATTCGCAAATAAGGTTTGTCCCGATAAATGTGGGAATCACTGCTGAATCGCATCGAAGATTACATATCCTTTTTTTTCTTACTTTTCGTTTAAAAAAATGCTAGCTTGAATATTGTAATCATACATTCATAGCTAATGTTAAGTAGGTTTCAAGATATTTCCACAGTCTCGATAGAAAATCCCTCATTAATGGAAAAAACCTGTTAACCACAAAGTTTAAGAAAAAAATTTAGATCATTTTCAACCAAATATCATAGTTAAAATATAATCAGGATGTGAAATGTTGTGGCAGATCCGCTTTGGGTAGAATCATTGGTTTTGCAGAGTATAATTGGATATTGTTTTGTCGTGGCAAACTTGTCTATTGG
>MBAA01000038.1:12696-17276 GCA_001940655.1 Promethearchaeota archaeon CR_4
AACATGAAGGGGGATATTCCGGTCGTGAGAGCCCACAAGTGGATTGGGCGGGTCGAGACCCTCTTCTTTTACACGATAATGGTTCAATGCCTTTTAATGTTAATTGCTCCTTTCGACCAGTATTTCAATTTAGGAACGTGGCGGGGAATTCACTCGTTTATTGGGGGGTTCGTCGCAACCAGTCTCTTCACGTTTAAAGTCGTTATCGCGAAATTTAAGAAAGATCTTATTTATAAGTACGGGCAGTTTATTGGCCCTATCGGGTTTGCTGGTTGGACGCTTGCCTTTCTCACTAGTATTGGGTCATATTATTACGGGTTCGTTCCTTCCATGAATCCCGTTATCACTTTTATCCCAGCGAATGCGTTATTTGCAATAATTCTACCCATTCCCATTGGTTTAAGCATTTTTTTAGTTGTGCTTCTTCGAAGAGGGGGGTCACGAAGGGAAAAACCCTTTGCAGTGCACCAAGTTGCTTTCATACTTCATGGAATAACCTTTGGTTATGAGCATGCTGCGAAAGATTTGTTAGGAACGCCCGCCTTGCTCAAGTATCTGGTGCCAAAAACCACGGAATTCCTCGAAAAGATGTTCCAGATGGTAGGATTTGACCTGAAGAAAATCGAAACAATGAATGTTAATGATGCGATGGAGGAATTTATGCACCGCGCCGCAGAGATCAAAATGGCAGAGAAGGTCAAGATCAAGTGGGAAAACGACACAGAATTTACGGTTGAATCCGTGAACTGTTCTACCGCCAAAGTTCGGAGCGTAATGACCAAGGACGAACTCACCAATGCAATTTGTCCCTGGGCAATCATGGCCGCTTCTATCGTATCAAAAATTACGGGGAAGGATTTAGAAATAGACCCTTCCGAGTTCAACGAGATCGGGGCAAAAACAAAATTAAGACTTGTCGAAAAACGTGTGTAGGAGGATTTAGGCAAAGTGTGTTTTAAATTTCTGCACTTTTAATAGTGCTTTCCCAAATTGTTTCATTTCATTCTCGTTTAGTGCTATTAAATTTTGGAGTTTTGTGTAGATGCTTTTCATTTCAGGGACATTATCGGCAGGGACGAGCAATAAACTATAGAGATTGCCTATTGGACAAAGGAAATAGAGATTATCAGGAGTTCCGAGAAGGAGAGTAAAGAGTTTCTCTTTGAATACATAAATTATAACATCACTTGCTGATTTAACCAACGTTATACAATCAATAGTGCTCTTGTCTGCTTTCAAGCGATTTTCTTTATCGTTTTTTGCTAGAATCTTTCCATTTTCGTCAAATAAAAAGAAGGATTCTTCTAATTCGAAATTCGCCCTCGCCGACAGTTTCTTTAGGAAATTTTGTACTTTTTTCTCAGTAATCTCTATTGTGGGGAAACCATAGGCTTCCTTGTGGTGAATTTCGGCAATTAAGGCTACCTTCATTGTGGATTTTAAGATTATACTACGCATTGACTCTGAGATGATGTTTAAGAAGAGTGGTGACTCATTAAAAGTACCAACAATCATTCTTTCAAAGGTTCTGAGTAGTAGGACACTCTGGAAGCTTATTTTCTCTCGATCAATGTATTCCTTCCACTTAAGATAGAGAACCTTACCAGAAATTTTATCTACAAAAATCGTTCCCCGCAAAGATTCATCCCTAGAAAAGGATACCATAGCTTGTATGTAGTCAAAATAGCCAAATTCTTTTAAAATTTCCACAAGGATTGCTTCGAAGGGGAGAAAAACAGTGACATTTCCCGCAAATTTTGCCGCATGCTCCCCAAATTCAGTAAGAAACGCCTCTTTAAGATTTGTGAGAATTAGATTTATCACCGCTTCGAATTGAGGATCTTGAGTTAAAATCACAAATACGAGATTCCCCTCTCGTTCAAAGATGAAAGAGGTCGGGTCCATCGTGATTTTCTTTATCTGCTCTCCTCGCTCCCCAGACGCGAACATATTCAACGCGGACAGGAAACCTGAAACTAAATTGCTATCCGAACCTTTTTCACTGGGCCGCCAATCAAACAACGGTAATCCGGCATCATTTATAATCAAAAATTGGTCAATCAAAAAGTGCAACTCCTTGTATTGGTTTACCTGAGGGAATTAAAATTTATTTTTGGACGATCTCTGAAAGTCTTTATACCCATCCTCGTAAAAAAATTATGATATTTCTCACAACCCTTGAACTTAACTTTCTCATTGTTTTTTTGTCCATAATGATGATGATGCTTGCGGGATTTTTCCTGATCCGGTCGTACGTTAAAATTCTAATGAAGACGAGTCTCTATTTGACCATTGGTATTTTGGCTGGGGTTGACACGAGTATCTTTACCTCCGCGGATGAACTTGTGCATAAGTACCTGGGATTCTTGCGAGGCTATTCCTCCGCCAATCTGAGTTAAACCCTAATTTTTTTTGACATCCTATTTCGAAATCGTTCCTTCTAATTCCAGTAAGTGACGTTTGATGTCGAGGGTCATATCCGCTTTAGATCCCATAAATCCACCCAAATTGTGAAGACCAACCACCCGATGGCACGGGATGACGAGGGGCAGGGTATTCACCCGGAGGGTCGTCCCCACTGCTCGGGTCGCTTTCGGGTTGCCAAGCGCGTGAGCTACCTCACCATAGGTACGTGTTTCTCCAAATGGGATATCAAGGACTATGTCATAACACCGCTGCTGGAAAGATGTCAACCACCCGACTTGGAAGGGAATCCGTTTGAAAAGTTCCCGGTTTGAAAATTCAACTCCTTTCTCGAGGTATTGGGTGAGAATCCTACCCAAGTCTCCATAAAAGGGAGGGAGTTGTTTACTCGCGGGGATGCCATTCAACAGAGCCTCCGACATTAAACGAATGCGAAAGATCTCAGTGGAAGAACCGAGGATCGTTACTGTGACGGGAGTGCCGCTTGGGCAAATGTCGTATCTAAGGACGTCCATTGTGGAGAATCTCCTTGGTAAATTCACGCACTGCGTGGAGTATCTGTGGTTGATCTTCGCCGGTGCACCCCAAATAGTTTAGCACGCATTGGTTGAGTTGATCCATCGCCTTTTCATCTTTATCTAAAGCAGGATTGGAAAGAAATTGCTGCACGAGGGTTTGCAATGGGTTTTTAGTCGTTTCAGATGGAGACCTGCGAGGAAAAATAGGAAGTTCCTTCAGCACGTGCAAGAGAATTCGGGGAAATAATTTCTTCCCACTACTAAAAAGTTCATATGCTGCTGCAGCAATGATCTCAGAATTGAGAACCCCGAGTATTTCAAATGCATTCACGGATGCGGGCAAATTGAGGTTATATACGGATTGTGTGGTCATTGCCTGCCTAGGGGGTAATGCGGCACAGAAACGACCTCTCTGCAGCAATTGCCGAATGACCACTCGTGAATCAGTATACGTGCTGGCATCCTTGTAGTTTATGCCGGACAATCCTAGAACCACCCGGTGTGGAGAATCACAGCGCCAACGCGTCATACCTCGTATCACTGGTTGTGTATCGGCCTGGGAACATAGAGGAGTTTCACACCCTTCCGGGAAAAAGATAGACCCGATAAATTTGAGGTCGCCTTGGCAAATAGGACATACCGAAATAATCTTTGGTTGCGGGAAGAATTTGTGGCAGTTTGCACATTCTACCACGTACCCATTTTTCCCGATCTCGATACCCCGTGCGATTTTTACTTTTTCCGATTCATCTCGCTCTTTGGAAAATTCTAGGATAGAAATCGCCCCTTTTCTCAAGAGTGCAATAATCGACCGCTTGTTCGGGACAAATGCCGGGGCGAATGAATAGTCCGCCCGGATGAAATCCATCTGAGTGACGTTCTGCCGTGGCACATTTCCCCCCAGAGTCAAATCTTCGATCTCGGTGGAAAATAGGGGATCACTAATCGAAACGAGCGCTTTTTGGGCGGTTACGACCACGGAAGCTACAGAGATTCCCGGAAACACGTTTCCCACTCTGCAGATCTTCAGGATATGACTCCTCTGCAGGAGAATTTCCCGAGTTCCCTTCCGATTCTGCAGTGTGAGCACGGAGTCAGGCACCACCAAACTCACGATTCCTCCTAGAGGGAGGACATCAATGGCTCGCTCGAAAAAAAGTCCATACGTGTCAAATTGCCGTGTTGACGAGGAAAAGCAACTCTTCAAGGTGGATTTTTCACGAAAAGGTAAGTTTCGCATAAATATGTAGGGAGGATTCCCAATGATTAAGAACTGGGCGTTTTCACCGGTTGTATCGGAAATATCCTCAAGTAAAAAGTCCTGCTTAGTCACACGAATTATGTGGGGATGTTGGTGGAGCTCTTTCGCCAAGCGGGGGTCTAAGCTAACCGCCAGGAGGAAAAGATTTAGCGATGCGCATAAACAAGCTATCGGATCTCGATCCATTCCCACGATGTGTTGCAGGAATGCAGTGATTAGGTTTGGGTTCCCCTCTTTCTTAGACATATTGGAATACATATGCCAGAACATTTCTAACAGGAAAATGCCCGTCCCGCAGCACGGGTCAATGCACGTGAGTCCTCTTGAGAAATTTTTGTCTAAAAAGCTAAAGGCATCAAACACCATCTTACGGGCAA
>MBAA01000038.1:17314-17569 GCA_001940655.1 Promethearchaeota archaeon CR_4
TCAGTGCGATCGAGCCCCCGCAGGTATAATTCTCCAAAATAATCCCTTGAAGCTGCCTCATTCACCTCTATCTTTTCCTCAATCGCAATTTTAGAGAGATATTCGGAATATAGCACTTCCTCGGAAGCAGGAATTAGAACCGGATCGAATTGAAATTCCCGCAATTTCACGTCTAAAAAACCCGTACACGCAGCTTGCAGTTCTCGTCCCAAGTGAATTTGTTTTTCCAAAACTGACCGAAAAATCCGAATAATG
>MBAA01000197.1:0-147 GCA_001940655.1 Promethearchaeota archaeon CR_4
GATCACGTCCCCCACGAGAATTTGATGGGTAGCCACGGGATCCAAAGTAAAGTCAAAAAGCATGCCCATGAACCCAACGATGAACGGTTTGCACCAGGTGGGAATACTCGTGTGTTTGAGCATTCTCAATGAGACATAGATCACGAG
>MBAA01000197.1:165-252 GCA_001940655.1 Promethearchaeota archaeon CR_4
CGAGATTGGCACGTTAAAAAGCATGAGCAACGATTGACCATAAGCATAAAATGGGCCACCAGGAAATAACGGCGGAGTCCATGAAGC
>MBAA01000197.1:312-479 GCA_001940655.1 Promethearchaeota archaeon CR_4
CTCAGGGTGCTCTTCATTTTTTATGATATATACAACTATCATCATTGTAACAATCAAAACGATTGCATCTTGGATAACCCATTCCAAAATAATTGCCATGTTTATGCTATTTGCGAAAGAAGATTATAAATCTATATTTCTTGCAGATTTGTCTTCATAGAGTATAC
>MBAA01000197.1:513-3839 GCA_001940655.1 Promethearchaeota archaeon CR_4
AATATAGAAAAAAGAATTCCTTTGACTAGTCCGAATATTAAACCTGCTGGTGTTAAGTGCTGTTCCGAGGATCCTTGATTTCTGGATGTTTCTTGAAATAAGTATCGATAGCTTCGTGAACGCCATCCTGCCACTTGAATTGGGTCATATTCTCTAAACCAATGACTTGCGCCAACCGTGCATTGTTATAAGATGCGCCAAAATATGAGTAGGTGATAGTCATAGCCTCCATCCTGTCACGCAGGTGAAATAAACCAACCAAGAAAGATTTTGTGACGCTCGGCATGGAAATTCCCAATTGGCGTACATATTCCGCAATAAATTCTTTCCACTTGACCAGATAGTCCGCGCAATTAAAGATTGTATTTTGCGGACCTTTCTTGATGATTGCCGAGATTACTGGCCCAAGATTTCTCACGTATAACGTTGAGAACGTTCGGTCTTTCTTCCCCGTAAAATAAAAGGTCCCTTTCAAGAGCCGAGGTAAAATGGTCGGTGTAAGAAAAGTGTCGTTTGGGCCGACAAGTGGGGGTAAGCGCACCATTGTATAAGGAATATTAGCTTGCTCAATGATTCGTTCAGCCTCTGCTTTCGTCACCGGGTAAGGATTTCCTTTTGTACAACGTGGGGTGGTCTCAGGAATGTTTTCTCCTATTACTTTGTTCCCATAGACTGCTACAGAGCTTATTTGGATGAAATGCTTCACTCCATTTCGCTTTCCCCATTCAACCATCTTCCGGGTGCCTTCCGCGTTCACTCGGCGAACAAGATCCATCGGCAATGTTTGGTCCACTAGCGCGATGGTGTGCACGATGGCATCGAACGAACGTTCAGGGAGTTTTACCGGGAGTTTTACCATTTCTTCTTCCTTTTGAATGTCGAATTTCACTTCATTGGGCCCTGCGTCTCGAAAAAAAGTTGTCCCAAAAACGCGGAAACCTTCTTTCTCAAAATGATCCTTCAAGATTCCTCCAATAAATCCATCAGTGCCAGTAATCAATATCTCTTGCATTCTTGACTTCCCCAAGTTTGTTTTATTGCCTTGGATAAGGAATTTCGTTTAAATCGGTATTGTATATTGCCCATAAAGCGCTCTACACTGGTGAAACCTGATTGTAATTCTTGAAAAAGGGTGAAGAAGAATTTTTATTTTTGTGCTTTTATCGATTCCCAATTCGGGGATGCCTTCAATATCTTCTTCCGAATGAGGGGACGCAACATTCTGATGAAGATCTTTTTTGAACCCATAGCTTTACTTAATTCTTGCAGATAATCTTTGAACTCTAATTGTTGATACTTCAAGAGTCGTTCACTTTCTTCAGTGTCCAACCAGTCCGTGTAGAAATGGTTTGACCCAAATGCCGCATCTGGCATCTTTCCAATCCCAACGGTTTCGAGAATCCCTCCAATGAAATCCTTGTAAAGCAATTGGCATCTCTTCCCGCCTCCGAGGTTAAACGTCTTTTCCCACGCTTCATCACAGGTGATTGCATTCGCGATGGCTCGTGCAACATCTGCCGGGTGGACAAATTCCATGCGGGTGTCAACGCGAATTTGAAACATCATCGGATCACTATCCATCGCCTTGGAGGACGGAGCATTTCCAAGGCGAAAGATGATCCACTTGAGGCTAGACTTGTGAATGATGTCCTCGCACTCCTTCTTGGTTTGGCCATAGATCTCAAAAGGACGGAGAGGGTCTTGAACAGTTCTTGGAGGCGGGAGATCTAACGTGTCACCGTATACACCCATCGATGAGGTGAAGATTAGATTGGGACATGGATTCAATTGAGAGATAGCTTCCACGACATTTCGTGTCCCACCAACATTTACCTTGGACGTATAATCCGGTTCCCGGGCAGCACGAGGGGGAATGATTGCTGCAAGGTGTATCACTAACTCGCGCCCTTGAATTGCCGGAACCAAAGCAGCGGGATCGTCAATATCGCCCCAGAAACATTGAATTTTATCCGCCCACTGTTTTGCGGTTTTTACATTAGCTTTTGTTTTCAAGTCAAAACATGCCACGTCGTAACCCCGTTGGAGAAGTTCGGTGACAACATGTGACCCAATATTACCAAACGCCCCTGTCACTAGGATTTTCATGTGCAGTTCATCTCTTCTTCAATTTTTTACCAATTTTATTTACTCGATGATTTGGCTTTTTAACATTGTGGTTGATATGCGAGGTAGCTGATAAAATCGGCAAGATTTTCATGTTACAATGTCAGATATGAGATTTTCGGACCTCATCCAATCTTGAACACGGGATGATCGGGCGGGGCCATCTTTCCCTCGTCAAATAACAACTGTGAATGCGCTGCCTTCACGAACGCAGCGGTTGGAAACATAATGTCGGCGTGCTGGATTGGACCGTAAAGCAGGAAGTCCGCCCCTGCGGCTAAGGTGATGGTGGAGGCTACTACTGACGCGTGACTCTTGATATCCCCAAATTTCTCTTTCAAATTCCTCCAAACATCAACTGCATTGTGAGCGCCCGAACCCACGGGAAAACCATACTTCTTTTTCGTTTCTTCCATAGCGCTCATTGCTAATCCTAATGAACACATGTCAAGAACGCATCCATCCACGAGGAAGTTCTCCCCAGGCAATCCCACAGTTTTTGCTTTTTCCACGACACTAGCTATCACATCCATCCGGGCTTGAGTGGTCCATTTGGTGCTTTCCATCGCGAGAACAATATAGTTCTTGATTCCACATTCTTTTAGCATCTGGTATTCTTCACCGTGCGAATCGGGTGTGATGGAATTATACACGATACGGTCTTGAATGCCCATTTCCTTGACATATTGCAACGCGGGGATTTTACAATCGATGGTAGGAGCATCGAGAAAGATGGGCATATCTGTTGCATCTTTTACAAAATCTAAAATAGGTTTCACACAGGGTAGGGAAGATATAATAACATCTAATGCAGGGACTAACCCCGTTTTGTTGGCGAGCTCTTCTTCTTTCTTAATCAAACCTTCGGCAAACGTTTTATCAATTAACCCCTTTGTTTCGTCTTTGAAGATATGCTTTTGCTTGGAATAGAAGATTGTCCCAACCATCGTTGTAGGGGTCGAGCGAGGGTCTCCGCCGATGTTATATTTTCCGACTTTGTACGTTTTCTGTTCGATATTATACTGAAACATACTCTCACATTCAAGCCACTGAGAATTACGTGATAAATTTCAAACAAAGATTGCTGATTTGTTAAGAATTATTACCCTTAATTGACATTGGGGTTGTTATACGAGGTAGTAGGAGAAACTCTCTCTTCACCTTTTAAAATCCACCGTAGAAGGCCCCAACGGAGTAATTCA
>MBAA01000197.1:3868-6503 GCA_001940655.1 Promethearchaeota archaeon CR_4
CGCTACCCAATCTTGAATACGGGATGATCGGGTGGAGCCATCCTAGTCTCGTCAAATAATAATTGGGAGTGGGCCGCCTTCACGAATGCTGCGGTTGGAAATATTACATCAGCATTCTGGATGGGACCATAGAGGAGGAAATCAACCCCTGCGGCTAAGGTGATGGTGGAGGCTACTACTGACGCGTAGCTCTTGATGTCGCCAAATTTCGCTTTCAAATTCCGCCAGGTGTCTACGGCGTTTTGACCTGCTGTTCCTACAGGAAATCCGTATTTGTTTTTTATTTCTTCCATTACACTCATTGCCAGACCTAACGTGGTCAATTCCATCACACACCCGTCAATGAGAAAATTATTCCCTGCTAAATTCGCAGCATCCGCCCTTTTCAGAAAGGATTCGATGACTTCCATTCGAGCTTGTGTCGTCCATTGATGGGTTTCAATGGCTAAAAAAACAAAATTTTTGATTTTACTCTCACTAAGGTGCTGGTATTCTTCTTCAGTTGAGGTCGGTAAAAGGGAATTGTAGATTACTCTATCCGGAATTCCAACTTGTTGCACGTAATCAAGCGTGGGTAATTTTAACCAGTAGTGTGCTGGATCGATGAAAATAGGCACATCTGTAATGTCTATTACGAAATCAATTATTGGTTTAATGCAGGATTCGTAAGATAGGACGAGATCTAAACATGGAATTAATCCTGTTTTGTCGGCAAGCTCTTCCTGATCTTTGATTAGCTTTTCTGCATAATTTTTATCTATGATCCCGTGTTGTTCGTCCTTGAAAATGTGTTTTTGCTTGAAATAAAAAATTGTCCCCACCATTGCGGTGGGTGTCGAGCGTGGGTCTCCGCCTATGCTATATTTTCCGACTTTATATGTTTTCTGCTCGACGTTGTATTTGAACATAAGAAACTACACCAAATTTTAACCTTAACTAGATTGAGGTTGTTATATGAGGTCGATTTCCAAAAGGTATTTTGTAGTAGAACTTCTATAAACCTGCATAGTTATTTGAAAATAGAATTGATTATTACCCGCTCGATTTTCCGGAGATGTTCGCTGAGCGCACTTTGCGAAATGTCGAACTTTTTAGCCAGATCATTCGTGTTTACTTTTCTTGGGATCTCATAGTAGCCCTGTTCAACTGCATAAAAAATAATTTCGCGTTGTCTTTCGGTCAGTAATTGGAGGATATTGTCAGTATTCGGAGAGAGGACAGTGCTGATACTAATCACTTTAACTTGATCTCCATACCGCTTTAATTGTTCAAAGACGATTTCAGCTTTGTCACTATCAGTAATGAACGAAAGTAAAATCGATTGTTCATCGATGATTATGGGAACGCAGAGGATTATTTCTGGATCCTTGAAAAATATCTTTAAATCTTCTGGCCAGCGAGTTTTGGCAAAACAAACATACTCATTCTTGGATTTATCCTCGGACAAAACTTCGATAAACTCGAGACCATTTAATCCCAAGAGATCTCGAGGATGATCAGTTGAGCTCCTAAATTTGAATATCTCCGTAGTCAAAATAAATTCTTCATCAAGTCGATGAATTTGCATCAGTTCAAATCTTTCGACTTTCTTCAGAATTTCGTCATACCTTTGATCTCTTGGGGTTTTCAGAACTATTTTTTTTATTTTTTTCATTCCAATGTTCCTTATTTTAGATCCAATCAGATATTTCCTAAGTATATTGATTAGAATGACTCCTTCAGCCAGATTGTTCCTATTATAACATAGAGGATGTTTAAGCATTTAGGATAGAATGTTGAGATATAATTTTATCAAAAATTCTTTCGTATGAGGTCTGGGACTTGCTTGGAGTAGAAGTTATGCAATCAGACTAAAAATCAGCTAAAAATTGAACGGAGTTCAGAAATATATGACAGAAACAAATTCGATTCGCTTGCCATCCCACCTTTATAGTAAGAGTGTATTCACGTTAATTGTGTTAATGCATCTAAGTTGGGTTTTAGTATATTTGATCATATGGTATTGTGTGTCGGTATTGTATCCTGGCATCCATTTTAATGACTATGATGCGAATTACACATTGTATATAATAGTCACCGCAGCATGCCTAATGGGAATTTCCTATGTATTTCCATTCGTTATATCATTACCGATTAAAAAGGCGATTAACCTTCAAAAGAAAGGGCAAATACCGCAAAATGTTCTGGAAAAAGCACAGAAGCGAATTATCCGCTTGCCAGGATTTTCGTTGATTTGCGCCCCTTTCGTGATGGCCTTCCTCACTGTGATGATTCAGTTCAGGGCAGTTGAAATTTCTGCTCAAGATTTATTGTACATGATGATAATAACAAATTGTCTTGCGATTAGTTATTTAATGTTAGTATATCTCATCTCTTTCTGGATTTTTGGAAAGTACTTGCAGTATTTTCCCTTCAACCTGAAACAAAAAGGCATGTCTGCGAACAAACGGGTGGCTTTGACTACGATTGGTATGAACATGGGAAATTTGACTTCAATTTCGCTCTTATTTACGCGAGTGGGTTTCATTTCATCATATGATATGCCCTTGGCTATGAGCGCCACTGCATTCATACTGGTGGCTATTTTAATCCCCCTGACATTTATACCTGCTCTCTTGAACGTAGTTACAACCGT
>MBAA01000197.1:6515-10833 GCA_001940655.1 Promethearchaeota archaeon CR_4
GCGGATACTCGGATATTGGTCAAAGAAAAGTGGGAAAATGGGTAATCTCGATATCCCGAATTTGAGTGCGGATGAACTGGGGGAACTCACCTACAGATTTACCAGTCTCATTAATAAATTTCAAGTAATCTTAACTAAAAGTCAAGAGACCTCCGAACAACTGGCACTGTCCTCTGAACAGCTGGCATCCACCGCAGAGGAGATCGCAAGTTCCTCGGAAAATGTGGCTGCGACACAACAGCAGATTTCGAAGGGGGCCTCGAGTCAGGCAACAATGGTGATGGATGCGCAGAAATTGATCAACAATCTTGGGACGGGCATAAAGAATGTCAAAAAGAACGCGGAAGAAATCCAACAAGTGGTGGAACTCATCACGAACATTGCCAATCAGACCAACCTCTTAGCATTGAACGCAGCGATCGAAGCCGCGCGGGCAGGTGAGTCGGGGCGCGGTTTTTCTGTGGTGGCAGATCAGGTGCGGAAGCTCGCAGATGAAGCTAAACAGGCGGTTAAACGTAGTGAGAGCATGGCAACTGATATCGTTCGAGTGGCTAGCGAACAAGAAAAAACAGCAATAGATGCTATCTCTTCTATAGATAGCATCGCCGCGGTCGCCGAAGAAACCTCCGCAAGCACTGAGGAAGCAGCGGCAGCAGCGGAAGAGCAGGCAGCATCTATGCAAGAGGTCACATCTACCTCCCAGAACTTAACCGAGCTTGCCCAAGAGATTCGAAATTTGATTGGCACCTCCGAAATCAGTTTAGAAAGTCCAAGTGTAACTCCGGTCAAAAGGAAATCCCATATTCAGGAGAGAACCATCCCTCCTGCATTAAATGTCAAGCCAATTCCGAATTCCCCTCTGTCCGCGCCTTTAAGTGAATCTACAAATAGAAAACTCCCACGAAAACAAGTACCCACTAAATCGGCAGAAAAATCTTCTTTTTAATAATATTTTCCGTTTTGCGGTCTATTTCATTGCTCTATGCTTCAAAATGTTAGAAATGTAGTACGCAATAATTAATTCAATTTTACTCTCTTTTTTTCAACCCGCAATATTAGAACACAATAATGACATAAAAAACTAAAATACATTCATTCAAATATCCCGAATAAAAACTACTTTCGTTATTTTAATCGACTTTAAATGGGATTACAAATGACTGTAGAGCAAAAAAAATATGATACAATTCTTGTCGGTGGCGGCGTGTGTGGACTGATTGTTGCTACAATCTTACAAAAACGCGGCCAGAAAGTCTTAGTTTTAGAAAGAGAGCCCCAACTAGGTGGGAAATGCTCGGAACTCAGTTGGGATGGTATAAAATTTGACCATTTTAGCAAATGGGAAACAATCTATGGTAGTAAAGATCCAAGAGATGGAATTTTCCTTAAAATATGCCAAGAAGCAGGATTAAAATTAGATTGGCAAGAGGTTCACTGGCAAGTGGGTTTAATTAAGGAACATGGACAAAAACCAGAACTCCATTCAATCAACGATTGGAGTGGTGGAAAAGCCCTTCTTGATTTTGCTGCTTTCATGGGCGTCCAAATCAACGAGGATCAAAAGAAGGAACTATTAAGTGTGTTGGAGAGATGGGTTTCTTTCACTTACGAAGATCTCCAAAAAATGACTTCAATCTCTCTCGATAGATGGATTAATGAGAACATTAAAGATGAGCTTGTACGAATGTTCTTCAGCCTCGGCAGTGGAGTGACCGATACTGCTGCAACAGAACAAAGCCTCCCCCATAACGCTTGGACGATGGGCAATATGTACAAGGGTAAATCCGTTTATATCACGTTCAAGGGCGGATCCTCTATGGATGTATTAATACGACCATTAGAGAAATTAGCGAAATCACACGGCGCTGAGATTCGCGTGAACAATACGGTTAAGGAGATTGTGATTGAAAATAACAAGGTTCAGGGTGTTTGGGTTTCAGATAATTTGACCTATCTTACAAAAAAGGTACTTGCCAAGAATGTCATCGTAAATGTCCCCGTTTACAATGCTTATCCGACCCTCTTGAAAAATGAAATGCTTTCACCAGGGGAGCTAGCCTATGTGCAAAGAGTAATTGCCACATATTCGAAGGACCTGCTCTGCTATTACATCCTAGAAAAAGGCACCACGAAGGATCTACCAGGCCATTTTCACGGATATGATTTAACTTCCGGCGTGCCCACGTACATGGGCGAAATTGTGCAATATAAACACTTCGGCGCGAAAGTACCTAAGAATGTCGATTTTCTAATGACTTACATTCCTGGAGGAAGGAGTGGTTTAGGATACTTGAACTACGAGGGAAGTCCGAACGAAGTTTCGTATGAATTATTAGATTCGGTGAGATGCAAATTACTCAAAGTCATAAACGATAATATGGTTCCAAGCTTTGAAAGCAAGATCATAAATTCCGGTGTCATTTGGGCCCCAAATTATGGTCGATATAGCACGATGTGGTTTGACTCAAATTTAGGGGTTAAATCAGAGCTCGTGGAGGGACTTTACTTTGCCAGTGATTCAGTCGATTGTTCTTGTGTAGGCACGCTCGGCCTTGAGAAAGTCGGAGCTGTTGCGACAAAATGCATTGAAATAGTACTTCAACAACGTCCCGCTGCGCCAGTGCCTCCACGGGGAGCACTTACTCCAAAAAGAATTCGCGATCGTCGCGAAAGACTAGCAAACGAAGCGTTTGACTACATCAATAAGGTGTTTAACAAAGATCTTGCGTTGAAATTGAAAGAGAAAGTGGTTCTCCAATACAATGTAGCTGGGCCCAGGGGTGGGAAGTGGCAACTTGTGGTGGAGAACGGAGAGTACAAGATCTCCGAAGGTGACGCAATCCAACCCGTGACCGTCACCATGAACTACGATAGTGTGGAAAGTTTCGTGGAGGTCACCACAGGAGAAATCGGTGGTTTGAAAGCTTATACCACGGGGAAATTACGTTTTCAAGGCTCCCGATCTGTTCTCCAAGAATTGAATAAAATCATCCCAGGCGGGAAAGCTTAATTTTTTACTCTTTCTATAAGGGTTGTAGGAAAAATAGGGGAAAAAAGAACTCTTCCTCTAGCTAATTGGGAGAGAGATGCCTCACAGTTCAAGCAGAATAGTATAATATCTTTTCTTTTCTGGTCTATGTAGCGTAATTCCGTTTTGTTTGTGTGTGTGTTTGGCTTGAAGGTCGGTTTCAATATCAAGGTGAAAATATTATGAGATTAGGTGAAAAAGTAAAATTCCCCGGTTTGAAGCGAATGTGGCGCATTGCATCCAAAGAGGAATTGGAACTCCTCGATAATGCAGCGTGTAACATTCTTTCAGAAATGGGGGTCTGTATTGACGATAAGGATTGCATTCAATACTTGAAAGATGCCCCCGTACAGATAGATGAAAAGGAATTAATCGTCAAATTTCCAGAATACTGGATACGGGAAATGTTGGCGAAGGTTCCGAGAAGTTCCACGCTGGGTGCAAGAGATCCTAAGAAGGACCTCCACTTAACTAGCGCGCAACGTGACTTTCACACGCTCATTACTAGTGGCGCTACAAAGATGTACGTCTGGGACGATGTTCAGAAAAAGTTCGAGTCGAAAGACACAACCGAGGCAGATGTTATTCGAGCTTTTCGGATATGTGAAGGCATTGATGCATACGAAGGATTTTACGGAACGCTCGTTGAAGATGTGGAGAGAACCAAGCAAGGTCTTCCAGCAGAGCTACATACTGCCTACAATAAAATGAAGTGGTCCACGAAACATGGTGGTCCAGTCGCAATAACTGAAGGTGGTCTTCCCGAATGGGATTTCCTCGGAAAGCTCGCGGCAGAATGCCAAGGGGGTTTCGAGGAACTTGCCCGGCGCCCGAACGTTGCCGGTTTACCCTCGTGCATTGGACCCCTGACGAGCACCCGGCAAAACTTCTGGGCTATGGTCGGTGCGGCCAAGTATGGTTTGGTGACTTACCCCTACTGGGGCGGAACAACACCCTTTACCGCACCTGCCACCGCTCCTGCTTCAATCATATTGAGTTTGGCTTGCACGCACTACGCAATGGCGGTCTCCGAATTTCTGAAACCAGGCGTCCCTGCGGTTCCCTGGCCTTACGTGACGAGTACTGATCCTCAGTCAGGCCAGCTTGCAATGAGTCCCATGGCGACAATCGCGTCGGGCATGGCAACGCAGGTGTACCAGGACCTCTACGGTCTTGCTACGTCTTCGTGCTCCTACTGCTTGACGTCTTCCTTAGACGAGGCAGCTTCAATGTGGATGTTCCATATACTTGGTCAAGCTCTTTGGGGCGGCAACGTTATGCAAGTCGGGA
>MBAA01000197.1:10849-11389 GCA_001940655.1 Promethearchaeota archaeon CR_4
CATGTGGGAGACCCTCCCAATGGGGGAAACGCTTGTCAACCTCGTCAAGCAGATGTTATTCGAGATGACGGATGACTGCCTTTGCTTCGATGAGGAACACTTGGCATTAGACATGATCAAACGGACTGGCCCCAAGGGCATGTTCACGACCGACCCGCACACGCTCAAGTGGATCGACCCCAAGCTGGGCCTGTTCTGGCACGCGAACGATTGGATTCATGAACATGCGGATCAGTGGCTCGAGAAGGGCGCCAAGACGTGGGTAGACATTTGCCGCGAGCGACTGCCCGTGTTGGAAAAAACGGAGCCTGACCCAGTAATGGCGAAGGACGTGGACGAGCGGATGCAAGCCATCCTGAAGGATGCCGACAAGGCTCTCGCCATCTTTTAATCTTTTTTTCAAAAAGGTGAAACCAATGAACGAACCAATTTTTGATCAAATCAAGGCCGCCATTATGGGCTATAACAAAGACAAGACCCTGGCACTCTGCAAAGAAGGCGTGGTCAAGGGCATCCCGCCCCTCGAGATTGTCACTCAGG
>MBAA01000197.1:11413-11516 GCA_001940655.1 Promethearchaeota archaeon CR_4
AAACGGCATCCACGTCATCAACCTGGGGCGGGACGTGCCGAAGGAGAAGTTCCTCGAGACCGCGGAGAAAGAGGGCGCCGACATCATCGGGACTTCGGCGCTG
>MBAA01000197.1:11547-12785 GCA_001940655.1 Promethearchaeota archaeon CR_4
AAACCAATATGGTGACTGTACAAGATGCCTTTGACTATATGAAAAAGGTGTTCAAGAAAGAAAAAGCATTGCAGATCAAACGGAAAGTGGTTATGCTCTACAATGTCGCTGGTCCCGGAGGCGGGAAGTGGCAATTAGTGCTGGAGAACGGGGAATACAAGATCTCCGAAGGTGACGCGATCCAACCTGTTACCGTTACCATGAACTACGATAGCGTAGCATCCTTCGTGGGGATCACCAAAGGAGAAATTGGGGGTTTGAAAGCCTATACCACGGGTAAATTGCGATTTCAAGGTCCTCGGGCACTCCTCGAGGAAATGGGTAAAGTATTCCCAACTAAAGAGTGAGTATAATTCTTTTTCTATTTTTTTTAAAACGTATAAGAAATGGCAGGACAGTACTGGAACGGCTCAACAATTAAATGAATAAACTAACTCGGGTAAGGTAGAGTGAAAAAAATGCCTGCAAAAAATGTGATATTTCAGCCAGAAGGTAAGCGAACTCAAGTCGAAATAGGATCAACTTTATTGAATGCTGCTATAAATGCAGGAGTAGATTTAACTTCAATTTGTGGTGGTAAGGGGACTTGTGGCAAATGCAAGGTCATTATTGACAACAAGCAAGCGGTCAACAGTCTCACGGTCAAAGAAAAAGATCTCCTCAAACCTGAAGAAATCCAAAAAGGAATTCGGTTGGCCTGCTTCACGCAAGTAAATCAAGATGTTGTGGTGAAAATTCCCGAATCTAGTCGAACCGGGAAGCAGCGCCTTCAGGTAGAGGGCATCGATACTCCCATCAAGCTAGCACCGATGATTAAGAAATATGCTCTTGAATTGACCGAACCAACATTACAGAATCCAAAATCTGACGCGGATCGGATCCTGGAAGCGCTGCAGAAAAGTCACGGCCTCTCGAATCTCACGATTAATTTTAACCTGATCAAAAACTTGGGACGAAAATTACGCGAAAATTGTAGTGATTGGAAATGCGTTGCGACCCTCTGGAAGAATGAACTCATTGACATAGAATCCGCAGAGTCTCCCAATCGCACATTTGGTTATGCAGTAGATATCGGAACCACAAAACTTGCTGGGTATCTAATAGATTTTATTACGGGAAAGGTTGTAGCAGCAGGTTCTTTAATGAACCCACAAATTCCATTTGGGGAAGATGTTATTGCGCGCTTAAATCATCCTGATCAAGCAACGCTACAGCAAGTTGTTTGTGATGGATTGAAT
>MBAA01000197.1:12821-14991 GCA_001940655.1 Promethearchaeota archaeon CR_4
AGAACCGAAGAGGTTTATGAGGTGACCGCAGTGGGTAATACAATCATGCACCACCTCTTTCTGGGCATTTATCCCCTGTATGTCGGAAGATCTCCGTATCCACCTGTTGTCAGGGATGCTATTGTCGTTGATGCAAGAGACCACAAGATGAACATTAATCCAAATGGAAAAATCTACGTGTTACCGACCATTGCGGGTTTCGTGGGGGCGGACACGGTTGGAGTCATATTAGCCACGGAAATCTACAAACGTGATGAAATTTGCCTAGTCGTAGATATTGGTACAAACACGGAAATCGTTTTAGGCAATAAAGATCGAATGCTGACCGCTTCATGCGCGTCAGGACCTGCGTTTGAGGGCGCTCACATTAAATTTGGCATGCGCGCCGCCAGTGGGTCGATCGAAAAAATCAAGATCATCCCTGAAACTTTAGAAGTCAAATACGAAACCATAGACAACGAGCTACCGATTGGGATATGCGGATCCGGAATGATTGACATCGTGGCAGAAATGCTGAAGACGGGTTTAATTGATGTAGGCGGAATTTTCAACCGGAAATTCCTGAACAATCCCCGGGTAAGAGAGAAAGAGGATTCCATTGAATTTATCGTCGTACCTGCTAAAGAGAGTGGCACAAAGGAAAACATCACGTTCTCTCAAAAAGATGTTAATCAGATTGTGTTAGCCAAAGCCGCAATCCACTCGGGGTTTAAGCTGTTATTGAAGAACTTCAAGATCACAAAAGAAGAGGTTCATACCTTATTTATTGCGGGTGCTTTTGGATCCCACATTAATAAGGAGAGTGCCCGAATGATTGGGCTCATTCCCGAGATACCTTTGGATAAAGTTGTAGTGGTCGGAAATGCTGCTGGAACTGGAGCTCGGATGTGTTTGGTTTCTGAGACTGGGAAGAATCTTGCAGAAAAGATCTCAGAAAAAACTCAATATCTCGAGATCGGGATAGATGAGGACTTTCAAAAAGTCTTCCTGAATTCGAACTTAATTCCCTATGCAGATTTAGACGAATTTCCCGAAATGAGTAAACAATTGAAAGAATGTGGAAATTATCCTGAAGTCCCGCCACCAAAATTTTAATTAATAGTTTTTGCCCTATTACACAGATTAAACGAAAGTCAACGTTGCCATTATGAAAACTGCAAAACCAGGACCAACGGATGTCGCGATCTATAACGACGCAGTTACTCGGGTAAGCGGGAGAGACCTTCGAGAATTAAATCTTCGTGATACTAAGTCCATTGCACGTGCGATAAGTGCATCCCTAGGCCCCAAGGGATATAGTAAGCTGATCACTCAGGTGTCAAACGATGTCAACGTCACGCACAAGGGGCACGAGATAACGAGGACATTCAAGTCTCGATTACCCATCGTTCAAATGCTTATCGCATTGGTCGATATGCAAGAAAAAACCTATGGAGATGGCACAAAAACCATCGTCCTGCTAAGTGGCCTTCTCTTGGAGAAGGCGGCAAACCTTTTAGCCCAAGGGATACCACCACAGATTATTCATAAAGGGTATTCTCTTGCAGTGGAAAAGGCGTTGCAGGTCTTGGAAGAAAATACCATTGGCTTTAATCCTGAAACAGAACCGTTGTTTCTCCAAAACATCTTTTCGAGCGTGATGACCAACATACTTACCTACGACACCAAGCAACATTTTGCCACCTTCCTCCTCAAGATGCTCAAAGAACACGCGGATTTGTTTTTTCATTCGCAAGATTTCGATATTTCGGACATCTATTTCAGGAAAGCTCCCGGAAGAAGTGTAACGGAGTCAGAATTAATTGATGGCATAATCATCTACAAGTCCAAACCAAATCCATCAACCCCCAGCAGGATTGAGAATGCAGGGATCCTCTTAATATCAACTGCTATGGATTTTTTCGTTCAAGACAATGTTTCAACCCCGAGAGAAGCGAAGATCACGACTCCTGCTAAATTAAAGGAATTTGGCAATTTCAACCAGAAATATTACGCAAACTTAGCTTCATCTTTCCAAAATAAAGGTGTGAACGTGGTACTCTGCCAAAAACGAATTAACGAGGATTTTATCAGCATTTGTAATGGATTAGGGATTATCGCGTTGGATCTTGTGGGGGAACAAGAAATAAAGAAATTATCCAAACTGCTTAATGTTGTCCCTGTTGCGGCA
>MBAA01000197.1:15012-16300 GCA_001940655.1 Promethearchaeota archaeon CR_4
GATGTTGGTAAAGCAGAACTCGTGGAGTTTGAAAAAGTCACCAATGACGAAATGTTTTTCATTCGGAAAAAAAATGCGAAAATTCTGACCCTGTTGATGAGAGGCGGCACTAAAAATGTCTTGGATGAACTAGACGAATCGTTACGCTCCGCGCTCAAGGTAGCAATTCAGACCGTGAAAGATAAAAAAGTATTGCCTGGAGCGGGGGCATTAGAATGTGAGATCGCATCACAGTTAAAAAAATATGCGACCACTTTTGCCAACACCCTTCAAATGGTCATTATCGAATTTGGAACCGCTTTTGAGAATATTCCCAGTTATCTTGTGGCCAATTCGGGATTAGATCCTTTAGAAATCATTCCCCAACTTCGTTCCTCCCATAGAAATGGGAAAAAACACGATGGTTTTGAATGTAATATGAATTCAATCGTTGATGTTGTCGGTGCAGGAATTCTTGATGGTTATTCAGTGAAAAAACATGCGCTCAAGTTTGCGAGTGAACTGGTTTGTCAAACGATCCGTGTCGATGATTTGATTATGGTTTACGATCAAAAAATGTACGAGCAACTCAAAGAGGAAGGAAAACCACTCAAAATGGAGAAACGGGAAGAAGAAATGAGAAAATATCTCCAAAAGCACGAGCGAGATTTTATCCCCTAATCTAAAAGAAGTCAATTTTTATAACTGCTTGTCACATCCGGTGCAAAAAATATATCCTCTTCTTAACCTTGCACCCTTGAGTGTTAAGAAAGAAATTGGATTTTTAGGGGGGCTTGAAAAGCAAGATTCTTTCATAAAAGGTACCATGTCGGCAAGGAAAAAAACACCAATTGGAATGTCAATAAAATGCAGAATATCAACTTCCCTTTCACGGCAATCCTCGGGCAGGACGCGATGAAGCGTGCCTTGATCCTCAACGTCATCGATCCCAAGATCGGGGGCGTTCTCCTCACAGGTCAGCAAGGAACCGGCAAAAGTACCGCAGTACGATCGCTCGTGGATCTCCTCCCTGAGATAGAGGTCGTTACGGGGTGTCGATTCGCGTGCAATCCCGATACAAACCCCGAGAAGCTTTGCAACGAGTGTCAGCAGCGACTCGCTAAGGAACCGCTTGCGCGTGAGTCCCGTAAGATGCGTATCGTTGACCTACCCCTCGGCGCAACTGAAGACATGGTCACCGGCTCACTCGACATCGAAAAGGTGCTCAAAGAGGGTTTGAAATCCCTGCACGCAGGTTTACTCGCGAAAGCTAACCGCGGAATTCTCTACGTTGATGAAGTCAACCTCT
>MBAA01000197.1:16352-16536 GCA_001940655.1 Promethearchaeota archaeon CR_4
CATCATCGAGCGCGAAGGCGTATCCCTCGTCCACCCTGCATCGTTTATTCTCGTGGGATCCATGAACCCCGAGGAGGGCGAACTACGACCCCAGATCTCCGACCGGTTCGGGCTTGAGGTGGGCATTTTCGCTCCGAAAGACCCGGTAATACGCGCTGAAATCACAAAGGCTGTTCTTGCATTC
>MBAA01000197.1:16649-19103 GCA_001940655.1 Promethearchaeota archaeon CR_4
GAGCAGATAGAAACCAAGATCCACGAGATATTCAACCGGATCAAGAAAATATTCTCAGGAGTGGTAGATGATCCCGTTGGACACGTAAATGCTAACACAGCATCCAAATAGTATGCCCATCTTGATAATGATTTCACATCCGAGGTGAAACCAAAATGAAAACGTTCAACTTTCCCTTCACCTGCATTTTGGGGCAGGATTTTATGAAACTTGGCTTGCTCCTTAACGTCATCGATCCCCAAATTGGGGGCGTACTCCTTGTAGGGAAGCAAGGGACGGGGAAGTCGACCACGGTGAGAAGCGTTGCTGATGTTCTCCCGGATATCGAGGTTGTGCGAGATTGCCCGAACAATTGTAACCCTACAGCACAACCAAATGAACTCTGCCCGTCCTGCCAAGCGAAATTAAAGAGGGAGGGAATCTTACCCGCTTCTCATAAACCAGTTCCAGTAGTCAATTTGCCGCTCGGCGTGACAGAGGAAATGATCTCGGGGTCGTTGAATGTGGAGGCATTAGTAACGCGGGGTGACTATGAATATACTCCTGGTTTACTCGCAAAAGCTCACCGGGGCATCTTGTACATTGATGAAGTAAACCTCCTTCCTGCGCACCTTGTGAACCTGCTCTTGGATGCGGCGAGTACCGGTGTGAATATTGTTGAGCGGGAGGGTTTCTCCATTACCCACCCCGCGCGATTCATCTTAGTTGGGTCTATGAATCTTGAGGAGGGGGATTTAAGACCACAAATTAGCGACCGTTTCGGGTTGAAAGTTGACGTCCAAGCTCCGACAGACCCGGCAATACGAGCAAATATTACGAAAACGGTATTTGATTTCCAAGAGCACCCAGCAGAGGTTATTGCTCGCGAAAGGGGAAAAATTGAAAAAGTACGTGCTCAATTACAGGAAGCTTGCCAAAACCTCGATAACGTGGTAATACCACCAAATCTCTACTTAATTTTTTCGCGCATTGTGACGGAACTCGAAATTCCCTCCCAGAGGTTTGAAATGAAGCTCGTGCGGTGTGCGCGAGCCCACGCAACCTTGCAAGGTCGTTCCAGGATTAACGAGGAAGACATAGTTATTGCAACATATCTTGTCCTACAACTCCCGCTTTCCAAAACCAAGATAAAAGACATATTAGAAAAAGAGCCTAACGCACCCGAGATCATAGAACCTAGCCCTCCCAGCACCAACGGCGAATCTCTTTATTCTTTTATTGAGTCTGTTATCGCAAAAATACCGGTCGGACCAAATTCTGAGGGAACCGGTGCAGACAACGCGAATAACAAACAGGGGGAGAAATCAGGTGAAAAACCTCCAGAACTACAGATCCCACCTCAACCCGTTGATCAATCAACCCCCAATTTGGCAAATTTTAACATTCTCGATGAAGAGAAGTTTTTGTTCAGCGATTTAATACCCGTGACAGCGGCTTTCCAAAAGAAAGTCACGGGGGTGCTCAAAAAATTCCAGTCCAACCGGAAAAAGAATGATTTTTCAGGACGGGGACGCCGGACGCGGATCACGTCAGACCAGAAAGGACACTATGTCGCGTACCGCCGCCCAATAGGTACCCCCCGTAATATCGCATTCGATGCGACCCTCTGGGAGTACCTCATTAAACAAGGCGGAGGAGGTATGCAATTACCCGTGCGCATTCCTGCAGAGGCCATCCGCGTCAAAATCTTTCAATTTAAGGCTCCTATCTCGTTATTCTTCATTTTGGATGCATCAGGGTCAATGCGCCAAGTGATCCAGCAAATGGCGGACGTCATTCTCGCAATGCAGGTAGAAGGTTATAAGAAGAAAGACAAGTTTTCATTAATCGTCTTCCGGGGCAAGCGGGCGCACGTCCTAATCCGTCCCACAATAAATTTAAACATCGCATTGCGGAACATCCGGAGCATCGAAGGAGATTCGTGCACGCCAATGGCGAAAGGTCTTCGCAAGGCCATCGAGCTCGTGAAACTTGAGAAACACAAGGACAAGGATCGGATCCCCGTAATAATTGTCTGCTCAGACTGCGGCGCTAATGTTTCCGAACGGTGCCCCAACTTGGTGGCTGGCATCGAAGAAGACTATAAGGTAATTGTGGAAGAGTTACGGGAGATCAGCAGGCAGGTTGCTCGCGCAGGAATTAAAATGGTGGTCATCACACCTCGGAAAGGATGGACGACTAATGCCTTTGACGCTGTTGCTATCACCAATGCGATTAAGAACAATTTTGCCCATATCGCTGGTGCGGAAGTCTTCCAATATGAGAAATGGGATCCTAAAAGCATGGTCATTTCATTAAAGCAGCAGCTTTAGTGGCACCCACAATAGAGAAAAAAGGTAAAGGGAAAGTATGGATCTCGTCGGTTGATTTTGTTGCTACGATATATCGATTTCCAGTTACCCTGCGATCAACATTTGGCTTAGTTAGAGAACAATATGCAGTTTTTCCTTCAGG
>MBAA01000197.1:19113-19793 GCA_001940655.1 Promethearchaeota archaeon CR_4
TCATTTCCAATCCTGTCTTTAAATCAAACGCAACAACATCGGCCCCGTATTTGTCCGGTTGATTGTCCCTTAGTATGCCCGTGCCGCCAACCAATATAACATACTTGTTCTGCAAGTCCTTTTGTCGGACATAGTCAATGACCGCTTTTTGCTTGAAATAGGAAGTTTGGACATATGTGGAGAGGGCAATAATAGCTGCCTTTTCAGATTCTGCAGCTTCGAGGAATTTCTCCGGGGACACATTGCCACCGAGGTCTATCACGCGGATGCCACTAGCGGCAAAAAAAGCAGTAACAATTTGCATACGGAGGGGAAAATATATGTCCATATCCACACTGCCGATAATCATAGTTGCCTTTGGGATGTATTTTTCTCCCGGGGTATAGCGGTAGATGTATTCCAAAGTCTGTTGCACGATATTTGCACAAAGAACGAGAGAAGGGAGGTTCAATTTCTCTTGACTAAAGCGATCGCCTAATTCAGAGATTGCAGGTCCTAGCGCTTCTTGCATTATGGTGGAGACTGGGACTTTTGCGTCAAGCGCTTGATTTGCTATCAAGAAGCTTTCGTCCTTTTTACCCGCGAGTAGGGCTTCCTTCAATTGTTCGACGAAATCCATGTTAGATTAAACCACAAATGTATTCATAACGTTACTGCTTGAAGGATACGTGTCAAATCCT
>MBAA01000196.1:0-5241 GCA_001940655.1 Promethearchaeota archaeon CR_4
CGGGCCTTGTCCTGCCCGGTGATCATATCGAAAAGCGTTATAAATGCGGAAAATGGAGATCAGGTTCTAAATTGACATTACCATTTTCTTACACATTTTTTTCCAGACCCATTGGTATCTACTAAGATTCAGGACGAAGGAATCCATTACTTTGAATCTGCAAAATGAAATTCGACAATCCTTAAAAAGAGGAGAAATTTAAAATGAATTAGTACCTTGTTACAATTAGCAGAGTAATGCTGAAGTTGCAAGAGGTATCCTTGATGCCAGAGAAGCTTGATCTGAAAGAATCTGTTAAGAAAGCCATTACATTACTGGTTCAAAAACAAATCTCTCGCACCATTATCCTGTCTTCTTATAAGATCAATACTGTCCTTAAGACAAACTACGGAATAAACGTCCGGGTGGACAAAGTAGGACGAATCCTTTCCCAAGTGGCGAAACGGAATAATTTACCGCGACTTCCGACTAATATCCCGAAATATAAATTGGACCTCGACAAGACCAGCCGTCTCGAATTCGCCGATGATAATCCTATGGATCTGCTTTCTCTGGAGTCGCCAGGATAAAGTTGCCAAGTGACACACATTTCTACAGGAGTCTGGGTTATTTCCGACAAGAAATTCAAGTACTTTTTTTCTACTGCAGTAGAGGAGTACGAGCGGGCATTCCAGTCTAAGAAATTCGACGAAGCCAAACGAAAAAAACACGCCGAGCAAGCGATTGAACAATTCCGAACAGCGTTAACACATATTCCTTCTGAGCTTAAACGCCGGGAGAAAAAAGACCAACAAGAGCTCATCCACGAATACCTCTCGACCCTCCACCTGCTCCTCGCTGAGATGAACTTCCTCGCCGGCGCAACGCTCGAAGCTACCACCCACTATCGAGATGCTTTAGATTGTAATACCCGCGCCACACGCAACAAAACCCAAATCAAGCGGCAAGTGCTCGCCCAAGAACGGCTTGCCGTGATAAGTGCTCGCATTGGGAAATTCGACACGGCATTCGTCAACATCGAATGGGCGTTAGACTCGATGAAGAAAGTCGACCTGAAGGACCAGATCGAGGGGCTCCAGGACGCTATCGCCATTTTTTCTAAGATCGGGGACCAGAAGCGCGTAGAGAAATTGAAACGACAGTTGGGAAAAATCCAGAGCACGCCCGTTGCCAGTAAAAACTAAAGCTCGTTACGGATTATATTCCGTGCCGATGCCAAACTTAGTCCGGATGCGCCGGTCTACCTCCGTAATGCTCTCCGCATCGCGAATCTCGTAGGCGATGGGGCAGAGGGGGAAAATTTTTCGAGCATCGAACAAAAACGTGATGGTCAGAAGTAAATTGATATCCACACGCCGGTGACCATTACGGATCCTCGTTTGTCCTATTTCCCCGGCGAGAGCCCGTAATGGTTGGCGAGAAGCCTCCGTGACGTGTTTGTCATCGTTCAGTACTTCCTTCAGGAGAGCAAAGGCTGCCGGTCCGTGCCCGATCGCCCCAAGATAACCCTCTCGAGCGATGGTGGAGAATCGTAGCAGTAACTCCGGTTGGGTTAATTCCCCGTCCGCGTTCATGCCGAAGATCCCGATGATCGCCCGGTATTTCGGGTCAATCTGAGCTATTCCGGAAAGCATAGTGGCGTCCGCGAGGGGACTTTCCAGGCCGGGTTCCTGCCCCGTGGCAATGACATCCCCACCAACGTCAAGGCCTACTACCCCCGTGATGTCAAAGCGGGTACAATAGGCGTTAATTGCAACCCTGACACCCGAGGGCCCGCCGTTGATATCCACGAAAAAGACTTTTTCCCCCTTCAGGCGTGAGGAGAGGAGGGCTCCTTGAAAGCAAAATTTCTCGAGGCACGTATTCGCATTACCAATGGCACCATACTCTCCGATTAATTCAACGTGTTCCAGATCTGTCACGCGCCGGGGAACGGACTTCGGATCGACCACATCCCGCTCCCAGGTCAGGGACCCGAGATGCACTTCGAAACCGATCTGTTCGAGATTCCACTTGAGTGGGAGGCACCCGTAAATGTCGCCCCCACCGCCAATTCCGATGAGCAACCAGCGATCTCGATTTCTGGATCGGCTCTTGTAAAACGGGTTGAAAATTTCCACAGGATAGAGATCCGTACTTTATTCAAATTTTTTTCCTTTTGCGATTAGATTTGCGCGTTTAGGGGTAATGAAATCAGATATCTTATGGAACTTCCCGAGATTAACAATAGAATGCATTTCCGCGTGTATGAGTTATGCAAGCGCTACTTTGAGAGCAGTAAAGGTGTACCCATTGAATTTTGAGCAGGAATGTGATTGAGATATATTTTTGGCGAACAAAAATTTTCCATTAGACGCGATTCTAGTTAATTAATCGCACTCTAACTCTTTTTTCCGAGAGAATTACCCCTGAGTTATTAGATTCTTATTTTTAGGGATGAGCGATTATACATTTCACTTCGAGTATTTACTCGGCGAAATTTTTAGAAAAGGGAAAATGTTTCATTTTGGAAACATTTTTATATTTCATTTGAAATGTAGTTAGTACAGTCTGGAGTTTAATTCGAGTAAAAAAAAATTAGGAGGACTTTCTAATGCCTTGGTGTACGTATTGTGGTCGTTTTGTTACCGCGGAACAAGCACAACGCAACAATTTTTACTGCCATCGATGTGCAAAACGAGGTATTCCAAAGCCACGAGGTAGGTTCTATGTGGGAATTTTCATGTTGCTTGTGTGGGGATTTATTGGATTGTTGATCTTGAGCGTAGGAATTTACAACATTTATTCGCCTTTTTTTGGTTTAACAATTTTGATTACTTATGGTGTAATTGTCTGTGCGATATGCTATGATCCAATAGTACAAAGGATGAATTCAAGTAAAGAACGAGATTCCCAAAGAGGTGTGGGTTAACTCTGCCAAATAAACCTTCTCCGCGAGAGCTTCCCAAGAGTCTCCAAAGTATTATACAAGTTCTGGGATACCTGGTTGGAGTACGAGAAACTCCTGCAAGTATGCGCGAGATCAGTGAATCTATGGGAATTTCTATGCGTATTACGAAGAACGTCCTCCTCCAACTCGAAAATTTGAAGCAAGTGGAGCGATTCACGTTGAAAAATCAAGTTCTCCCCCGATGGAAAGTCTCAAATTTGGGATTACGAGTATATGAAGAGGCGAGTGGGGGAAGCGCAAGCGTGCAACCAGTCGAAATTCTCCCCAAGAACCTGCTTGATGGTATTGAAATTCCTCAGGAATTTTCGAAGTTAAGCGCGGGAATTGCCCCTCTTCATCAGAAAATCCTCAAACAGATAGATGGATTAATGATCGATTTGAGCAAGGAGCTTGGGATAATTTTGAATATGAAGGACCCACGTTTGGAAGAAAATATTGGGGACATCATAAAACAAATAAAATCTGGTCACCAATTAGTCGGGAATTTACCTCCCAATCCCCTGAGTCAGTATGTGCTAAAGAGATACGGGGAAAAAGCCCCCAAAATCTCTAAAGTGGAAGAAACCAAAGTTTACGCAGAAATTTTTTTCTTCAATTCGCTAATTGTCAATCAAATTTCCCTCATATCGGCGATCAATGCTAAATTTGGTCAGGGGTTAGTGTCCAGAGAGGATATCTGGATCGATGTACAACTTCATACATTGCAGGTGGAAACACGCCAATTGATCCACTTTATCCGTTTACGCTCAACTGTTTCTGTTAGTTCCCACAATCTCTCAGAAGCGAACCTAGATTCCCTAATTGCAAATGATCTGACTCCAACGATATTCGCCCAAATTCTCCAGAATCCGATAGATAAACAACATCTAGAAGAGCTTCGAACTCTTGTATTAAATACACTTCAGATCTCGATAAATGGAGAGGATTCCCATTTCCTAGGGCCGAAACCAGACTTTATTCCCCTCCTGACACTCTATCAACAGCTTCAAAATACTCGTCCCGACCTGCAATTTACCATTGAGCAGTTGGAAACCATCGTGCAATCGATTTCAAATAACTACATTCCGGGCATCAGGACTTTTAAAGGAAACGATGGAACGCAGTTGAAAGTAATCCAATTGACCAGTCGGGACCTCCTGGTTGATGAAAAGGAAGTAGTATCGATTGCGCTCCAATTACAAAAATTTACGTTAGCAGATATTACCATGAAAATGAATTGGCCTGAAAGTAAAATCATTGAAATTTTGCAGAAACTCACCAAGAGAGGGATATTACGATATTCTTCTTCATACCTTCACGGGGAAATGTGGTATTTAGTTAGTTCCCGCGAACCAACATAGGAGTGGATACTCGAGAATGACGAATCAAGATTCAGAAATTATCGCGTGGTCACGAGACGGCGAGAATGAGTCGAATCCGCTAATAATGTACATCTTTCCAAAAACGGGGGACAATATCAAACAGAAACGATATTTTGCAGTCAAAGATTATGAAAAAGCGCTCTTCTACGACCGGGGACAATTGTGCGGGGAGTTTGCGGGTGGCGTCTACACGTTAAATAAAGAAAGCCGTGTCAAAGGTACAGAAATTATTTGGTTTAACACTGCTATGATCCCCATCCCCTGGGGCATTCCAGAGAATGCGGGCATTCCCACGAAAGATGGATTTTTAATCGGTTTGTTCGGAGACCTAAAATTACGAATCTCCAACGTGGGCACGTTCTTTACTGACTTGGTAGGGGGAGGTCGCGAGTGGAATGTTCAAGACCTGAAGAATTGGATAAAGGGAGTGTTGCATACGAGTCTCCGAGACATTTTCCAAAATCTAACACTAACTGCAATCCTCGCGGAATCTCGGGAGCGAATCGCTAATGCCATGTTGGCAAAGATTACAGACGATTTCCTGCATTACGGGTTGACCTTAGAATCTTTCAATATCTTGGGATTCAAATATCCACCTGATGCCCAACCTATACTCGACCTACCGAAGAGAGAAGCTCTTGAGTACGCACAAGTACAGGATGAAACGCGCATACAGCGCGCACAACACCGCCAAAACGTACAGGAACGTATCAACGAATTGAATACGGATATTCATTCTTTGGAGGACGGATACATTGCCGGTGCTATCGACAATGATACGTATGAGAGTAAAAAAATCGCGCTATCAAATCTACTACACGAATTAGAGACTGAATTAGAAAAACTCCAAAACAGAGAGAATCCACAGGATTTTGAGGAGGTATAGCAAAATGTCGATTAATGGAAGAAATTTAGAGTTTCCTTTAAAAA
>MBAA01000196.1:5249-8785 GCA_001940655.1 Promethearchaeota archaeon CR_4
GTATCATTACGTTTAGGTTTACTTGCATACGAGGGTGCCCTATTGTATGTTCTGATTTGGTTATTAAGAAATGCTATTTTTTTATGGCCGTCATACCCAACACTGCCTTCTTTTATTCCCCTTTACATTTGCTTCGAATTATGTGCCATCATATGGACTACAGTGAAGACGGGAAATGGAAAGCAACGACCTCTCTGGTTGTCAGCAATGAATGTCATCAGTCTTATCTGGCTGTCGAGTATGATAATCGTAATACCATATTACGGATTTTCTCCGTATATTCAAAATCCTAACCCATTTTATTTTTCATTGTTGATGGGGATGGGATTACTGCCGATTATAATTATACATGGAATTCTCTCGTTTCAGACACCCACAAAGTCAGAGTTTTCTCAAAAACTATGGTTTTTTCGATTATTACTCCAATTAGGCCAAATTATAATCGTGATCATTCTTCCCTTCTGGTGGGGGCCAAGTTCCTATGCCCCTCCATATAGAGATTTTCCGCTTGGATATTTATATCCGCTCTATGCAGAATTGATTCTTCCTAATTATTATGTTCTTTTGTTGGCATTTGGTCTTCCGATACAAGTCATAATTCCGACATTGCTAACTTTCTCTTCGAGCTTGAAAACGCATAGAGCGATCCTTCGCGGAAGTCCAATTCCCGATGGGGCAAAATGGTATGCAAAATTAGCAATTCTAATTTTTTACATTTCGATCTTACCAATATTCGTTTTCGCAGGGTCAACTTCCAGATTTCCAATTAATTTCGTGTTTCTATTACCTCTCGGGATCTGTCAGGGAATTATCACGTTTGAATTCCCAAAATTATACGCCAAGGATTTCCGAGGTGAATTCCCCTATTCATCGAACAATCAGACTATTCCAAAACAGGTTATATCCTCGAATGGCCA
This sequence comes from Promethearchaeota archaeon CR_4, assembly GCA_001940655.1. Classification (GTDB taxonomy): domain Archaea; phylum Asgardarchaeota; class Lokiarchaeia; order Sigyniarchaeales; family CR-4; genus CR-4. The sequence continues at coordinate 6,167 of MBAA01000196.1, forward strand.
ACTATCGGATAAAATGCCCTTATCGGATATGGAAGTCACGGCAGAATCGGGAATCCCTAAAATTCACACTTTTGATCTTTCGAACGATAGAAACCCAGAAGCGAACGAAGACGTCACCATCTCGCGTGGTCATGAATTTTTCGGGGGGCAAATCCGCTTCAAGATTCGCCTTGAAAACCGGTCCAAGAGCGTCTTCACGAACTTGAAGATCGTGATGGATCTCCCCGAGGCTCTCATCTGGGTCGCCCACGAGCCGCCATATCCGCGCCGGGGAGACGCCGTCCTCATCTCGCGGCTAGGAGCCGGAGAGAAAAAAACCTTATCCCTGTACTTGGAACCCATCAATTGCATGGCGAGTCCCGTCAATGCCACCTTGAGCTATTTAGATCCAACGGACCACCCCCACGCGGTAACAATGAATCCTCAAACAATTGAGGTATCCTGCCCGATGTTCTTCACGCAAGAGGACGCTAACATCGCGCGCCTGAAAAATATCCACGCCCAATTGCCGCGCGTGGATCGAAAAATCTTCCCCATCGCTCGTCCAGAGCACTCCGCCCACATCTTCGCCCTAGCTCTGGGGGAGGTGAGCAAGCATGACATCAAGCTCGTCTTTAAAGAGTATAACGGGGACAAGCGGGTGGGCGAGGCATGGTTTTACGGGATCACGAAACTTCGCGAGCAGCAAATGACGGTTCATATTATCCTAAACGGGAGAGCGCAAACTCTGGAGGTCGAAACCGCGGGGTCTGAAGCCCCGGCGACCACTTCATTGCTAGCTGAGATCGAAAACCAGATTCGCGTTGTTTTACGCCGCGAACAACTCCTTTTCGGGCAGCAAAAATTCCTCGACATTCGCACTTCCCTAACGCTGGGGGAATGTCCTTATTGTAGTGCCCCTCTCACCCAAGAATTTGTCGATGCGTGTAAAACGGGGAAATCTATAGTATGCAAGTACTGCGATTCCACAATAGTGACACCATAAAATTGATTATCTTTCCAGAATAAATTCTTCCTTTTTTCCATCATTAATTCCATCGTTAATTTTTCGATTCACATCTAAACCCCAATAGTTAACATACGCCGTGAGAAGGATTTCCATTCTCATCCACTACCACATCGGCGAATTCTTCTTCGTCTGGGCCACTCCAAGTGTAATTCCATTCCAAGGACGCAATGGATGCACCTTAGGGAGTTTCGATGGGGATAGCGGTTTCCGATTTTCTTTCATAATTTTCAATATTAATAGAAATCAATCCTATCCCGAAGAGACGGAGAATCAGAGCACAGATTATGCGATATGCCGTGCGATTGTTTTTTATATTTGAGGTCTCGTTGTTTTTATGATAAATTTGAATACTTAGCGAACTTCTTCGAACAATGGTTAGTTCTTTTTGATGATAGATCGAAACCAATTGGGGAGCGTCCAACCAATGTAACAAAAGAATGCTGCGATTAAGGGGAAAATCCACGTGAGGTTGAGCAGGATCGCATATATTAAGTTCATTCCTTGCGCTACGGTAGATAACGCATCAACGACAAATACTGCCAAGATGTCTAGAGTCCCGTAGGCAATGAAGCGGTACCCAACAGAATAGAGTCGTTCATTGATTCTTCTGCTGGTGCGTAAAGCAAGAATCGGTATCCCGATTAAAAGCGGCACTAGGTAAAGCACGAGAAAAATGCTATATTCGATTTTAATTGAAAGTAGTGGATATGTGTCATATCCTGGAAAATATCTCACGTCTACGGAATCCATCATCCAAACCAATATGATGAATGCGCACCCGAGAATGACATACAGATAAGTCCATATTTTAGATTTAAAATGGTAAAACGTTGGAGTACCAAAGAGGAACATCATCATTCCCCCGAGGAGGACGAAGGAATAGACACATTTTTGTAACACGATTGCAATTTCGGTAGCGAACTCTGCGAGAGTATAAATTCCCATCGCGCTCCAGCAAGCGCCAACCCAAGCGAATATACTTATGGTTAAGAAAAGAGTTGGTGTCTGTTTTTTTTCCTTCCATTTCTGATAGAGGATTGCTCCAATAATTAAAATGAGGAGTCCCGCAATTAATGCCATGATGCTCGCGCTGATTTCTGCAATAGAGATAGGCATTTGTTTGACCTCTCGGAGGAGATTTGCATTCTTTCCAGTAAGTTCTTTAATTTAATGTTGGTTGATAGCAGATATTTTAAAATTTCTCTCGGATAGTAATTATATTTTCTCAAACCATCGCTGTAGACAAGGATTCCTCCTTGGATCGTTCTCGAATTTTAAATATGAGGCCGTGTCGAGGGAAATTCTTGTAGCGTGTGGAATAATCCTTGAAAATTAGAACAATAGAATTAATATATTTCAATCTACCTGCAAACAGGTGAATCCGGGTATAAATTTAACAACAAAAGGCTTTTACGATCTCAATAAAAAATGGCGGCTATCAAGACGAATAAATAAAAACTTTCAGGGCTAAGCTTTTTTTATATGTTATCCCTCTGATGTGGGGTTTAGTTATGGTAAAGGCTACTTTCAAACCGGTAGGCAAAGTCATCATCAAGCCGCAAGTTTACCTCAAAATGCTAGTCCATGCATTGCGGTGGGGTTCGATGGCG
>MBAA01000196.1:8835-10809 GCA_001940655.1 Promethearchaeota archaeon CR_4
TGAGGGGAATGACGTCATCGTGCACGACATGATTCCCATTAGTCATGGGGGGTCTATCGAAGTGACCTTTTCTGCGGAAGATTACGTAGCCTTCTCACTGGTTGACGCGGCGTTTGCTGAATCGGGACTCTTCACAATTGGGTGGTTCCACACCCACCCAGGATTGGATTTATTCCTTTCAACCGTGGACGTGCGCAATCATCTGTATTGGCAAACTGTCAATCCCCTCGCCATTGCCATTGTTTTCGACCACGTGCACCTCCAGGAAGAGGGGAATCTCGGATTCAAGATTTTTCGCCTTAATGATGTCCAGGCGGGTCAACGCTCGGACTTTCACGAGGTTCCATCGGTAATCAAACCTCCGTCAGACCTTAACCTTTACAAAGAAGGAATTAAACAACTCATCGACAACCTTCACATGAAGATGCCAGTCATTCTCGAAATCAATGAAATACCTGATGTCTTCGGAGACCTGAAAATACCCGGTAAGAATGCACTACAAGCAACCATTCCCGATCTAAACCCCTCCAAAATTATTGAATCGTTCAAGGAAGGCATGGCGAGTCTTGGGGAGGATTTTATGATCCCTCTCTCCCGATTTCTAGTTTCTTGGTCTCAAGAAATTTCAACGAAATTAGTGGAAGGCAATGGTAAAATCCTCCAAGCTATTGCGGGACTAAGGGAGTTGATGAATAGGGGAATCCAAAATATTGTTAATTGGTTCAAATATCAAGTCGGGGAAAAGATTGCTAACGTAGAAGAGTTCGTGGATAACCGTTTTGAATCTCTCACGGCGAAAGCCACGACTGCAATAGCAGATTTGAAACAAATCCCGATTCAACTCAAGGTTGACATCGATAAAATCGTGTCTGAAAAATTAAACCCCCAGATGGCAGCACTGAAGACGAAGGTTGGAGAATCTCTTGGAAATCTCGAAAAAGTGCTCGCAAATTTGAAAGAAATCCAGAAAAATGTCCAGATACAAGATCAAAGTTTGGGGAATCTAATTACCAACGTGTCTACCAAGAAAGACGCGCTTGGGAAACAACTTGACAAAAACGACAAGGGACTCCAAGACCTAGTGAAGGAAAGGGTCAAAAAACCCTTAGAATCTTTAACCGATCTGAAACGGGAACAAGCGGATATAACCAGCACCCTGCAAAAATTCTCTACTGTCCTTGCCAGCATTAAAGAGGATGTGCTGAAATTGAAGGGAGGGAAATAACATGGGGCAGACTATGGACAAAAAACAAAAGAAATTCTCGGGCGAGGGAAAGGTGGTCTTTAAGTCCGGGGCTTATCAAACCATGTTAATGCACGTGCTGCGCTTTGCCTCGAATAAAATGAATTCTTCCCAATGGGAGAACGTTCTGGGGGTCTGCATGGGAAAAATTGAAGGAAAAGATGTGATCATACACGAGGCACTCCCAATTTCGCACGGCAAGAGCATTGAAGTCGCTTGGACAGCCGATGATATCGCTTTATTTGAGAGATTACATAATATGTATGCGAGTAAGGGTTTATTCGCCTGTTCGTGGTACCATAGTCACCCAGGACAGAAAGCATTCTTGTCCCAAGTCGACGTAAAAAATCATCTCTACTGGCAGAATGATGCCAATCGTAAGGCAGTAGCCATTGTGTTCGACCACACCCTCCTCGAAAATCAGGATGATCTGGGATTTCGAGCTTTTCGATTGAATGATCTTTCGCATGGCACGTCGAGTGAGTGGCATGAGGTCGATTTTGTTGTTGAACCTCCGGACGAAGTCCATTTTTTCAAGGCAGTACAAGCTATCGTGGAGGCTGGGCACAAGAAAAACCAATCATACGTCAAAGAACTCGCCGAGAATTGGGCTGAAGGTGCCAAGGCAATTGGAGAAAAGGGGCAAAAGAAAGCAATCCTCCAACCAATTCCCGGAGTATCGCCCCTCGCTCCTGCTGTAGCAGGGTTCCAAAGCGGTATTAAATCGTTAG
>MBAA01000196.1:10816-11558 GCA_001940655.1 Promethearchaeota archaeon CR_4
TTTTGTCAAAACTCTCACCACCCACCTCGAAGAGTGGATGGGAGACACGAAAAATGCGATTATCAAGGGGATTGATCCGCTAGTTGAGGTCATGGAAAGTATGAAAGGGGCCGTGGATGACGGATTGACTCGCGTGCAGCAACAATTTGAAGGAGCACTCAAGGAACCCCTGCAAGCTTTGGAAGAATCAACCACGGAACTAACGGAAAAATTCGAGCAAGGATCGGGTAATGTTGGTGCCACTCTTTCCACCTTCTCTACAGATGTTCCCCAAATTCTTGGAACTCACCTCCAGGAAAGATTTGCTGAGAAACTAAATGAAATCGAGCAAATTGTAAGTGTTACCTTGATAAAACTCGGAGAATTTGCCACACTAGGGAGCAATCTTACCCAAGGTCTCAATACTCAGAGCACTAAAATCAAAACTTTGAATGCGAACGTTAACGACCTCCTTACGGGAATTGAAACCAAGAATCAGCAATCCACAGATAAATTACGCAATACACTAGAGGATTCCGGCAAAAACCTCGGTGAGATTGTCGATGCGTTCAAGAAAGAGCAAGATAAATTAAGATCGTTGGCAAAGGAAATAGAGGCTAAAATAAAAGACATTAAAGTCACGTTTTAATCTTTAATTTTTCCACAGTTAGCAACTAAAATTCTGTAGTCGCTATTAATTCTTTGTCAGCAAACGCCAGTAAATCCTGACAAGAGACTTAGTAGCGACGACAAGAGAACACCA
>MBAA01000210.1:0-1915 GCA_001940655.1 Promethearchaeota archaeon CR_4
AAACGAGGTTCAATTTGGTACGAAGACCGCAAATCGCAAGTATTTCCCAGGGGAGGAATATTGGCTTTCAATCACGGCAGAGTGTGTGGTGGTTTTGGGCGCGTCTCCCCGAGGAACCTTTTACGGCGTCCAAACTCTCCTCCAAATTCTTCGCCAAGTACCCCCCGCGCAAGTACCGTGCCTCATAGTCCACGATTGGCCTGTTCTGGAGCTTCGGGGAGCGCATGTTGACTTGAAAGGACAATATCAGAGCGTAGACTACTATAAATCCTTGTTCAACCGCTTTGCGGAGTGGAAATTAAATACCGTGTTAATAGAGCTCGAAGACAAGCTTCCTTTTCAAGAGCATGCCGAGGCAGTTTCACCAAACGCCCTTTTTTCCCCCCTACTCGAAGAATTACTTGCCGAAGCAGATCGCCTCTTCTTGGAGGTTATCCCTCTTCACCAATCAATGTCCCACCTCCGGTGGTTGCTCTCTGATGCCGCTTACGAGCGCCTCGTGGAAAACCCACGCGGAACTGAGCTCGAATTGTGCCCGTCCAATCCCGCCGCATTAACCCTCTCGAAAAAGCTCTATGATGAGGTATGCGCGGTCTTTCCTGGGCGTTTCATACACGTAGGTGGGAGCGAGCATTTTTCACTCGGGGTTTGTCCCCAGTGTGCGAAATTTGTTAATGGCCACCCGAAAGGCGCTGATTATGCCCGTGGAGAGCTCTATGGGAAGTTCCTCGCCGAGATTGCCCGCTACATCCGTGCCAAGGGCAAGATTCCTTTCGCGTGGTCGGATATGACCTTAACTATTCCCTATATACTCGATTTCCTACAACAGGGAACTCTAGTATTTCTCTACTGGGATTACGATGTAACAAAGCAATTTCCATCTGGAGTAAGCGATTATGATCCCGAATTTAACCAACGTACCCCAAGCGGGGATCGATTAGATTGGGTGCGTGTCGGGGATCAGAAATACTCCGCGTCAGAATTAGAATCCATTCCCGTTCATTTACGGGGGCAATTCGGTTCATACATTCTCCCCGATGCAGTTGGTTTTTTCCGTGCTTATCCCTATTATAGATTTTTTCGTGACAAACATTTCGAAGTCATCGCGGGACCTGCAACTCAGTGCTGCGTGCGAGCCCCGGACATTCCCCAATACTCCCAACATCATCCTAACTTACGTCTACACGGGCGAATCGCTGCTAATGAAGGTGCTTTAGGATATATTACTACGAACTGGGTCACCTATGGGGCGCCTCCTGAATGTTCCATTTACGGATTTGCACTAGGTGCAGAGGCCGCTTGGCATCCGGATGCACCGAAAAGTATCTTGGGATTTTATCGGCGTTTTGGTGTAGTCTACTATGGGATCACAGACGAGCGATGGGTAGCGATTGTCCCGCGTCTCGGTACCGCATTTTACCCGAAACGAGATCAATACTGGGCTGAAGTCACCGCTGATGCTGGCAAAATCTTAGAAGAAATCAGTCAACAAGTCACTCGGAACGCCTTGTCTTTTGGATTTCTCCGCTGGGCTTATTTCTATCGAAGTTTGGAGTATAACATATCCCGAGTCCTTCATACAGTTGAAACTGCTATCATCAGCATTGACGGGGGTAAGCGGGTTCCACTTAGCGAAGACGAGCGTGGAGCGTTTCTTGACGACCTCCTCAGTTTGATTGACCAAATTTCAATTATTCAGGATGCTACCGCGGCGCTCTTTCGCATTACCTACCATCCAGCAGAGGTAGAGGATGAATTAGAGAGACGTTTTGCCCAGAAACTGGATACTCTTGAGCAATTTGCCGATCTCTTGGAAGATTACCCCGAAACACACGATCGTCTTGTTGAAATATTGATCGCCCAGCGAACTACGCCCAATGGTTTTATTTAGGAGCGACTATACATTTTCTCCAAA
>MBAA01000210.1:1942-5758 GCA_001940655.1 Promethearchaeota archaeon CR_4
ATCGTCTAGGAATCTTAGTAACAGGTGCCCCGAAATTGAATTCAGTGCGTTAGAAATTCAGATCCCACCACTTGCCTTTATATTATTTGAAAAAGGATGAATATAGGGCTACCGCAGGCAAACCGTCGAAAAAATTTCCCTCTCCCCTCTTTTCTTTGATGTCGCCCTTGCCTGCTCTACGCCCCACCAATCATGCTTTTATTGTTCAAGGTTGGCTTTTTTTGGCACTTTTTTGCTCTTTTTAGTGAGAACCTCTATTCTTTTGTCACAGAGAGCTTCGATAGGGCATTGATTGCAGAGTGGGCCAACAGGTTTGCATATTTGTTTTCCGTGAAGGACAAATGCCTCGTTCACATCGAGCCAACGGTTACGTGGGTATAATTTAGTGAGAGCTTCTTCCGTTTGTTCAGGACTTTTTGTTGTGACGAGACCCGTGCGATTCGCGATGCGATGGACGTGGGTATCGACCGGAATGGCTGGTTCGGCGAACGCATACACCATGACGCAGTTCGCTACTTTTCGTCCAACACCTGGTAAGGACATTAGAGTATCCATATCGTGAGGTACCACGCCAGCGTACTGTTCTAGGATGATGCGCGAAATTTCCTGTACCCGGGCAGCTTTGGTCTTATACATGCCACTCTTCCGGATTAATTGCTCAATTTTCTCGCGGGGGGCATCCCGGATGGCCTCCGGCGTTGGGAGTGCCGAGAATAGTTCTTTGGTGGCAACTAGCGTGGCTTCATCCCGGTTACGGACGCTTAACACAGTGGAGATCAACACTCGGAAAGCATTATTGCCGGTCACCGCCTCAAAGTCGTTATATGCTCCGTTAGCAGGTTCAAGCGACGGTACGCCCTTATCCGTTACATTTTTCTTTGATTTAGCGTCTTCCTTAACATCATCCGTTACCAACTCTCCCAGCATCGTTTTTCCTTTAACAAATGCGATAATACGGTCTAAAATCTCGATCGCTCGTTTACGGACTTCAGGCATAGGGTGCTTCAAATCTGGAAGTATTTTTTTTCAATTAAATGCTTGAAACGTTTGGTCTAATAAAAACGGTAATATTATTTCACTCAAACGAAGTTTAATATTCGAAACATAATAAAGTGTTAAAAGAGGTTATTTAGAGTCACTTAGGTGAAATAACTTTACCATCTCCTTGATCTGATCAAATGCAGGAATCATCTTGCTTCTTATTAATCTGTTTTTTTCCTAGAATTATGTTATTTTCCATTTAATAATAGAATAATCCCGCTTACATAGTGAATTAAGAAGGAGAAACGTCAAAGATGGAGAAGAACATAGGAAAAGAAAAAATCCTAAAAGATCACTAAAATTTTATTCGAACTCTAAGAAATAGTGCCGTAAATATATTGATCAGGCAATTTTCTCTAGATATTCTTTTTTCTTGAAATATGAGCTAATAGAAAACCCAATACAATCGAAAGACTAGAGCTTATATGTAGTTTCGACAAATATGGTATGACGAAGCGGAACATATGAAAAGTCTGGAAGGGGCTTTTCTGTTCCGGAAACAAAGATGTGATGGAGATTTGCCCTCTTGGGTGATGCTATTCCACCCTGTGTAGTGTATTAGTGTCGGATATCCGCCGAGATCCAGAATCTCGATTATATTATTTGCTTCGCTGAAAGATGTTAAGAGCTCCCTCTGAGAATGTATGCAGGTAAGGCTAGATGCTTAAATCACAGTGGTTGAAGCTTCAAGGAGAACCCAACATTTTCGTAAAGGCTAAATGTGTGAAATGCAAGCAGGATTTATCACCCGAACAGCTCCACATATTAGTCTTACAGGGTTCCCGAAATCCTAATCGAGCCCGGCAAACCGGTAGGCTCCGCATCTGTGGGCAAGGTTGCGTTGAAACAGTGAACGGTCAGAAAGTGATTTTCAAAAAACCCTTGCGAGATTTCACAGCAGGAGACATACGGTGGATGCTGTCTGATGCTGCGGTCAATTATACTCTGTTCAAAGGAAATTTACTGGTCGATTTTTGTATTGCGATTCACGAATATCGACGGGATGCTCGCTTCCAAAACTTCTAGGGGAATTCATTCATTCATGTTGCATTTCATTGTTCCTCGAGGGGCCCCAAAAAGTGCAACGTAGCGGAGTAAGGACGCTGCTACGTTCACACCTACATATTGTTCGAACCCGGAAAAACCAGGGTTGGAATTCACTTCAAGGACATATGATTGGTGATCCGCCCCAGGGAGAAGGTCGACACCGACAAAGAACTGGTTGCAGGCTTCCGCTGCATGACGAGCGAGCGTGTGTTCTTCGGGAGTAATCTCGCCTGCGAGGCCTTTTCCCCCTTTTGATATGTTATATACCCAGCTTTCTCCCTCTGTTCCAGCGAGACGGTCCTCGACTCCTAAGGTGATATCTCCGAGGATGAGGACCCGTTTATCGTGTCCAATGTTCGGGACAAATTCCTGCATATATAACAAACCCGCGCCATACCACCACTTGTATTTTCCCAGGAGGTCCAATATTTGGTTGTCAGACCAATCTATTGGGATTCGAGTTACTCCCCACCCACCACCCTTCCCTAGCGGTTTTAACACGACCGACCGGCCTCGCTGGCGGCACTCGTGGACGAAATCCAGCGCGTGGGCAATGCTCGTGGTAGTGAGAGTGAGGGGGGACGGGATTCTACTTTTCCAAAGGTATGCCGTGCCTTCCATCTTATCACGGGCAATCCAGTCCGCTTGTCGACTAGGGATGACGGGTGACCCTGCGGTTTCGACAAGTTCCCAAATCTTGTAGATAAAGCGATCCACGGGTGCAGCATCGGATGCAAGGGGTTCGGGAGCGCTCACGAAGATTGCTCTATATCGCCATAGGTCTTGAAGAGAAACGGGACCTTCGAGGTGGTCATTCCGTACGGTGAAATCGTGCAAGTTGAAAATGTCTAAGGGGATGTCATATTTTGGGGCTTCTTGCATGAGGCGCAGGTGAGTGTGCGCCACGTCCTCTCGCCCGTTAAGGATAGCAAACCGGGGGGAATATTTTTTAATTACTTGAAGGACCGTGCCATTTTTCTTACGTGCATTCCACCCGTTCGTGATAGGGGCAAGGGATAGTTGTTGACATAAAGATTTGGCACTTTCTGTGCTGAGTCGATAATAACCCGCCCACTTTAACAGCGTGGTGTTACTGATCTCATCCTCAGGGTCGGAAAGAATATGTTTGGCGAGTGCAACTTCCCCAGACGACCACTTTGTAAAATCCCACATAATCTATCGCTTGGAGTACCAAGCGGGAGTTAAAGTTTCTGATTTAGATGACTCCGTGTTAGAATCATTTTCCTAATAATATTCACTCGACGCCTCGTTGAAACCTAAACCAGACTCAAGGATTGGATTATATTTTGCCATTAGCACGTTTTTATCTGGCCACTCGAGTTGGTCAATCATACCAAAAAAAACATCGATGAAGAGTTTTTTCTCGTCCTTTCGCTGCGAGAGCCGCCGAATATCATTGTAGACCTGCGCGAAAAATTCCCCGATTTCCCTACTCTGTGACGGCTCTAATTTTTCTTCGCGTGTTCTTCGAAATGCTTGTAAAAATCCCTTTTTCGACTCTTTTTCCCCGGGCAATTTTGTCTGCGCACTCCGGAGTGAGATCAGCATGCGTCGCAACATTTCCCCCATTTCAGATAAAATTGGTTGCAGGTTGAAGGTTTGCAGGTAGCTCCGAAAATTTTCACTCTGTTCCTCCAAAAATTGTTTCAAAGTAAGGAGAATTTCTTCCGCGTATTCTGGGTGGCCATCCTCCCCCCTCTCCAATCC
>MBAA01000210.1:5825-10136 GCA_001940655.1 Promethearchaeota archaeon CR_4
CCCCCACTTCTCAGTTTCTCAAGAGAGGTCAAAATTTCAATAACTCGATCATCTGGGTTTTTATCTTTCAAAAATAGGTCTTTAATACATTCGACTAATTTTTCTAATGCCAGTATGGCATCCCCGGCTCCTTCTTCAAAGTGAACAAGATGTCCGATGGCGTTTCGTTTCCAATTATCAACCTTTTCCGTTATTTCCTTCAAATTGGTAGATGGCATCTCTGCAAAAACGGTCCTCCCTTGATCCGTGATGGAATAAAATGAATATTGCTTTTTTCCGTCCTCTTCAGGATTAGGGAGTGTTTCAGGTTTGACCTGCATAATCCACCCCTCTAAAATCATTTTCTTCAAGTGATACGCGAGGACATTCGTTTTCATAGAAGTATAGTCTGGATAGATGGAAGATGCTCTAATATGTTGTAAAAGATGAGAAAAACTCATTGATGCCATTGCAGGAATAGAATTTTGCCCCGCAGTCGATCTGACTGATTCCAAAACAGATAATATAAGTTTGGAAAGATATTGAGTACGTCGGGACTCATTCCGTGCAATTTTTAGAGAATCTTTGTTACTCTTCCTCGCTTAGATGCACCTTTTATCAATTATTATGAAGTAGTCAAATTATTTGACTATAAATAATTGATCATCTAGCTAAAACTCTCTGCTAGATTGTACTGCAAGAAAAAAAGGCAAGACAAAAACATCGAAAAAATTATACATCAATAACTTGGACGGTACGCTGTACGATGTCTCGCAAGTTTGATTCGTCGGCGTCCAGTTTGGGAAAAAAACCAAAAGGTTGGCACCGGCATCGAATCCCCCCCATGGCGAACTTCTGGGGGACATGCGTGTGACCAAAGAGAACGTGTGTGATATTGAGTTGTAGAGCGTGTTGCATGATACTATCTCCTAATTCTTTGCTCCCCATGAATGCACAGCTGAAGTCCCATTTTAGTTCTCCCTTATAGGTAACGCCCTCGAGGAAGGGCACCATGTGTGTCACTACGACTGTTGTTCGATGTGCTGGTGGTAGAAAATCTGAGTGATATTTCAAACGTTCGTTGAATTCTTTGTTGTAAGAGGCACTCACGTCCCGATCTGGCACCCCCCACTTGACGAAATCCGCATCGAGCCACGTGAATCCTGGGATATGTTTTTCCTCGTATGCATTGACAGCGACAACGTTAACACGATCCGGTTTGGCAAAGGAGTAATCGTACCACCCGATGGTGCCGGTAATGAGCACGTCCCCGCCTACGACCCAATCCCCCAAAAATTGAATACTGGCGGTTTGACAACTTTCAATAATCCAATCAAGTTTACTCCACGAGTCATCCCACGGACGGGCATCTTCAGGCATTTGCCACACGTCATGATTCCCCGGGACGAATCCAATGGGGCAACCCGCACGTCGTAATTCTTGCAACGCGGTCTCAAATCGGGACTTGTCGGCAGATAAATCTCCACAGATGATCAGTCCATCCGCTCCGAGAGTGGCCACGTATTCGGCTACCAACCGCGGGAGCAGATCATTAGCAATAGTCGTATCAGCATGTAGGTCCGAACAAAATGCAATTTTCACTGGCATTGCGTGATAGAATGGTTTCAATTCCTAAAAGCTATCTATTTATTACTTAAACGAACGAGGATTACACGTGATTTTGGGATTCTGCATAGCGATTGAAGAAACCTAAAAATGATGAATCCTATTTATTTGTTCAAATGCGCGTATAAGTTAAAAATTACAATAATGGGGTGGTAAGGTGGAACTTTCCCGGACTATTGTGGATGTTATTAGAATGCGTTCCTCGTGGCGATCCTACAATAATCAACCAATTGAACCAGACAAACTCACGAAAATGTGCGAGTTTATGCGGTCACTTACCACTGGACCATTCGGCGGACATGCGAGATTTGAATTCCTCGAATCTGCAAACCTTGATCTGAAAAAGGCAAATAAATTAGGAACTTATGGTGTGGTAACTGGGGCTCAGTACTTCATAGTTGGGGTCAAAAAGCAAACACCGATGGATTTAGAGGATTATGGATACTTATTTGAGAAAATAATTCTACTCGCCACCGACCTCGGGTTAGGAACCGTGTGGTTAGGGGGCACCTTCACACGCGGGGCGTTTGGTAAGCATATGAACTTGCAAGATAACGAATCTATCCCTGCGGTCGCCCCTGTAGGATATGTGACGGAGAAACGCAGTTGGGTTGACTCCTTCGCGCGATATATAACGAAAGCTACTACCCGCAAACCATGGGAACAGCTCTTCTTCTTACAGGGCTTCGACAAACCCATTCCCTACGAAAGCTCAGAACCCTTTTCTATGCCTCTGGAGATGGTTCGTCTCGCGCCGTCCGCGAAAAACTGGCAACCTTGGCGAGTAGTAAAAGATCAAGACACCAAGAATTTCCATTTCTACATCCAACGAAGATATAAAGGAAGAAAGTATGATGAGATTACTCGTATTGACGGAGGCATTGCGATGTGCCACTTCGCCCTCACCGCCGAAGAATTACGTTTACCAGGCAAATGGATCGTAAACGATCCAAACTTCACGGATCTCCCGCCAAATGTGCAATATATGGCAAGCTGGGAAGTAAATTGATAACTCTATCATTGGTGTTGCTTTTTTAGGTTCTCCAATCGTGAAATTACTTCGTGACCATTTGGGTTCGAACAAACGCGAGTAATTCTTTCGCGTGTTCATTCTCGGCGAAATATTTCCGAATTGGCTCGAGTAGACGGTTGATCTCGACCGCTACGCCCTTCTTGAGGTCGAGAGGATGGAGTTGTCCACCTACGAATGCAGCTTCGAGTTCGGGATAAGACTTGAACGTGAGAGGCCCGCCAAATTTCGCGGGTCGCTCGAAAGTCAGTTCTTTATTTTTGCCAAAAATGATGTATTTCGCGTATTCCAAGATCGGGTTGTCCGTTGCTTGCTTGGCGGGACACCAAGCCTTTTTCACGATTTTCGATGTTACTTCCTCTGGGGAATCGAGCATGAAGACCGCCGAGGCCGGGTTGGACTTCGACATCTTCATATCAATGATCCGTTCAATTCCGCTCAAATCTGTTGCAGAAGGTTGCAAAAGACCCATTAACATGTGGTGATGAATAGCAACCGGCGCGGTAAAACCCAACTTCGGGGCAACTTCGCGAGCGAGCATATTCACTTTCCGCTGATCCATGCCAAGCTGGCAGATGTTCACTTTGAGGTGGAAGATATCAGCTGCTTGCATGCAGGGGTAGAGAATTTGAGAAGCTCGTAAGGTGTCGGATTCTTTTCGTCCCATAATTTGGGTGCATCGCTTCACGCGATCAAGTGTGGAGTTCGATGCGATCTGGAGCACGAGCTTCCAATAATCTGGGTCTTTGGCGATGTCTGAAGCCCAAATGAATTCGATATTTGCGAAGTCCATTTCACAGGCTTTCCAAACTTCGATGAAAAACTCCCCCACCTTGTGGATTGTTTCCAAGTTTCCCTCAAACTTTAAATTTGCAGCAGCGTGCCAGTCAGCGATTAAAAATTTGAACTTTATTCCTGCTGCAGTAATTTTATTTACATTGATAGCGCGGAGCAACCCTTGTGCAATGTGAATATTCCCCGAGGGTTCGAATCCATCGTACGCAACCAATTTCTGCTTGGTTTCCATCAGTGTTCTTAATTCCTCGGGGGTGATGATCTCCTCGCCCACTTCTTGGACGAGCTGTAACCGGGATTCAAGGTTCACGCAAATCTATCCTTCAATGTCAAATAATAATAAAAAACAATTGTGAAATGTAACTCGCGGTCAAATTTCAAGCTTTCACAACTCGGTTGTACGTCCGAAGGGCACAATGAGCATTAATTATTTTCCCATTAACAGGAATGCTAAAAAAAGTACAACCAGAGGTTCTCTCGAACATCCATGAAAACAATTGAAGACCACCCTGCAAAACTATCTGACTTGTTTGGGATCGGCACGAAAATCCAACAGCAGTTACTCGCCGCTTTTCCAAACGAACAAAGCGTGGTAACCGCCATCCGGTCGAGAGATATTGCTGCTTTCACGCGTTATGGATTCAAGAAAGGTTTCACGATCCGTATCATCCGCCAATCGTTGTCAGAAGGCTATAAAATGCTTCTCTCACCTGACGGGCGTGGTCTTTACAAGAAAATAGTGGAATTACTCAAGGAATATCCATTTCTCAGAGACGTGAAGGATCGGATTTCCACTATCGTTCCAAATTATTGGAGCAATGCCTCAGAGGAACACATAGAGAAAGTAATGACCTTCCGTGACACAATCGTGCGTATAAAAC
>MBAA01000210.1:10217-10319 GCA_001940655.1 Promethearchaeota archaeon CR_4
TTCAAGTATTGACAACAGTTCAGGAAATAGCGGATAGGTGGACGGGAAAAATAGTCGTGCGTGTCATTGGAACAATCGAGGAGCTACGGGAGCGCGTAAATG
>MBAA01000210.1:10346-11110 GCA_001940655.1 Promethearchaeota archaeon CR_4
ATGACCTAGAAGCAGCGCCGGATGGAAGTGTGGTCCTGCCCTTGAATGCTGGTACCGCAGATATCTTCCCCGAACTCCTCGTGAAGCGAGTAATTCGTTTAAGCGGATATATCCAAGCATATCTTGCCGGTGTACGCATAATGCCTGAAATGTTCCCGTTCGCGAAAGAATTAGGAGAAATCGCAAAATCGTTGACGCAACTAGTGCAAGACTTTAATGCTTTGGAAGAAAGGAAAACCCTCTTAGAGGGAGGCATTGACGCGGTGGAGACAGAACTTCGGAAACGAGACGTTGAAGATATCTCGAGTGGAGAACTTGCCAAATTATTCAAAAAATATGCAAGTGATGATGCTTTTCTGGTCGATTTTGACGTTGTCCCAATTAAGGGAGTTCGCGAAATCGTTGAATTTTCCCTCGCACGCTATATGGAGCATAAGATTTTCACTAGCTGTAACAAATATTCCAAAAAATTCTCCCGCATCTTGTCTAGGCGAAAAGATATTGTCGCAGCGGTGCAAGATTTTGACTACTGGCTCGCGTTAGGAAGGTTCGCGGTCGATTTTGACTTGGCAAAACCTCAAATGCTTTTGGAAGGAAATCGTTTATTTTTCGAAGGGGGGCGTCACCTCTTTCTCTATCGCCAATGGCAACAAAAATTGCTCCCCCGTCTTGATTCAGTCACTTACGTACTCGGATCGCCCCCTCACTCTATGCAAGGCATTGAAAATGAAAGAATCACGCTACTTACCGGAGCGAATAGTGGC
>MBAA01000210.1:11128-17693 GCA_001940655.1 Promethearchaeota archaeon CR_4
GAAACTATTTTCTTAATCACGTTACTCCCGCATATGGGCTTGCCAGTACCCGCGAAGGTCGCCCACGTGCCAGCAGTAAGGGGTATCTTCTTCCACCGGCGGCACTTTGCGAAAACTGCAGGGGCGCTCGAGGGTACCCTCAAACGCTTGATGCCGACATTCTCGAAAGCGGCTCATATCCTCATCCTAGTTGACGAATTTGAGGCGATCACGGAACCAGGGGCAGCGGCGCGTATTTTAAGCGGACTCATCAATATTCTCGCGGATCAAGCGGCGCTCGCAGTCTTTGTGACCCATCTGTCGAATGAGATTGTCAAGGTGGTCGGTCCAGTCGCTCGTTTGGATGCCATTCAGGCGACTGGTCTTGACCGAAATCTCGACCTCATCACAGATCATCAACCTATTTTTGGACAGATTGGCCGTAGCACTCCCGAATTGATCGTCCAGAAATTACTAAAGTCCACAAAATCAAAAAGCGTACAGAAGAATTACCAATCGTTACAAAATACACTTGCTGCGGGTCAAGCTACGTGGCAAACGAGGATTGACTGGTTTATCAAGAGACGGGAACATAGGACGGGGAATCTCTCCCCTTCTTCTTGATCCTCCTCATCCAGACTTTACCTACCTTGAGTACGCCCAGAAGGGGAACCAGAGCATTTTGCCCCCGGAATCCTAGTTCGTAATTTAACTCTGACGTGGCTCGCATGAGTTTAAACGTAGCTGGTAATTTGTCCTGCAAGGATTCTTTTGCACCATACCCCTGCAAGAATTGTGATCCAACGAACGTACCCCACTCGGTGGCTTTTTTTACTATTAACTCCCATGTGTTCCGATATTCTTCTAACGAAGGCGGGACTGGCGATGCTGCGAAACCTGTGAAGAAACACGCAAAAACGTCCTCTATGGTCCATTGGTGAGACGGGGCGAATTGTTTGAGGATCTCCCACGCGCCGAAAAAGGTAATATAGTCGAGAGCACGTAAAAGACTCCCCAAGTCGAACCATACCATTCGTTTCTCCTGCCGCTTTTCTGGTGGTAATTGGGGGTCTCCTTCAAGGTCTGTTACGACGAATCTGGGAGTATCATCTTTTTGTTGAAAAAGGAACTGGCCGAGGTGGAGGTCTCCGTGAATCCGTTGCTTCGTGATCACTGCTGAAGGATAGATCAAAGAGCGGGAATGTAACTGGGTTCCAATATGAGATAGGTCTTTTGAGATCATAGCAATGGTCTGAGGTAATAGTTGAGGAAACAACTGGGGGAGACGCTGGGCACACAAATTCTCCGCGTTCGCGAATTTCTCACCGAATTCCCGTGTCCATTCGTCTATATCATTAACATCGACTTTCTCAGGCCGAAAACTCTTTTTTCTTGACTTTGAGAGAGCTTTGTGGAAATCCCGTGTTGTATTACCAATTAATTGAGCCAAGGAACCGATTTCTTGGAGAACGGGAGTCAAGTCATTGTGTGATTGAATCGCTCGTAGATATTTCTGAAGGTGATCCCAAAAGGGTTTACCACCGTCTCCTGCGTTCTCCACGAACTGGGATATCAAAAGTAAAGTGTAGGATCGCCCCCCCTTTAAGAGGATTAAGGATCCCTCTAGCGCAGGTACCGCGGAAAATCCTACGCTATGCAAGTGGGTAATCATTTCCGCTTCGATGTTGGGTTCAAACATGCGAAGGTAGGACTTGAACACAACCTGTTGGAATCCGGTTGGGGTGTCAAGAGTTACCTTGATAATGGAATTCGTAGTGTCCCCACCACCGAGGAGTTTTATGTCCTTAATGTTACATTTCCGCAATGGATTAGAATTCACAGGAAGGTATTTTAGGGTAAAATCCTTGTCCTTCAAAATTTTTACAGTTTCCTTGATAGAGAGTAATTTACTTACGAACACTGGGTCAAGCGGGGCGAGCTGAAGGGCCCCCTGGCCTTGGAGATTGGATGGCATAAATATTGTAGACTCGGGATATGAGGAAACATCTATAGTCGGAGACGTTAAATCTGCGAAAGAAAAGAGGAGGACAAATTGGCGGGATTCGGATGGATTTTGAATTTTAACGGTCATCCCAACTAAAACAAACGGATTTGTATTTCCTTGAAACGAAAATTCACGATAGAAATCGACATTAACCAAAAAATCTTTTGAAAATTGCTTACCACTCAAACCCGCCCACCGGCACTTTTGCACCCACAGGCCTAGTTCGCTTGCCAATTTGGGAATATCACGGAAAATCTTCTTCACGGCGGTAAGTTTCATACTAGTCTTTTTCTCTCTGTTACCCTATATTGATTTGCGTATCGATCCCCTCTTAGGAATAATCAAGAAGTGCCTTCCCGCCGCCCTAAAAAGGAGGAAGAGATAGTATGTCATTTATGGTTCAAGTCCCCCAAGATTCGGTTCACTTTCCAGTGATATTTCATTTTCACCAACCCGTAGATAATTATGACTCAGTCTTTAACGATGTCTATGAAAAATGCTACGGACCCCTATTGGATCAAATTACGGCCCACCCCGCTTTCAAGTTTACATTGCACTTCACGGGTTCGCTCCTCGACTGGTACGACCGACACCGCCCCGAATTCATCGACAAAGTGCAAGTACTCGCTAAACGCGGACAGATTGAGATCATCGGAGGTGGGTATTACGAACCCATCTTCGCGATGATCCCTCAGCGAGATGGTGTCAAACAAATGGAGATGCTACGGGATCGTGTAAAAGATCTTTTCGCTCTCTCTGTTCAAGGGGCGTGGCTCAGCGAGCGTGTGTGGGAACCCACGTATCCCAAATTTTTAGTTGAAGCCGGGTTGAAATACGTCATCGTAGATGACAATCACTGCCGAGCGAGCGGACTTTCCCAAGAAGATACCTTCTATTCTTACGCCACGGAGGACGATGGGGCGGTAATCCGGGTGTTCCCCATCAACGAGCCGATCCGATATCTCGCGCCTTGGCAATCGGCGTGGAAGGTAATGTCCTATCTCCGCACAACAACATCCCCTACGGGAGATCGCGTGGTTTTATTTCTGAGCGATGCAGAGAAGATGGGCGTATGGGGCACTACGAACGAGCTGTGTTATGTTAGGGGACATCCAGATGATAAGTATACTGGGTTCATCCCAGCATTCTTCGGCCACCTCGAGTGGAATGTACTGAATGAAAAATGGCTTAAAACCATCACGCCATCGGAATATATCGCGAAATTCCCCGCTCGTAATCTGATTTACCTTCCCACTTCGACTTATGACCGGATGGAAGAATGGGCTCTTCCCACCCCTGCTCGCCGGGTTCGGGAATCCCTCCGTAAAAGTCTCGAGAAAAAAGAAATTCCTCGGGCAGAGGAATTGTCCCATTTCCTGAAAGCCGGATTTTGGCGTACCTTCCTCGTCAAATACCCCGAGTCTGGGAATATGCACAAGAAAATGCTCCACGTGCGGAAACGCCTCCTTGCCCTCGAACAGGTAGTCGGGACGACTACCGATGTTAATCGTGCATGGAACGAGATATACCAGGCGCAGGCTAATGATGTATACTGGCACGGGCAATTCGGGGGCGTATACTACAAAGTTTTCCGACACTCAGTTTACTTCCACCTCCTGCAAGCGGAGACCATAATGGATCATATCGCAGAAGGTTTAGGTCCAAAGCGCCCGGACGATTTCAAGTATCCTCGCGGTTACGCGACTGACTTCCTGCGGTCCTCACGTGAAGAGGTGGTTGTAGAAACTCAAAATTTTAACTTTTATTTCCTGCCCCGTGATGGAGGCGTCCTTTTCGAGTTAGACTATAAACCTGCCTCGCGGAACCTCGTGGCTGTGATGTCTCGGTGGGAAGAATCTTATCACGATCCTCTTCAAGTCATCTTGGACCAATATCGCAAATCTGCCTTTCGAGAGAAAATCCTACCAAAAATTAGTCCATTTGCTACTTATGCTAAAGAGCGGTTACAGGACGTGGGAGATTTCGCGGGGGGGATTTATGATCCTCAAATCACCGTTACGAAAGAGGCGATCGAGGTCGCATTGCGACATGTAGGGACTGTGCGAGTGGTAGGACAAACAAAAACCATCCTATTAGAGATTACAAAAACATTCCGCCACGAGAATGATTCCCACGAATTCTTAGTCAATTACACTATGATTATACCCGAGAAAAATGCAACCACCGAGGCATTTTTGGACTCATACGCCTTATTTATCGACTTTCCTTTCTTATTAAGTGGAGACCCTGGCCAAACAAAATATATTGTTGAGAAATCGGAATTTCGCCCTGTCAACTCTCGTAAATTTCACGCCCCTGTCATAAAAATGCTTGACCTCGTGTGGAATTTTGAAACTGAATTAAAGTTCCCTGTAGGGGCAGATCAAGAATGGATTTACCCCATAAACACGTACTTGATCGACAATAACAAGTGGGCGAGGGAATACCAAGGTTCAAACCTCGTCACGCGGATCCCACTCCGTGCATTAGTCGAAAAACCCCAGACCTTCTATTGTTCTTGTCGTTGTTTGACAAAGGAAAACAGAGAGGTTCCGCAGACATCTTCATCGGCCTCTACCAATAAAGTGAAACACCCTTCAGCGAAAAAGATCGCTCGAAAACCTGTCACCAAAAAACCTTCAGCAAAGAAAAGATCTACAAGTTCTTGATACTTGAGTGAATTATCAAGAAGTTTATGGGTTTTTTTGTCAGAATTTATTCAGAAACTTGAGAAGTATTTGGTGGAAATCGATAGTGTTTATACGTTATTTCTCACTAGTAAGCAATGTCGTTAACAGGAAAAGAAAACATAATCGCGTGAGAATTCGTGTCTGCTCCAAATAGCAACAATGAAAACCAAGATTCCGTTGAATCTTCTTCCGACTCAATTCCCTATCCAAAAATTCCTTTCATGTACTGGGGAATAATATCCAAGCATAATTTTTCCTCATTGGAGAAGGTGCCTCGGAAGCGATGGGATCCACTCGCTCTCTCACCTATTACTCTTGATGAATTTGGACGCAAAATTGTGCTCACGAAGTCATTCGGTCACTACTCCTACATTTCCCCAGTGAGACCTGCCCGTCAGGCCCCCTACTCGAGCTTCACTCCCTTACAAATGAACAAGCTTCGTACAATCGAAACAATCGAGTCATTCAAACCAGTTGTAGAAGGACGATCCGTCTACTCCGAAGTCGATTCTGATTTATTAATTGGCGACCCGCATGCCATACTCTTGTGCAATGGGAAAGAAAAGCTCGATCCCCCATTTAGCGTGGAACCAAAAGTGTACAAGAACCTGCACGGCGATGCCGTGACTCTCATCAATAAGTTCCCGGCGATGGTTCGCTGCATTGAAACCGAATTGGTTGAATATATCGAGAAAAATATGCCCTTACACGCGAAAATGGCCAGAGGCGTGAACACGCTGACCATCCCAACGCAATTTTACAAGCATCTTGAGGACATACCCACGAAAGTACTTGCGGAGATTTTCCAGTCAATGATTACGGCGATGCTAATGGTCAAAGAAGAGGCAAACAAGCGGGGAATTAAGGTGATTCCCACGTCCCCCTTCTTTGACATCGGAAAGGACGTGTCTGGGAACCTCCAGCGAATCCACGGGCAAGTGTACATGGATCTCGCCGAGGATGGACATGGCTCTCGAATGGAGGCGTTACTCAAAGCTTTTGAGAAGATGCGGGACGAGAACAATTGCGATCTATGTGTCAGTACCCATGATAACGGTAAACGCACGGTCTACGAAAATGATACTTGGAAATTTTTTACCTCTGGCTCACCAATTCGTAATTATCACCTCCGTTTCGCTCCGAAAGAACACATTGAGAACTTTACAGACCTCAAACCAAAGCAACTCCTTGATCTTGCTGACGCCTTAAAACTCATCTTCACGGTGCTCAATGAATTGAAAGTCAATCCCAACAGGAATCTGATTTTTAACAACAAACCGTTTGGGTACACTAACGCGTACTTCCACGTTTTTGGAGACATTCTCCCTCACGAGTTTGTGGGCGGCGCTGAACTATTGGATGATATGATGGTTGTCCGGATCAACCCGGCTGACGTGGCCCGGGAACTCCGCACCCAGATCAAGGAACACCATAGTGGATGACAAAATTCGCATTACTCTAGTTCGTTAGATTTTTTTTACTAACCTATTAATGAAATACTCCCAAACTTGCTAGTTTTATTTGTCCTCAGGAAGAATATGTTTACCGTGTGTTTGATGCCGTTTTTGCAGGACGATGATGCCGTACAATCCAACGAAGGATGTCACGAGACTGACAATGTGGTACCACTGTAGCACGTCCGTTCCAGTGATGAAGGAGGCGACCATTGTCACAAGTGGGGATGCCACCATAATCGCAGTCGCGATCGAGAGATCAACGGTCGTGATTAACTTGTACCACGAGAAATGCAGGCAAGCATATACCGCTCCCATGAGAAACATAGACCAGAGGTGGGGGGGGCTTGTCAATTGCCAAAAATCTTGGACACCCTGCGTGGTTAAGTAGAAAATCCCGAGAAATCCCGTGCATACAATCATACGGATGACGATAG
>MBAA01000210.1:17923-19956 GCA_001940655.1 Promethearchaeota archaeon CR_4
AAAAATGGTGAAATTTTTACGATAATCATCCCAGTGATATTTCCGGTTAATTCGTATCCAACGACCATTAAATAAACCGAAATTGAAAAGGCCACGCCGATAAGAATCAATCTCCCCCAATGGTTTCGGGGGCGATCGGTCTGCGGGACGGTCTGTTCTTTTCGTCTGCGATGCCGTTGTTCCAACAGGTAAAAGGGGAGGATGCAAATTAATTCCCAGACAACGGTCATCCATGAAAAAAACAGGGGATCTAAATTGACAGGGCGAGAATTACTAATTACTGGTTGTACCCCTTCGCTGATGAGGGCGACCACCGCGAACAAAAGCACTTTCGGGGAAATTTTATTCCCGGTTCTTGGCTTCAAGTCACTGGAGGCGGAATTGGTTTCCATATTTCGTCTTTTTGAAAAAAAGTAGCGCTTCCAATGAATTTCTCGATTACATTTACGAGGAATTAAGAGATAACTATGCTGGACTTAGGACAAGCAACAGACCAATAATGCAGAAGAGTGACGCAGATATTGCTTCAATGTAGAACTTCGGCACTTTTTTTGCAATGACTCCCCCAAAGAACGCACCCACCCACGCTAGGGAAGACAAGGCTAGGAAAGCTCCCAACCATATCTCAAGAATGGAAGAACTTCCAGACGCGAGCGAAATGGTCATGAGCTGAGTTTTGTCTCCCAGCTCCATAAGAAAGATGAAACCAAATCCAGCAAGGATGGGATTTTTTTGGAGGCGTTTGTGTTTAGCAATTGCTTCTTTCTCCTCTCCTTCTTCCCTTATTTCGACTGATGCTCCCCCTTCTTGGTTTTTCATATGGTCTCGCCATTCCCCTCGTAGGCTGATGATTTCCCGAATGCCAAGAATTAAAAAAATGGCTCCGCTAATATAATTCAGGATCCTAGGGGGGACAAAACCCTCGATGATAACGCCAATATACACGCCTATCGTGACGATAACTGCAAAACCCAGCGTTGCACCGAATCCTACCTTCCACGACTCCTTGAATTTTAATGTTAGATTAAAGACAACGAGCTGGGTCTTATCTCCGATTTCAGCCAGAAAGAGAATGCCAAAGGTGGTCAGAAAGGTTAGAAAATCCATCTAACATTAACTCACGAGAGTTAGCAGTGCCAAGTATACCAATTTTGGACGAATTTTTAATTTATGCAAAAAAATATGGAGGAACTAGGAGTTCCTAATTCTACGTTATCTCAGAGTTAGCCTTTACTGTAATATTACTAAGTTTTTTACCCGAGGCAATTTTACAATTCGGCCCAATAGCAGTATGGTTTACTAATTCTACTCCATCCCCAATCATAGAATCGTTGCAAACGATGGAATCTGTAATGTTACAGGACTTCCCGACCCGAACATTATCCCAAAGGATTGACTTGTCAATAATGCAACCTTCCCCAAGATTAACATTATTTCCGAGAACGCTAAGGTTTCGCACTTGCACGTTATTATCAAGGTGAATATCCTTGCCGAACGCTATCTGGGAACCGACCCGAACATTATTCCCGCTAACGATGTCGCCTTTTGTCCAGATTTGCCTCGCCTGGTCTTCAAATCCGTCCGGCATAACCGGCCACCCGAAGCGGCGCAGCAAGTCCCAATTCCCCCACTTGTAGGTGAGGGGATTGCCCAAATCGAGCCAATAGTAATCCGAGACGAACCCGTAGACGTCCTTGTGACTATCCACCAAATAGGGGAATACTTCCGCTCCAAAATCCATCAAATTAGTGTGCAAGAGGATGTCTAACATCTCGTGCTCGAAACAATAAATGCCGGTATTTATGATATTCGTGTAGAGGTACATTCCGGCAGGTTGGGCAAGGGAACTTAAGTATAATTCTTGCGGTTTCGGTTTTTCAAGGAACAGGTAAATCTTTTTCTTATCATCAAGTAAAACCACTCCGTAAAGGTTGGGAAATTCCATACTCTTCATGGAGATTGTCCCAACGCCGTGTTTCTCCTCATGGAACGTCATCATATCGCGCATTGGGAGGTTGGTGACAATATCTGCC
>MBAA01000210.1:19964-20574 GCA_001940655.1 Promethearchaeota archaeon CR_4
GACAAAATGGGGAGTATCAATCATCTTCGCGCATTTTCGAACCGCATCTGCGGTTCCGAGAGAATCAACATTTGGGATGAGGAGTTCCACGTCCCCAAGTTTGTCTTTGGTCCACGTCTTCAACAAGTAATCTCGGAGTAAGTCCCCCATGTGGCGGACTACAACGATAATTTTCTTTATGCCCGCATAACGTATGTGGTCGATGGCATAATCTACCATTGGTTTATTAGTGACCGGCACCATTGGTTTGGGAATGTTTGATGTTAGGGGAATCAACCGGGTTCCCGCTCCACCTGCGAGAATCACGGCGCACCATTTACTTTCATCTAGCAAGCGGTTCGCCTTGCACAATTTTTACTTTTATTCGCCTTTTACATTTAAATTAAATTTTGGCGCGATATTTTCCACAAAATATTTAATTCCATAAGGGATGGAGAAGAAC
Organism: Promethearchaeota archaeon CR_4; assembly: GCA_001940655.1. Taxonomy (GTDB): domain Archaea; phylum Asgardarchaeota; class Lokiarchaeia; order Sigyniarchaeales; family CR-4; genus CR-4. Next base: position 20,407 of record MBAA01000210.1, read on the forward strand.
TCCGAGAAAAAATTGTCGAAATCTGTGATTGCTATCCGCATGTCCGCGGACACATTCACATTTCCCTTTTCGTCAATGTCATATTGAATTTCCGGGAGCTTGTTGTTTGCAAGGAGGAGCTCCCGGTATAGATCACACCGGATAGATTCCGGTACATTTTCTTTTTTA
>MBAA01000210.1:20591-22352 GCA_001940655.1 Promethearchaeota archaeon CR_4
CGTGAACCACTTTGCGTGGAATTCTATTTGAGGATTAAATACGAGATCACCGATTTCATACGGTACGGTAAGGATATTCTCTGATTTCGTGTACACGAGTTCTTTTTCGCGAAGAAAACCTTCCACTTTTTCAATATTCTCTTTTAATGTACTCAAGCCTACGACCCCGTATTATGTATTGTTGTGTAGCATTACCATCCTTCATCGTCCCCCCTAAAAAAACTGTTTATCAAACTAACTACGATTTTATGGGTAAAAAGGAGGAATAACCTTAAGAATACATTAAAATACTTATGTGATATTTGAATTTTGTAACTTTCTTTTTTCCCGATTTATTGCTTCCAGAGAAAAAAATCACATTTCTATCATTTTTTCGGCAAATTCAATTAACCGCTGGCCCTCTTTCATGTCCGCTGCTTCCGAGATGATATTGAGCGCATCGCGGTGAAGCGATGGGACGATATAAATCCAAGATTTTGAATCATACAGGATCTTTATCCCGAACAGGTCATCGATGAACTCCTTCTTTTTTTCCACCAATTTTGTTTTCATTATTTCATGGAGATTCTTCGCAATTTCAGGCTCTACTGAGACAGTCTTTTGCGCATGGATTGTCTTCGGGAGATTCCGCAGGAGAACAGACAGGAGTTCTTCGGTAACTGCTAGGATTTCGAGAAGCTTCAGCAAAGAAAAAGTGGCGTCACTAAAAGGGCCATATTGGGGGAAGTAGAATTTCATTGTGTCGGAGGCCCCAAAACACCCACGTTCTTCTTTTAGCTTTCGCGAGATATTACCGGGGGCATTTTCTGTCCGAACCAAGGGGAAATTCTCGGATTCACAGAAATCGTCTAAAATCTTGGAAGCCGAAGTACTTGTGATGACTTTATTGTTCTTGTTTTTTTGAAGATTTTCATCGTGGAGAAGGTATAGCATCATAAGATCTTCAAACCGAACCGCAGCACCCGTCTCGTCTACTATGACTGAACGCGTACCATCAACATCTAGAATCACCCCCAAGTCAGCTTTTGCTGCCCGCACGATTTCACTCGTATTTCGAATTGAATCTAGGGAGGGGACGACTCGTTTCATGGAAGATTGTGCAAAGGTGTTTAACGCGATGACGTCAACATCTAAATTCCCCAAAATTGGAGGCGTTACTATCCCGGCCGGACCATATGAACAATCTAAGACGACTTTTAACCCGGCTTCTGCTAATTTTTTCTTGTTTATGAATTGAGGCACCGCTTTGGAGTAAATATCCACCGTGTGGGGAATATCCGAGAGGCGCCCCACCTCTGTGGGATCGACTCTTTTCGGTTGTTCATCGAATAATGTAATTAAACTTTCCATTTGATCGGAGGAAAACTCGACTCCTCCCGAATCAAAAATGCGGATTCCCGTCTCACCTTGAATGGAATGCCCTGAAGAGAAATAAACCCCGCCAGAGGCCCCAAATCGGCGAATACAAAACTGGAGGAGAGGTAATGGGGACGATTTGAGATCCAAGAGGTCAATTCCAGTGCCCATTGCTCCAGAAGAATAAGCCCGCTTCAACATACGAGAATCTAACCGATGATCCCTGCCCATCACGACAATCCCATTATTATTGAGGTAGGTACCATGAACACCACCAAGAATTGCTGCGAGTTCTGGAGTCATGACAAAATTCGCTTTCGCGACAATTCTCCCTTTTTGAATCAATTTCGACACGTAACTACTATTTATAGTGTTTAATTGGGCCATGTAACCTACCCCATTTTT
>MBAA01000210.1:22440-25711 GCA_001940655.1 Promethearchaeota archaeon CR_4
GGATTTACCGCCACTCCACGAAATACAAATCATTATAGAATTTCGTGCACATATTGTTTTTATTCACTTATAAGATAAAAATAATTGGTGATATACAGTGCCAGATTCAATTGGGTCGTTTACCTTCGTCCTTCATTCCCACCTCCCTTGGGTTCTAAATCATGGAATATGGCCACACGGGACATCGTGGTTAAATGAAGCGGCGGCAGAAACCTATCTCCCACTTCTAACAGAACTGTATCATCTAGTTGACACGGGTTACACCCCTCAAATGACTATCGGGATCACACCCGTGCTCACGGAAATGCTGATCGATGATAAGTTCAAGAATGACTTCTCTGGTTACATTCGTGGTAAAATAGATGCAGCTCGTCATGATCGCGAACAGTTCTTGACAGAACACTTCCCCGTCCGGGTAAAAACTGCCGAATTTTGGATTGAATATTTCTCCCGGATGGAAGACGCATTCCACCGTCGATTTAACCGGGACATTCCAGGTGCTTTCAGTAACTTGCAGAAGCAAGGGATCATCGAAATCATCACCTCTGGGGCGACCCACGGGTATTTTCCCCTCCTGTCACGAGACAGCTCCATCAACGCGCAAGTAAAGTGCGGAGTGGAGTCCTACAAGCGGGTGTATGGCCAACAACCCCGCGGTCTTTGGATGCCAGAATGCGCATATCGACCAGGTTACAATTGGAAGAATCCCATCACTGGAGAAGAAGGCGATCGCAAAGGGGTGGAGTGGTTCCTTGCAAAACATGGCCTTGATTACACGTTTGTGGACACTCACCTTACGATGGGGGGGATGGCGCATGGAGTTTATGCAGCCCGCTTCAAGATGCTCAAAGATCTCTGGGATCGATTTGCCGCTCAATTCAAATCTAATGTCGAGATCGCCGGACGTTCTCCTTACAATCCTTATCTATTCGGAACGAGTCAACCCCAGGAACCTGTAGCATTTTTCACCCGGGATGAGCGCACGGGCGTCTTAGTCTGGTCTGGAGAACATGGTTACCCCGGCGATGGGAATTACTTAGATTTTCACAAGAAACACTACCCGGGGGGTCACCGCTACTGGAAAGTGACAGCCATGAAACTGGATCTAGGGCAGAAAATGGAATATTACCTGGATGATGTGCCTGCTCGTTTGGACGACAACGCAACCCATTTCAAGAACACGATGAAGGATCTCCTCAAGAATTATACAGCGCAATTTGGCAAACAGGGTATTGTCACGGCTATGTATGACGCTGAGCTATTCGGCCACTGGTGGTTTGAAGGCCCGTGGTGGATCAACCGGGTTCTCCGCTGGGTGGAGGACGATCCTGAACTTTCGTTGACTACCGTTGGACAGTACTTTGATGAACACGCACCCGTGCAACAAATTGGATTGCCGGAGGGATCGTGGGGTCAAGGGGGCGGACATTGGATCTGGTTGAATGAGTGGACGATGTGGACGTGGGAGCGGATATACGAGTGCGAAAAGAAAATGGAAGATCTCGCTGAACATTACGGCAATCGGGAAGATGAAACCCTCCGGAATATATGTAAGCAAGTAGCCCGCGAGAATCTCCTGCTCCAAGCATCAGATTGGCAATTTCTCATCAGTACGTGGTCCGCCCGTGATTATGCTGAGGCGCGTGTGGCTACCCACTACGAAAATTTCAGCAAGCTCTATAATATGGCAATCACTTATGGGGAAGGACGTACCGTGCCTCAAGGGAATTGGGAGTTCCTCGGCCGGGTTATGGGTGATGATAACCTCTTCCAAGAAGTGGATCTCAACTGGTGGCGTAAAATCTAGACCCAATGCGTTATTAATTCTCTTTTTCCAATCCTACCAAAATTCGCGAGAGAAACTAAAATTAGAGCATTTTTTCGAGTTCTTTTACCATCGTTTCTAGCGTAAAATCAGCCATTCCTAAATTAGTCGTTGCATCAAATAACAATACAACAAGCACTGGCATTTGCATCTTTTCGGATGTAATTGATTGCGAAAAAATCAGACGGTTACCTAATTGTGCGATGAGTTTTGGCATGTCACGTTTCTTAAAACGAGATGCTGCATCAGTCTTGATACGGACTTCCAGTTCTTTCAAGCTCGTATGTAAATATTCTGGGGGGAGAGAGGAGTAAAAAATCGTTCCTGTCATTGAGAGGAGCGCGCCAGCTAAAAACTCTCCCTTGTTAATTTGTGTTTCAAATAGGTTTTGAATGGGTTGGATGATGTTGGGACTATAATTATCCTTCAATTGAAAAATGGAGTCAATTTCCTTGTTGAAGTTTTCATCTTCAATAATTTGGTCTGTATTCTCTACTGCTCCGAAACGCTGAAAAAATGCTTTCCCAATTAATTTCAATCGCTCCCGAACTAATAATATACTATAACCGGGATCGGTAATGAGAATAAAGGTTAAGTCTTTTGAGTTCTCGAAAAAAATACGGATATTTTCTACATCCAGAACCTCAATATCTTTGAGGAGAACCGCCTGCGAAAAATCAATTATCGCGGTGAAAAATGAGGAAAGGAGATTGTGATCGACCTTAATCATTGCGGTAGAATAATCCCGGTGGTAGATCGGGACTCCTGATCGGCGAATAATGAAAAGCTTGTGGATGTTCATGCTATGCTACTCTCTTCAAAGTCGCTAGACTTTGGGGGAAATAGTTGGTTGAGTTTGTCATTTACTTTTTCTCTTTCCAAGCTCTTTAATACTTTCGAGATATTTGACGCCATTGCCACGATGATAAATTTATCGTTCCCGAGGATCGGAATAAGACAAAAATTCACTTGTTCAGCATAATATAATTGAAAATATTGAAGTTTATTTCGCGCATCCTGCGAGATTAATTGAAGCGTTTCAAGGCGTAAATAAAGTTCTACTAACTTGGCTACATAACGCTTCAACTTGGGGAGATTCACGACAGAATCCTTTTTAATGGCATTCACTATTTCTAATCCTTTTAATTTTCCTTTAATGCCCACTAGCGCGATGAATTCTGCTTGAGCACTTTTTACAGCGGATTCCAATTCTTTCTCGAGATCTTGCACTGTGTCAAGCTCTTTTTTAGTGGAAAAACGTGAGAGAAAACCCAAAATATTACCTCCGTAGAAAAATGGTGAAAATTTGAAATTATAGTTTAGGTACACGTTAGATCAAATTTGCAGGTTGCACAATTCTGAGAAATTCGGTCGCTAGAAATTGTCTCTATCTTCTTGTCGGGAAAAGCGCCTCGGATTGCACTGTCAAAGAGACCTTCGGTATAC
>MBAA01000210.1:25732-29721 GCA_001940655.1 Promethearchaeota archaeon CR_4
TTGATGGGAAATCCTGCATTCTTATAAGGACAGGCACCTAGGTTAATGGTGACTTTATTGCCTTCTACATGCACCTTGCTCTTGCCTTCCCCTAATACTGGTTCTATCACGTGCGAAATGAGCAGCTTTGCAAAATCTTCGACTGAAGTGTATTTCCCCTTTAGACGTTTTACCACATTGTTGCCAGCGGCCTCACCCACGCGTCGGAAGATCATCGTCAGTGTTTCAAATCCCATGATCTCTTTGATCTCGTGTAATGACATCGAAAATATGCTTGCAATGAATTTCAGTTGGTTGATTCTCTTGCTCTCGTTTAAAGACATTTTTTTCACCTCACACGAATATTGTATTTAATTTCCCCGCCGCGTCTTCGAGCTCCAAACTCAATAATCCCAAGTTCGGTTCCGGTCGAGTTAATGCGATGAGAATGACTTTTCCTGTAAAAATCAGGAAAATTGTACCCTTGTCAATTTCCACGCTCAAACTCTTGAAGTTCCCCTTCAATAATTCATCAGCTGCCCGCTTCGAGATGCTGAATAATGCCGAAGCCATCCCGCCCAGCATGCGCTCGGATTTTGCGTCTGACGCTACTTTTTGTAGCGTGTAAATTATCAAACCATTGGTCCGAGCAATTGCAAGATCGCTAATATCTGGTACTCTCCCTTGAAGATCTTCCAGCAATTTTTTCGCTTCATCGATTTTCGACATGGTGGTCACTTTTAGGGTTAGTCGATAGTATCCCTATCTCACACTATCTTGAACAGAAAGAATGAGATAGTTTTGTGAATTTCTCTTGTTATTGAGTGCGGGATTGTCCTAAATAATTCACCATGACAGTCATTTCATCCTGAATTCGACCAAAAATGTTGCATTTCTTCAATCTTTAAAATGAAAATGTTGTAGATGAGATTTTATTCAGTAATATTTGGTTATTACGAGTATGTATCTCGGCATATTATCGGGCCTTAAAACCACTCACGCTGTTTTTGTGTCATAGATATCGCTATCTGGTGATGTGTGTGATTCATTCGGTGTACATATTAAAGGACGGTCTCCCGCTCGTGTCGCAACAGTGCTCTCCGAAGGCTCCACAGTTTGACGTTGACGATACGCGGATGACCGGACTATTGGCTGCGATGAATACATTCTGCGCAGAACTGGGAGGTGGTATTGGGGAAATGCGGGCACTTCAAACTTCGAATAATTTGCAATTCAGCTTTATGCGTAGCGAACAATTAGACCTAGACCTCCTTTTCATCGTCTGTCATGAAGCCACACTCAATCCAGATACTGCCCGTCGGACGCTTGCCCGCGTTGCGAGTAAATTCATGAAAAAATTCTGGTCTCTTCCTGAATTTAAAGGGCAAGTTGACGTCTTCGCAGATTTTTCACGACGTCTTCCCAAACTAGTCTCAGAGGTTGTAACAGGGGATCAATCGTCGACCAATCTTTCAATTGCCAAGTTACCCGTGTTACCGCCCCTTCCCGACATTCCCCGCGCGAGTTTGGTGTTTGGATAACAACCTAGATAACACGAAGGATAACCTCAACAAATACGCCCTTCCTCACCTCTACATTTTTTAATAGCAACGAAGTAATTTAAATCAAGCATCGCTGCTAGGATTTTATTGAGTAATGGGTGTTTCTCGTTTGATTCGGGATGTCTACATAATTATCGCTGCCACGGGGCAATGCATCTATCACAAGAGTTATTCTCGCACCCCAGTAGATGAGACACTCGTATCTGGTTTCCTAGGGGCAATGGGGACGACAATCACGATGATGCAGGAAGGTGTGGTCAAAAACGTCCCCGCTAGTACTTATTCCTTTACATACACGCATGCAAAAGGATTTCTCTATGTGATCTGCACCGATCAAGACGATGACAAGCAAATAATTGCCACGAAGGTTGGAGAAATTATGCAGGTATGCGTGGAGAAGAATTATACCGTGATGTTGCAGAACCCTAACCTTACTAAAGAAAAGCGACTAGAAATCGAAGATACCCTTGACAAGATACTTACAACGGAGATCAAAGTTGCCCTGGTAGGTTTTGGGGGCATCGGTAAGACGACGATGTATCGGCTCGTCCAAGGGCAGGAAATTCCATTGGATAATCTTCCGACGATGTTTGTCACCTATAAGAAATTAGAGGAAAAGATCGCTGACCAAGAAATTCTTCTCTGGGATTTTGCGGGCCAAGAACGTTTCACCCCCTTGTGGCCGATGCTCCTCCGTGGAACCCAAGTTATCCTGCTGGTCACGGATAGCACGGTGGAAAATGTCCTGCAAACGAAACGCGTCTTCATAGGTATGATCAAGAAAACCAAACCTGAAGCCATAGTGTATGCCATCGCGAATAAGCAGGACAGGCCAAAAGCAATGTCCGCCAAACTTGTATCTCGGGTTTTGGGAGTGGATACATACGAAATGTGTGCCATCGATCCATCAGAACGCCAGAAACTCCAAGGTATTATCACCCAAGGTATCACGGCTTACCTGAAGCAGCAGAAAGAAAAGGAAAATCGTATTTAACAGCTGGGGATAATTCACGCAAAAGAGAGAGAGGGTTACAAGTAGTCACGGATGGTTGTTTCACTCGAACAAACTATTTTATACGCGAGCGATGATAGATTGTATGCCAAGTGACGGGTGTATTTAATGGGCATTATGGACGCATTACGGAGCATCCGGTGGAGCCGGGTGTTGATTATAGCTATGATAATTGTGATGCCGATCTTCATCTTCATGGAGTTTTGGTATCTCGTGGATGAATCACTCGTCACATTTGACGTACCGTTAATCACGGATCCTGCAATCAAGGATCTCATCATCCGCTGGGTCGCCCCGGGTATTTACGCGTTCGGATGGGTCTTCATCCTCCTCCTCTTTGCAACACGGACAGCAGAGACCGTAAGTGCGGTTGCTACCAGCTCAAGGATCATCCCAATGCGCATGCGTCTCTTTTACACTATCAACGCCCTCTTTCTCGCAATGATTTTCGTTTTTCCCGTGGCCACTCCCTTCATTTCCATCTTTGCATTTGCGTCACTCGGGTGGCGTCTCACTACTTTTCGGGTAGAATGGGATAGCGGCAAGAAAGTGGGCGCCGGAACATATATCGTAATGATCCTCTTTGCCATTCCCCCTGCATTGCTAGCTATCATCTATATTCCTGCTACGTTTGACCTTGCATTGCATTTTTGGAACGATTTATGGTTGCCTTGGGTGGTGGATTATCTATACAAGTTCTCAATGTGTCTTGCTACCTCTCTCACGTTTGGATCCCTCATTTACTTTATCCAGACTGGAGCGTCAGAATATGAGCAAGCTCAAATGACCGTGGCTATGACTGGTAAACAAAAGAGTTTCGCTGGCGCCCAATTTCTCCAAGTTGTGATATTCTTTTTCCTGTTGTATCTGGAGTGGAAAGAAGTCCCTATCAAAGCGTTATTTTATTGGGTTGGCCTTCTCATCGTCATCTTTATTTCTATCATAGGACTCGTGAGACGGGGTGGCAGTGGGGTAATTCAATTCGATAAGTCATATTTTTTGGGCTATCTTCTAACAGCGGCATTTTTTGTCGGGGAACTCTGGCGTTATGGCGGCATCTTTGGAATTACTTGGGATGAAGAATTCTTTAAATCTGCACTATTGATCATAACTGCCGTTGTTTACATCGTCATCTTCGTGTACAAATTTTTAACCTACGAGGAAGAAAGTGTATTTTAATCTAAATCCCTGTCCAATTCTTCTATTTTTAACCTTCTTTTAGAAAACTTAAATCTTTGATTATAATCCATCTGTGGTTGATTTTATACCCTTCTTAACCATCAGAACATCATTTTCTCCCTGATCCTCTCTATCGTCCTAGAATCTTAAGTAAAAACCAACTATCCGCTCTTTTTCGCAGTTTCTACCCCGCACGAAACCCTAACTATATATTCCCAAGTAAGTTACTTCTTGTTCAGCAAATGCAGAATTTGCTG
>MBAA01000210.1:29751-30059 GCA_001940655.1 Promethearchaeota archaeon CR_4
TGTAAAAAATGGCAGAAAATATGTTGAAGGGTACCTTGCTCGTGTCGCTCATATTCGTCATGGCTATGGGGGCGCCGTTAACGACCCAAGCGCAAGTCGGTATGTATCCCTCTAATCCTACAGAAACAGAAAATCCTTTTCAAAATCTAGGTGATCTGATGGGGTTTTTCGGGATGTTACCTGGTTTGTTTGGCGGAATGGGCGGTGCTGGGCAGGTTCTCGGGCAGATTTTATCACTCATCTTACCGCAATTGATGAATCTATCGTCGAGAGAGTTGATCCCTGGTTATTACGTGCTAAACGCAACT
>MBAA01000210.1:30069-31901 GCA_001940655.1 Promethearchaeota archaeon CR_4
CCCCTGATCCGATAACAATTGGAGCAGGTAAAACGCAAGAACAGTTTTACTATCCGGACTATAACTATTATGAAGAGATCGCTGTTCCTATTCTGGATGGAATTTACGGTTCGGGTAATTATAGCTACCCATATTGCGTTGTCAACCGAACTATCGGCACTGGTGGTATAAATATAACGAAGACCACTGGTATGTCAATAACCCTCGGGATTTGGGATATTGACAAGACTTTCATAAAAGCCCTCGACAGGGTTATTTCCACGGTGAAGAAAGTTATGAACACGATGGAAACCGAAGGAGGTTACCAGGCTATATTGGAAGATGCAATCAGCGCGGTGATGTACTTGGTGATCCACATTAATGATATCATCACGGGCGATGAGCTCATTGTTTTCAATCCTATCACTTACGGGTATACAACCACTTCTGGTATATTTAGCGAAAGCCACGATTGGTGGATTGACATTTACGAGGGAGGGTTTTGGACTCGTCAGAATATGAGCGCAATAATTCCTGGCCAAGAAGTTTTAGGCAATTGGACAGTAAAGGCTCAAGGGGAAGGGAATGAATTTATGACGTGGTTGGTTGGGCCTGGTTTCCCTATAGGATCATACAATACTAAATGGGGTAGCTTCTCGTTTGACCTCATCCAGCTCTGGCTGAAGCGGTTCTACGTCTCCATTGACGTCCAGGCGATCGTGGATTTAATCAATGCCGGTTCAGAGGGTAGTGGTCCCACGCCAAATCCTGCTGACATTTTGAAAGACCTCGACATTGAATTCTACCTCCTCTGGCATCACCTGATGGGTGGACTCTTCTACAACGACACAAATAGCAACGAAAGGATCGATGTGAATTACCGGAACGTGACCAATCCCGATGGGACGGTCGTGATCACCCCTAATGGAACAGTCGTCCAGCGGCCGGACTCGACCGAAGTGACCCACCTTATCGGAATGACATCAATGGATAGCGTGGAGTGGAAACACCCCACTCCGAGCGCAAACAACAAAGCAGTGAGTTGGGGCATCCGGTTTAATGGTCTGAACATCTTCTGGACGCCGGTTGGAATGGATCCCGAAGACTGGGTACGAAACAACCGAAACAACCCGAATGCTACCGCCAAACTGGAATTTTTGGACCTCGGCTTTACATTTACACCTGGCGAAGTCGTGACCCTGTATAATGTAGATGGAACTCCGTCCGACAAGGTCGGCCGGGACGGGAAGATCAAGCTCGACCAACATTTTGGGCAATGGAATGAAAAACCCTATCTTATTGATGGCAACCTGACCGGATTGGATTTCGCGGTGGTCTACGTTTCGACACTCCTGCACGTGCACTTCACGGGAGAACTCCTCAAAAAAATAACGAGCGGTACCGGCGGTTGGGATGAAGGGGAAAAGAAAGACGTGGTAGTTTCGAGCAAGGTTAATACAACGCATGAGCTCGTGTTCGGGAGCGATGCAAAAATGGATAGTCCGATGGTTGGACGCGTTGACATCGCTGGTCCTGGGTATGATATCTATGAGTTTAACTCCGATACCGATTTCGTGCGAAGAAATGCATCCACCCAGATCATTCCCGTGGCGCTCTTCACCCTCGATGCGCAAGCGGGGATGAGTTACTCTGATGCTGGAATGGTCGGCGGTGGATTCGATGCTGCAGCGTCCCTCGGCGTGGAATTCGCGGTAATGCTTTACTCGGTCAATTACCCCGAGTTTGGGACCGATATTTATAATGGCGGCCAGATCTGGCACGATCCTACGTTCAGTATTTTCATGACCTTCGAGGCTACGACTTACTGGGCAATCATCTTGCTAGTGGGCGTG
>MBAA01000210.1:31909-35107 GCA_001940655.1 Promethearchaeota archaeon CR_4
CCTTTTTGGTTCTGCTAAAGTGCGACTTGGGATAAAGGCCCGTGGAATATTTTCTTTCAAATTGAAGAGGAGTGAACGGTGGTGATGTCTCGACAAAATTTTCCGTTTCTTGGTGAAAGCGCAAATTAAATGAGCCGCGATTACCTCGCGAAGCATATCTTTTTGTAGCTGAATTTGCTCCTATAGGATGACGACATTGTCAAACATAGAAATGATTATAAATCAGGGAATGGCCATGACTTCTGGAACGAAGCGGCACTTCCGCGGTGGGAATAACACGCCAACTGCCGTGAGTGCCGAGCAAAAAGAGCGAGTCCTCCAGCGATTGCGCGCCGGAGAGACTCCGACCGAGATCGCTCAGGCTGAGGGATTATCTCGTTCAGCAATCTTGCGACTCTCGCGCTTTTTATGACGTAAAAAAAGATTCAAATAACTAGTAATGCCCCGGAGGGGGGGAACTTTCCCCCCTCCTTTCCCCCGCGAGGATCTCGTTTTCCGGCCATGTAAACCCTGCTTTTCCTCAGTTATGATGATTCTTCCCGAAAACACCTAAGTAAAAAATTCTTTAGCAACACGTATTCATCAATAGCGGCAGCGGGTCTCAAAGCACCTTTTTATATTTAAAAGGCAGTTATTTTAATAAGGGAAAGCGGATAAAATTACTTAATTCACCTAGGGGATATTTCCAAAAGCGTGCAATCTGTGAGCGCGTTTCTCGCTCTTTCTGGATCCGTTGTCACTGCCGGGATGCTCCTGACCGCTTTCCGCCTCGCCTGTGCCCCATCCTTTTTTCGCTGCCACGCAACCCACTCTTCATCTGGTGGCCAGTGCAGATCTGCGTCTCGCGGGGCATGATTTTGCACATTTGGTGTTGACGGTTTCTCCAGTGTTCCACCACTTGGGGAGATACCACGGTCACCACTCATTGAGTCGTTGGCGCCCTGCCACTCCGCTAAGATGTGCACGATGGGGCACTCGGGGTAGGGCACGTATTTTGCCACGCGTGCGAGCTGGTGGGGTTTCCACCGGTGGTCGCCCGTGATATGTTTTTCGTATGACTCCACTTCCGGCACGTACGCCGCTCTCGCGGCCTTGCTCAGTCGCATTAGATTTCCTCCGCTCGATTTCGTTTGATTTAAATTCCTTTTTGATGTAAAATCACGTTTGAGATGTTAATATCAGGTAAATTTCCCTGTAACCTTGACGGTCGGGCATTGCACGGGGGAGATAAGTTGCCCTTCGCCCGCCACCTGCGTGATGATACTCTCGTGTTATCTACAAGGTAGGGAGTCCCGCGATTTTGCATTTTTTACCACCTTTGGTTTCCTGCTCGGCCTATTTAAGCGTTGCGCCGGAACTCGCGCCACCACTGGGTGATGGGGGAGTTTTGGTGCACAATTTCCCGTCAATCTCCAAACCTGCCGGGGACAACCTGTTAAATCTTATACCTCTGTGTATGACTCCATCACGCGACAGGATTCCCCGCGTGATGTGGGGGTTAATCCAACCGGTCACATGTCCCTCCCCGACTAAATTGGGCTTCGCTAGCGTTTCAAAAGTTGAGTTTTGAAACGGTATTGTCTGTAGAATTCGCTGAAAATTCTCCTCTATCAAGGGACGCAGGTGCAGTTAAATCCCTTGTAATTAAGTTCCGCGGCTGCTTGTAGTTTGCTATGGGCGCGGGAATCCATACCTGCGGGTTGGATCATACTCCCTCGCGCCGGTGGTTTCTCTTAGACGTTTCAAAAGTCGGTTTTTGAAACGGTTTCGCCCGAGATTCCTGGAAAATATAACACCCGCCCTCTATACTCCTAGTTGCTCGTGGTGATAAATATATTGACAATTGTTTCGCTTCATACTCGAAATACGAAAGATTCTTGTCATAATAGGTTTGGATTCCCTTGAAAACCAATTCTCCTTCCCATCAAGAGAGTATTAATCGCCTGTATTGGAGTCTCACGTTACAGATACACAATCCTACCGCTTTTTTCACCCAATTTCTTCCCACCTGTTTACCGGTTGTTCTTGTATTGAATTGCCTTTCTGTCAGGTGAGGGCAATAAAGAAAATAAATCCGCGGAGTTTCGGTTCCCCGTATAGTTATGAACGCATCCCCAGTTCATCGTTCCTTGAATTCGTAGGTTCGGTATCTTTCTCTTCTGTGGGGATTTCCCGGTGTTCTCCAAAATCATGGCCGTTATACACGGCATACTTTTTCTGGAGCGTTCGTACCCTCTCGCGTGTGATTATCAGCAGGCCGGTAAGAAATCTGCGGCCTGCTTCTGCCGCTTTCTTTCCCTGGGGAAGCAGGAGATACTTGCCGCTATCCGGCCGGTATGGCGCAACTAGCTGTACCTTTTCAAGCATTTCCAGTTTCTTTCGTACGTGGAACCGGCGCAGGCGTGTGCTCGTCCCGTACAGGTGGGTGGCGAGTCCGCGGTCATCGGCGCTTCCAGTTGTCTCTAAGAACCACAACATATTCGGGCCTACCAGTCGTCCGTCCACCCTTGTGCACCAAGCAATAACCTCCCCGGTGGTGGCATTCTGGGGCAAGATCGCCTCGAGAACCCGCTCGAACTTGGTTTTCAATCTTTGTATCTTCCCTACCGGTAATTTAATCTGCTTTCCGAAATCCCTCTGGAGGTGGTCGATGCGAGAGTCGCGATTCGTGAATGTCATAATCGTAACACCATCTCTTCGGTTTGCTCAATCTATTTAAACCCAAGAAAAAGGCGATCACCCCAAGTATTGTGCGGCGCGTCGAACTCCTTAAGGCATTATCCTGCAGGTATCTTTCTCTTAACTTCTTTGTTCTGTGGTCACCAAGACTCCAGATTCTCGGTTTTAACTCCAAACCACCTTCACCCTTTCTCAATTGCGAGATCTTCTTTTCCCTATTTAAATATGGTAATGATTCATTTCTGCCCGTGCTCCCTTGAATCCATATCTTTACCTTTGCAATCCTTCAGTAATTTTTGTCTTCCCTCCATTTGAAATTCATGTCGAATTCTATCCCTTGGTGGAGTATAATTTGGATGCGTGTCTCTTTATCGCTTCTACGCTATAATCCAGTACAACCGTTAACATTCCCAACTATCCTCCCTTGGGGGGTTTGAGGTTTTTTGTTCGTTTCGTCACCTTTTTCCTTTCGAGGTGATGAAGGTGATGGTTCGCCCGCAGGTTTAAAAGGGCAGGCGC
>MBAA01000210.1:35175-37307 GCA_001940655.1 Promethearchaeota archaeon CR_4
CTGGTATCCCCTCGCGAACGACCCCGGATTGTATTCCGCGGGGGTCGAGATCGGGGCACGGATGACGTTGCGCCCTGATGGCACTCCTAAACTTCGCATCGTCTTCCGCGCGAACGGCAGGGAAGCGAGCGTGCACTGCGTACACGTGGCAGTCTATGCGGCCCCCCTCGAGTCCCTCCCCCCGGATGCGGAGCTGGCCCAATCGTCCGAACATCATCCTGTTATTTTAACCCCGGAGGGACACTTCTTCGCCCTGAAATCCTACGTGGCAGGGATCGCCGAGGTCGGCCTCGGTGCGATGTTCGCGCTGGCACGGGACGCGGGAACCCAGTCCGTGGGGTTCAACGACCTCATGCAGCAACAGGTCTTGGAGGCCCTCTTTCGCGTTGCGCCCGCGACTGCCCTCGACCTCTGCCTGTGGTATTTCGATGATATGGTTCAAGCTGCCGCAATCTCGCCTTCAGGGTCTTATTTCCTAAGCATCATTATTCCGTACCTAATAAGCTGGTTAACCGGCACCCCGTATGCACCCCCGGAACTCCTCGCGAAATTCGCAACACAGCATAGCACACAATTGAAAGTAGCGGTCGCGAAATATGCAAGCACGCCCCCAGCAATCCTTATGTACCTAGCGGGAATTGAGGACCCAGAAGTCCGTGTTGCTGTGGCAGTAAACCCTCACACCCCCCCTGAGATTCTGACTCAACTCGCACGAGATGTTGATACTAACGTGAAGTTGACAGTTGGAAAACACCCGAACACGCCCCCAGTCGTACTCTCTCAGCTCGCGGGAGATGAAAATATCAGTGTACGGGTGAGTGTGGCGAGAAACCTGCATACATCCCCCGATGTCCTCGTATGCCTCGCCAAAGATGCGAATGCTGAAGTTAGGTGGGGCGTAGCAGAGAATTCGCACGGAACTCCGGAAATTCTAACCCTCCTTGCCGGAGATGAAGAATTTAACGTTCGAGCAAATGTAGCAAGAAATCCGAACACCCCAATAACCGCACTTGAACGTCTCGGGGAGGATGATCACAAGGATATTCGCATTGCCGTAGCGAAGCACCCATGTTCTTCACTTGACGCACTAACGCGCCTCACAGGGGATAAAAATATCAGAGTGCGGAAAAGCGTGGCAGAGAACCCACACGTGCCCCCGGAAATACTTCTACACCTTGCCAAGGACACTGATGCCGAGGTGCGGAAAGGCGTGGCAGAGAACCCACACGTGCTCCCGGAAATACTTCTACACCTTGCCAAGGACACTGATGCCGAGGTGCAGAAAAGCGTGGCAGGAAATCCGAATACTCCAGCAATTATACTTGCGCACTTGGTGGAAAACAAGAATCGGGAAATCCGTTGGAGACTGGCAGGGAACCCACACGCACCTCCAAAGATTCTGGCGCAACTTGGGATAGATCAAGAACTATACGTGAGACTAGCAGTGGCAGAAAATCCACATACTCCATGGGATGTTCTTGCTCATCTCGCGAATGACGAGGGAGATGAAGTGCGGATGGGAGTAGCACGGAATCCCAACGTGCCCCCCGAGATTCTCAAACATCTTGCAAGAGATCAAGACCCGATTGTGCGTATGTGTGTGGGGCAGAACCCGAACGTGCCCCCGGAAATCCTCACGTATCTTGCCAGTAATCCTGAAAAATAGAATATAGGAGTACCGTGAAATATTTAAAAATATCTAGTGAACTCTCCTCAACTTGACTTGATTACCTCCTTCCTTTCATAGGAGATAGCGGATCTTAGTTTTGTTCCGTGTAGTTAATATCTTTTTGGAAACAAGTTCTCGAAAAATATACTATTTGAAGGAAAATTTGTTAAAGAGTTACCTATTTCGACTTAAGGAACGTTTATGGTTCATAATAATCAATAGTATTCCCTCTCACGCCCTCCGTGTTTTTAGATGACAGGGATTAAGATGATGCTTATCTCTCCATCCCTCTGAAGATTTCTCTGAAGATTTAATAGATTTATAAATCATTATTTCCTATTCTCAATGAGAACATCAGTATGGTATAGATAAAAACTGTGATTATCTTGATTTTTTAGGTAAAGTCAATTAAAAACAAGGTCGTTCCCGAATTAAATTTGTCGGTCTACACCGTTAGGAGTTG
>MBAA01000093.1:0-5052 GCA_001940655.1 Promethearchaeota archaeon CR_4
ATTACTGGTGTTCTCTTGTCGTCGCTACTAAGTCTCTTGTCAGGATTTACTGGCGTTTGCTGACAAAGAATTAATAGCGACTACATCTTAATCCTTCCAAGAAGAAGGAGACAAGCAAGAGTTTTGCAAGAATTGCCAAAAGGGTAAAATTGAGAACAAGCAATGCCTAAGTCTGTTAAATCAACTTTTGAGAATAATCTAGGAAGGAAAACGTACTAAAAAGTAAAAACGACGAGATTTACGTTTCAGAAGTATTTAATGTCGTTGGGAGTTCTAACTTTAGTCCAATTAAATCATCGATCTTGAATTGTTCTTTAATGTTTAATATTTCTAGCCCCACAATGTGGCCCTCTGCGTCATAGTCAATGATTAGGCCAGAATGAACTTCTTCGCTTTCTTTAATAGCACTTTCACTCAAGCGTAAGTAAAGAGCGTTGCTCTCCAAGTCTACTTTTATTCTCATTTGTGGGTCTTTAACCTCCTGCCGTAAAACATAGTAATTACCGTATATGATGTTTTGCCTTCCTTCACAACGATGCGCAAAATATGATTCTGCATTTGTTTAAAAAAGTGTTTTACACCTACACCTTTTTCCACTATTTTGTCGGGGGACTTTATTGCAGAGATTATCTCTTTTACCGTGAAATTTCTCTCTTTCAGCATATCTTTTGCATGTTGAGAGAATATGATTTCCATTGGATACAAATTTCTTGGAAACGATAATAAAAACGTCTTTGATCCAATTACGAATAAAGTCGGCATTTTGTGTAAGGTAAAAATAAAGTATCAAGATCATCGCGCCCCCGGAGCGCATGTACTCGGTCTGGATCGGCGGGTCCATCCTCGCGTCCCTCAAGACCTTCCTGAAGATGTGGGTCAGCCGGCGCGAGTACAAGGAAATGGGGCCCCAGATCATCCATCGATATTTTTATGGGATTTAACTTTTTGCTCCTACAATTTCGGTTTAGTTAATATTATTTTTGTGTCCTTCTTCGTTTAATTTTGAAATTGACTTGTCGTTGTCTCGCACTTTTTCGAGAAGTTCGAAATATAGTCGTTTAAACAATGCAAGTTCTTCTTCTAATTGTTGTATCCTTACTTCAAGAGTTTGATCGCGTAAAACACGAGCATTGATTCGTATGAGAGTAGTATTCGAGATGCCATTCCCGAATTTGTCCTTTAATTTCGTTTGTATGTCCCTATAAGGAATGCCCTCTTTCAGGAGTTTGTAGACGAAATTGATTTTTTCTTGCGAAGATTTTCCCATAAAAGATCCCGGCAGGTTAAAGATTTTTAGCTTCTTATTGAAATGCCTAGAATGGTGTGACGCAATTCTTGCAGAATTTCACGTTGGGTTCCTTTGAAACTCCGCAAGTAGAGTAGAATTTCCCTTTTCCTTGTACTGACTACATTACTTGTTGTAGTTTCGAGCCACCGGTCGCAGGTATTATCATAGGGGGAACATTCTTATTAAGAATCGAAAAGACTTTCACACTGCTAATGATACCCAAGATCGCGATTACCACCATACCCACCATCAAAACAATACCAACACCATAATATCCAAGGTTCGTCCTGCAAGTGGCCACCCAATCCGATGATCCATACGATATGCAATACGTAACATCCCTCAAACCGATTGCAACGAGGATTACCGCTGCGAGCATAATGAGCATACCAGTTACGAAAATCACGAAGGTCGCGATGAGTAACAAATCGCTTACTATAATTTTGTCCGCGTAGATGGTTTGCGATAACTTTGTAAATATGATGCCAACAAATGAGGAGACGAGATAAAATACGGCTATGCCCACTCCAATAAAATATCCCGGATATTGTGCATATAAAGGTTTACCCAATGCTACATCCGCATATGCTGCAGTGACTAGCATAGAAATGATGATGAGGCACGAGACGATATTCACGCAACATATAACGATGATCTTTGTGTAATACATTTTGATATCCGCATTTTCCATATACAGTCACCAATTTTAGGTAAATTTGTTGCTGGTTGAAAATTCTTCCGCGGCCATGTCAATCATCGCGTTTAAGCGTCCTCGTTTCTTCAAGATGTGACGAACAATAAGGAAAATGATAATAGTACTACCAACCATAGCAATAGTAAGAAGAATAAAATAACCAATAAAAGGCAATTGGACCATTGACTGACTACTTTGAGCAACGATTTGCATCATTTGAATATCACACATAATTTGAATTGTTATTATAATTAATTTATCACAACCAATATTTAAACGTTATCCTTTGTTATCATTCTATATATATGTAAGATAACATATGTAATAATTGTATATCAAAGTCTATAATGTCAACACAGATTCTGAAGACAATTATATATTGATTGACGAATGGTGAAAGTGGGATATTTTCGATATCTTATTGGATTTAGGGCAGCAATCTAAGGTGAAGGAAAAGTTATTTCTTATTTTTTTGTTGTTATAGGAGGTTTCTTTGTATTATTCGGACTTATTCTTCGCATTAAACGCAGAAAAGAAGAAGATCCATATAGATATCAATTTACATTCATAAAACAATCACATACAGGGGGGCAAGATCTTTCACCAAAGATTCTGAAAAGCAGGTTATTTCCCTTTTTTTCCCTGCAATTCATCCACCGCTGCTTCTAAAGCGGTTATTTTTCGTTTCTTTTTTTTCATTATTGTGGCACAACTCGTACCCCTGTTAAATTAACTGGTCAACGTTTTTCAATCAATGTCGTTTCACTTTGATAGCACGAAGAGATGAATGCGGTATCCTAATGAATAAATTCCAGCAAAAAATAAAAGTCTCCTGAAGAAAGCTTTTCACAAGGAGAAATTTTATTGCGGAATTCACCACGCATCGATGCCAAAACAATTCTTCCGGGGCAATTCATCCCTCAATTGTATTTTTATTCTCAAGTCACATCTGCGCATTTACACCCAGTAATCCAGACCTTATTGAAGTTAAAACCAGACCAGTTGGTAAATCAGTATTGCAATATCCACCCCGAGGCGGATCCGCTAAAATTGCAAATGATTTTAGCGTACCACCCCAAATTTCTAAATTGGGCGGGATCGGATTTTTTCCTAACCACAGATGAGAAAGGGCGAAAGGTAATGTTGTTGCTCGAAATGAATTCCTGCCCTGCCGGACAAAAATCGATGCCTATAGATAAACCTATGGACCCTCACCGCGGGTATGGTATACTGGTCGAGAAGGTTTTTATTCGTTGCATTGAGGAGATTCCCCGAAATCGCGGTGGTATTGCAGTTATTTTCGACAAGAATGTTATGGAAGCCTCGGGGTATGCCGCAACCATTGCAGATATTTTGAAAGAACCTATATACCTGGCGGAGTGGTTAGATCAGTCCCTGGATCCTGGGGTGCATTTTGACGAAAATGGGATAATGCAAGTACGTGGTGAAGATTCCCAGTGGCACAATATTCGGGCAGCTTTTCGTTATGTTACGCAGCGTCCGTGGAATCGCATCCCTATAAACACAAAAACCCTTATCTTCAATCCCATTATTGCATGCCTTGCAGGGGGGCGAAATAAACTCATCGCGGCGAAGGCATATGAGGAGTTCAACAGTCACTTTAATTCTTATGGTTTGAAAATTCAGACTCCCCACACGATATATGACGTACAGAAAGAGGAAGTACCGTTTTGGGTTAATCAAATGGGAGGATCAGCAATTGTTAAAGTACCTTACAGGAATGCAGGTCAAGGGATCTATATACTAACAAATGACATATTAGTCAAGGAATTTATAAGTCGGCAATACCCGTATGAAAAATTTATAATCCAAAACCTGATAGGTAAGTCATTATGGCACTCCCAAGATCAAAAATGGCCACAATCCTTGGTTGGTACTGTCCCTGACCAAAATGGCAAAAGTTATGCATTCGACCTACGGATTATGATTGGTAGTAGTCGCGAAGGGTATATATTGCTTGCAACCTTCGCGCGCCGGGCTAAATCCTGTTTATGTGACGAAATAAAAACATTACAAAACCCGTGGGATGTCCTTGGGACGAATCTTTCGCGAAAAAAAGGCGATACTTGGGAGATTGAGACGGATCGCTTGCTTGTTGTGAATGAGAAGGATTTTGCAATATTAGGCCTTAACTTGGATGATTTCATCGAAGCATTCATCCAAACAGTTCTAGCGGCGGTTGCTATAGACCAGATGGCACAAAAACTCATCACTGAAGAGGGAAACTTAAATTGGAAACTCTTTCAACAATTAAACCCTGACCCAAAATTTGTCCGAGAGATAATCGGGTAACCCATCAAACCATATTTTTCCCTAACTGAGTTTCAATGTAATCGTATATAATTTCCGCTATATTAATTCCTGAATTTGCGATTTCGAGTCCTTTCCACCCCGGGGACGCGTTCAACTCACAGATAACGAAATTTGACTCCCCAAACAACAAGTCAAGGCCAAATATCTCCACACCAAACAATTGAGAACACCTTCGTGCCAATTCCTCTATCTCTGGCGTGATAGAAAGCGCCTTAACAGATCCGCCTTGGTGGAAATTACTCCTAAATCCGTTAGACTTGGCAACACGCTCCATACATGCAATTACTTTTCCACCTATTATAAAAGCCCTTAAGTCTCGACCGTGACTTTGGGAGATATATTCTTGGAGAATGATTTCTGGGTTGTCCATTTTCGCTTCGATAAGTTCAATCAATTCCATAAATTTTTCTTTCGTTTCGATCAACAACACTCCTTTCCCTTTTTTGCCCCTTACAACCTTCACAACAAGTGGAAAACCCAAATGCTTCTCTATCAAATTAATATTAACAGGAAATTGTAAAATCATTGTTTTTGGCACAGGGAGGTGGTTTTTGACTAAAATTTGAATTGTCCGTAACTTATCGCTTACAAGCTCGATTCCGTCTAATCGATTAAAAGTTAGAACACCTCGATCTTCCAATTGCCGGAGAAGTATCCTTCCGGAAATTGTCATTTGGGTGCTTATTCGTACAACAACGAAATCTGGAAGAGTCGCTATTTCCCCATTGATAAAAAC
>MBAA01000093.1:5092-7792 GCA_001940655.1 Promethearchaeota archaeon CR_4
GGGTCTACGACATTAAGACTTATACTGCGTCTTTCTGCCGCTTTACACAACTGGTTTACTGCAGGGGAAGGAAAGGGAAATTTCTCAACTCCTTTCTTGAAATATAGTATCCAACCAATCATAGATAATCAATCATTATTTTGGTTTTCATAGATTATGGAATCGCAAAACGCGAATTTGGCCAATACTAATTAGTCATACCATGCAAAACAGATGATTACCAATCCATTCAAAAGCATTAAACCTCAATATATCCCTATACAATAAGAAATAATGCACAGGTATATATTTTCAATCGATCTTTAAATATCAATAAGAGGAAGAAAAAAAGTCATAGCAAAATGAGTGTGATTAACAGCTTAATGCATTAGTTGCTGAATCATCGTAACCCACTTGTAGGCATTACCCATCTTTACAAGAATCTCTTTACCATTCTTGAGGTGGATTGCAAGGATATTGTCTCTACCTCCGAGTCCCACGCTGGCAATGTCTTCGAGAGGCGCTTGGACTATCCTGTTGCCAAATCGCGCAGATGTGATGTAAATGACCCCATCTCGCCGCACTTCAAACTTCCCGCTCATTTTCATATTTCCTTCCAACAGTTGAGCTAACAAGTGATCTTTGACGATAGGACCAATTACATTTCTTGATCCTGCACGGACATTCACTTGTGGTGCTGGTGCCGGTACTGCTGCTACTGGCGTAGGTGTAGGTGCAGGGCGTGCGACCTCTTCCACGAGAATTGCTCCGCATTGAGGACAGAACTTGGCACCAGTCTCACTTTCTATTGCATACCCGCAGGAATTACATGTATAAATACCCATAAAGATTTACCTCATATCTTTGATGATTATAGAACTAATATTGTTCCTGTAAATACACATTGATCCACGTTTATAAAAATGTTTAAGGCCAGTTATTAGCTACCAACCAAAAGTCGCAAAAGGAGCAACGAGCGGGAGGAAAATCCTGCTTACAAGAAAAAATTGAGAACCAAGTCGCACTATGGTTAAAATTGAAGTGCAAATGCACCCTCCCTGTTGTGGGTTTATTGTCTTGGTTTAAATAAATTAGAGTGTAAATGATCAATGTATTGATTATAATTACCACGAACTGTAAGATCATCGCACCCCCGAAGCGCAAGTACTCGATCTGGATCAGTAGATCCATCCTCGCGCCTCTCAAGACTTTCCGGAGATGTGGGTCACCCTGCGAGAGTACAAGGAAATGGAGCCCCAGATCATCCATCGATATTTTTATGGGGTTTAAATTTTTGCCTCTACAATTTCGGTTTAGTTAATATTATTTTTGTGTCCTTCTTCGTTTAATTTTGAAATTGACTTATCGTTGTCTCGCACTTTTTCGAGAAGTTTGAAATATAGTCGTTTAAACAATGCAAGTACTTCTTCTAATTGTTGTATCCTGACTTCGAGAGTTTGATCGCGTAAAACACGAGCATTGATTCGTATGAGAGTAGTATTCGAGATTCCATTCCCGAATTTATCTTTCAATTTTAATTGTATGTCTCTATAGGGGAATGCCCTCTTTCAAGGGTCTATAGACGAAGTTGATCTTTTTACTTCTTTTCCTTCAAGCTTTAACTATTTTGGATGGAAAATTGCATCACCAAACGTGCCACTTGCAAACTCCACCTACAAACAGGTGTGCAGGTATTCCTTTTCAAAAGCGTGGACATGCTCTAATCGTGACATATGCTAAAGCGGAATTGCGCGTTAGTGCCACGAAATATACTTAGGATAGTTTTTCATTGTATATTGTGAAGGGTTGATGTTTGTCCTTCTAGCAATAGAGGACTTGTAGAATGTCATTCTTCGTGGGAATAGTACTCTTAGAAGGTAGATTATTTGACAACTATATTAGAATTTCGAAAAGAAGCTGTGTTGGAGGTCGAGCGGGACTTTTCCAAGCTCCAGCTTCCTCCAGATACAAAACAAGGAATTGCGGGTGCTGCCCAAATCTATGCCAAATTTTTGCCCATGAGCGAACTCGCAATTAAGGGATTCATCGCAATGTCGATGCGGGATTTTCAAGTACAAGAAAAAGTAGATGCAACAACACTCAACAAGCTCCCCAAGGAACAGAGAGAGCGATACGTAAAAATAATAGAAAGGATATTACAAGACAAACTCGAGAAAGTCTTGCTCCGCCCCGAACAGAGAACGGTATTGCAAGAGGCTGTCAAAAAAGCCTTCGAATATTCTACCAAGATCGCTGCCGAAGCTAGCAAGAAGACCAGTTAAATTTCTCTCGATTTGCAGTAAATCTTTTTTTTTATACCATATGTTGCTTTTCCAAATTTCTAGCGAAAGTATTGCTTGTCCAAGCTCTTTATGAAATGCAGGATGAAAACTCCCCTCCAATTTAAGGTTAATCATTCTACCGATTGTTGTAGAAGAATTACATTTACGCGTGTGGGAGAGCTTGCAGGAGAACCCATAATGTGGCAATTCCGGCTAACACGATGAGGGACTGGGTAACAGACTTCCCTACCTTCTTCTCCTTCAGGAGTTCTGGCATTAACTCAACAGCAGCAATGTATATGAATCCGCCACCGGAAAAGGCAAGGATGAACATACTGAACGTGGCGAGGATTTCGGAGAGAAAAATCGCCACTAAACCCCCTGCCATCGCTACCATCGCACTCGCGAAGTTGAAGAGCAACGCCCGCTTTCGGGTGAA
>MBAA01000093.1:7829-8098 GCA_001940655.1 Promethearchaeota archaeon CR_4
TGGGGAACCTCGTGAAATAGCACTGCGAGTGTGATGGCGATCCCCATCGGAATACCGGCGAGGAACGACACCATGATAACCACGCCATCTAAAAAATTGTGAAGGCCATCCCCAACGAGATTGAGGATGGCGAACGATTTCACCTTTTTCTCCCCGCGCGTGGTTCCTTCTAGATAACCTGCCACTTTACCTCCAAACGATTCGATTCGCTCCACACAAGCCTTGAGTTCAGCATCGTGCTCGTGAGCGTGTGCATGACCATGGAACCA
>MBAA01000093.1:8128-9967 GCA_001940655.1 Promethearchaeota archaeon CR_4
CACGAATCCAAATATTACCCACAGAAAGAGGTCGAGTTCACCCACGGAATACCCCGCTGCAATTAATTCCTCCGCGTCATGCATTGCTTCAGGGATTAAATCCAAGAAAGCAGTCGCGAAGATGATGCCTGTGGAAAAAGCCACGAGGGCGAACAAAATCTTGTCCAGAGTCGCCTCCTTAAAGGACAAGAATAACAAACCAACCAAACTGACAGCGCCAATTATGAAGATCATCGCGAAACCAAGTACAATTTCCAAAGACATCGGTAGTCACAAAGTATTATTTCTACATTATTAATCATAAATTCCACGTCACTTCCAAAAAGATTATGGAAAATCCGAATAAAGGAGTAAAGATTTATCACCTCTAATTCGGATCGAAAATTCAACTTGAATAATTGACATTGGTATGATCTACAACAGCGTGCTAGTCCGGTTCACGGGAGAATTTGGTGTGAAGTCCGCCCAAACGCAAGACCTGCTCGAAACCCTCCTCCGGCGGAACATCCAGAACGCTCTCGCAGCTACTGGCAACGGTGACCTACTAAAGCGCCTCCAGATTCAAATGCGGTCAGGTAGGTATTACCTCATGCCTCGCCAGCCAACGGAAGCGGACGTGTCAACTATAGTTTCGATCGTAGGGCGAACCTTCGGGATCTCATCCATTTCCCCCTGTTTCCACTCTCCGGCGAGCGACAAGACTGCCACGCGAACCATACCCGCCAAGCTGATGTTAGCACAGGGGATCTATCCTCGAACGAAAAAGATCGCCATTCGTGCACCTGAAAATGCCGGAATCGACACCAAACAGTGGAAGGGAGAAATTCTCGCCTTGTGTGACAAATTTTCCCAAGAAGAAGAGGGTAATGCGGATAATAAAAAGGACATCTCGAGAAAACGCTTTCACGCGACCGATCGCTGGTTGATGGGCCCGTGGGCGTGCCAGCAGGAGAAACAGCTCGAGATTGAAGTGTTCGAGAATATTGTCTTTATCTCTGCTGAACGAATCAAAGCCCCCGGAGGATTCCCCCTCGGACTCGAAGACCCCCTAGTTGCACTCGTGAGTGGCGGATTTGACTCCCCCGTGGCAGCGTGGATGGCACTTCGGCGGGGAGTACCTCTCATCTTTGTCATAATGGATCCCGCCGATGAAGAGAACCACAATGGAGATTCTGGTGGATCCGTAAGAACCAAAGCTTTAAAACAAGTGTGGATTCTGACGGAATACATGCGCGGACTCCCAAGTGATCCTATCGTACTTGTAATGCCCTATGGTAAGGTCTTAAGTGCTCTTCAAACTCAGGGGGCGCAACTAGGGGTGACATGCCTCTTGTGCAAACGTATGATGTACCGCGTGGCTGAACAAGTAGCTCATATGTATGGAGCAAAGGGGATCGTCACGGGGGAGATCCTTGGGGAACAAGCGAGTCAGACCGCCCAGAACCTCATGATTTTGAATAAGGTTGCGACCATCCCCGTCCACCGCCCTCTGTTCGGATTTGATAAGGAAGAGGTCGTGACTCTCTCGCGTCAGATAGGAACTGCACCCGTGGCATCCATTAGTTCACCACCTTGTCGGGGTGTCCCGGATCACCCACAAATTCGTGGAGAGATGCAAGACATCGAAGATCTCGAGAGGCAATTGGATGTGGACCAGCTCATACAACAGTGTTTGCAGGATCTCAATCCCATAAGAAGAGACGAGAAATAACGCATCTATTGTTTTGAAGCTTACAGTTTTGAAAAAACATCACGCAAATCGTTTTTTTCATTCAGATTTTTGATTTGGCTGGTCCCTTGAACCTCAAATTTACTATTAATATAGGCGATAAATTCGTG
>MBAA01000093.1:10055-10281 GCA_001940655.1 Promethearchaeota archaeon CR_4
ATTTTTTTACACCGAGGGCAAATAACCGTAAAACCCTTCTTCGGTTCGGCACCGTTTTTGGGGATAACAAATCGTGCTATATCCCAGTTTTCTTGACTACATAATTTTTCTATGATTGGTCGTAAGGCGGGTATTTGTTGTTCTAATGATACAATAACCGCATCCCGCAGGTCAACGTCTAATTCACGCAAACTACTATGGAGATCTTCAATCCGCACGTTTCCTT
>MBAA01000093.1:10327-12889 GCA_001940655.1 Promethearchaeota archaeon CR_4
GAAGTGTTTTTTGGAGGTAGTATTTCACAGCGCGTGAAAATGCCGTAGAATAATCCATCTATCGTCGCGAAAAATTTGGTGGAAATTTGATCCTTTAGGAAATCTTCTATTGAATTTACGATCAGGAAAACGGGAAGGGAAAGCAATGTGGCAGTGAACAATTTTTCTGCGTTTTTGAATGTAGCAAGCCACGGCGCATCTCGCGAATCGTATCGCTTGATGATTTCGTAATATAATTTCAATTGTTCATGAACCGTAACGACAAAATCATCGAAGATCGTGGTTTCTCCACTAAAACTTTCCAAAAACTCGCTAGGATATTGTTCCTCAAATTTATGTCGGGTCGTTGTCAAAAGAAATAGGGTTAATTGTTGTAGCTCTCTTTTCAAGGGCGTTTGATTTGTCTCGGGATATTGAAAAACTAACAGCATTTTATCTTTCCCGTGGAGCTTTGAAAAGGACCAAAAGCTATCGCTTGTACTCAGGTTGTTAATTGTGGAATCGGTCAATTGGGTCACAAATGTATCCAGAGCGGTCAAGAATCCGCTCAACAACACCCGGTCGTCCTGCTGCGGGGGGTATGATGTTTCCCAAAGTGGGACGCCATTTAGGATGCACATCATCCTCACGTGTGACCCAGCCATATCAGAACATCCTTAATATGCCAAGAAAACCTCAAAACCCTTTCTTATAGGCGTCCGCTATTTTTTCATCCAATTTTTCTTTTGGTGCCATTACGAACCGACAAGTTTTATCTCCTTTTACCCGACAACGGATCTCTTTAGCATCTAACGCAATCCCAAAGGATTCGGTGCACCACCCCGCGGAATACCCACAGTTCCAGTAACACACGGGAAATTGATTCGTAGTCCCATACTTCCGGATCCACACGTCTGCTTCAAAACTCTGGGGGTGATCATACATGAGTACGTAATTTTCGTCAGGGGTGGGATTTGATGGCAAGAGGGAGACAAATGCGTTTCCGGTATAGGCAAAATGAATTGGTCCGGCGCTTAATTTCCCTATTGGGTCTTGCACATTCATTGTATAATGGAACCGGCGCGCGTCACTCTGCCCGACCAATCTTGCTAGTCGATAATACAAGTTATTGGCTTTCTCTTCCGGAATGTCGAGTTCCGAAGCTAGTGAACGAGTTATGTCCCGAAAGGATTCACAACTCAGTAACATATAGCGATTTCCGCTAATGGTAATGGTTCCTTTCGTGGGATCCCAATGCATATCGTCAAAGAACTTTGCAACATATTCCTCTGCTTTAGAAAAAAGGGGTTCCATTTCAGGGGGTACCGTTGCGGTTTGCACTTGGTTTGGTCGAGTAGGAGGCGGGACATATGGTCCCGCTTTCATCATATCTTCACTTATATCCTTGATTTTCCTTCGAAACCAGCGTGGCATCTTACTACCTCCAGCACGTCTACTTAATTGCATTGGATTTAGGTAAACATTAAGCTTTTGATTTATAAGGAGTTTTTTAAGTTTTGGTTGATAGATGCATTGTGTTTTTAATCTTGTTAGAAAGAACAAGATAAAGAGTGTTAACATTTAGCCATTTCTTTCATTCTTTAATAAATATTACAGCTTCGATCATCCAGAGGAAATTACGAGCAATACAAAAATCCGGATTAATATCCTGATAAAACCGAAGAACTCCAACATAGAAAACGTGAAGATAAATAACCCACCGTTTAATGTATTGCTAAATTCAATTAAAAAAAATCAGATCAACGTGATAAGATTCCGGGCCCACTCCATTGCTTTACTCACGTGTGTTGCCGGGTTTTTCAGTGGGTCGATGAAATCAATCTCACCGAGAATCTCATTCCCTGCGAGCTTATTTTTTATATTTGCGAGCGTTTTTCGCATTCCTCCCGAGTGTGTGCAGAATATGGCAATTTTTTTCCCTTGCAGTTTTACCTCAGAAAAGAAGCTTCGTAACGCAGGGGTGAACGACCAAGCCCAAACTGGCGTGCCAATGAACAAGAGATCATATTCCAACGGATTTTTATCAAATGGTTTTAACACTGGTTTCTCCTTCATCACTACTTGCTTTCCTCCCCAGAAGAACCGTCTACCCCCCGTTGATTTGATGTCTTTTTCGGGAACGAGTCTCAAGACATCTGCATTCACAGTTTTTGCTATATTCTCTGCGATTAATTGGGTATTTCCCTCAAGGGAATAATAAATGACGAGGATTTTTACCATATTAGCCACTATCGACTGTTACAAAAGCTTGAGGGATTTTTAATCTTCATCGTCTAGATCGCGGAGTAGAGACTGCAAGAAGAATGAACATCCATATCATATCAATGGTCTCAAAACAAACCTGAGTAGTAATGTTTAAAATCTTTCAGATTGAGGAATCAGAAAATAAAAATCAGAGTTTAACAAACCAACCCTAAATACTTCTTTACAAAGTGTTGATAGAATAATGCTCTTTGCAGATTTAGTAAATAATTTTGAATGGAAACAAATAAGCGAACGATTTTTTGAGCTGTATACTGATATGAACGATCACCAGGACAATTTTGCCAAATTGCTAGCGAA
>MBAA01000093.1:12933-13967 GCA_001940655.1 Promethearchaeota archaeon CR_4
TACTAATTGAACCTGTCTCTGAGGAAGATAGCGATGGTCGAATTAAAGAATCATACCATAATGTATCTGGTTATGATATTATAAGTGAAAGGCATTATGCGATTGCTTTTATGTCTTGGGAAAAATGGATGGGATTGGAGATTACTCCCCAAACATTACAGAATTATGAATTAAGGGATATCTTAATTCATGCTCTATGGGAAATGACCTTTTATGGTTTTTCACAAGATGTTATCAAAAAAGCGAGACTTAAATTAAACAATACCTCATCTGAGGAGGATTGTGAAACTTTCATCCTAATGAAGGGACTACAAATAAGGGTGCCCGTTTCTCTATTGCAGGAGAAGGAAAAAGACGTTGAAGAATTTCTCACAAAATTAGACCTTTTGGGACGTGACAAGGAAGAATTGCTCACTAAAATTAAACAGAGAAAAATCTTACGTTGACAAACAACATCTTTTCACTAGAAAAAAGCCAAAATATCAATTAATTAGAGATATGGGGAGAACAAGTCAAAACGAAATTATCCTCCCGTGCGATGCGCGCCAGTCGCTCTAACAAGCAATTCTACTTCTTGGGGATGAGCAAATAAAGCACATGGCGTGTCGCCATTCTTGAGAAGATGCTCGCTCTCCCGAATCTGCTGGAAGAGGGGACTATTGAGTCCATCTACTAAGGTGGCATTCGTGAGATTGTGGGTAGCGATGTTAGATACAGGACACGGAGTCACATCACCGTCTGGCGTCACGTGGGCAAATCCCCGTCCAGCCGAGATGCATCCGCCGAAGAATTCTTCGTCCCCGGGCGAGTGCACGAGGTATATAGATTTTATAGCACGATATTCCATAATCTTTACTCGAAACTCGACCCGCTCTTCGTTGGACAGACCCAAGAGTTCATTCGGCAGATGGGAGGCGGGAATGTATTCTATGAAGAAACCGAAGCGAATGCCTTGGGCAATGAGATTATCCAGAGAATTATTGGCCATCCAATATTCGTAATTAAAGCGGGTAATCGTGACTGATACTCCAGTT
>MBAA01000093.1:13994-14555 GCA_001940655.1 Promethearchaeota archaeon CR_4
ATAGTGCCAAAGGCCTTTTCGTACACACCTTGACCTCGACGGAAGTCTGTCACATCTTTGTTACCTTCAATGCTTACAACGACTAGGACGTTTGGAAGGTGTTTGAGGCGAGCAAAATCCTGTTCCGTTAGGGCGGTTCCGTTTGTAAAAATGACGAAAACGCGATTTTTGAATTCTTCACAGAGGGCGAGCAGGTTGGGAAACATGAAAGGTTCACCCCCTGCCAAGATAAATCCAGAAACCCCTAAGTCGCTAGCCTGTTGGATTATGTTTCGCCACTGATCGAGGTTTAGGCCCTTTTTTTCAATTGCATTTTCAGAGACTTGCAAGTGAACGGTCCCGACAGCTGCGGCATAGCACCCTGCACATCTTAAATTACAGCGTGAAGTAATGCTGAGGATTAAAACTGGCGGGATGCTTAATCCGTTTAGTTTGGCGCTTTGGCGTTTTTGCACCGACTGCTGATAAGCACGCAACAAACGCCCGTAAGCCCAGAGCTTAGACGGGTGACGGAACGCAAATGGAACGAAGACCCGGGCTAAATTAGGGTCTAATTGGCTA
>MBAA01000093.1:14640-15482 GCA_001940655.1 Promethearchaeota archaeon CR_4
TCCGTGCCAGTTGTTAGCATTATAACAACAAGACTCCTTTCCGTGATGATTAACAGAAGCTTTATGCATTTTTAACCCAATCAAATCACGTGCAAGTAGGCAAAGAAGAAGTCCTCCAAAAATTCCGGGAATGGGCAACAACCCTGAAGAAACAAGCAAAAAAAAACCTGCTCTTACCCGAGAATTCCGAAGACGGTTTACAATCCATCATTCAAGATTTGAGTCGAGGTGCAGAGGACTTGCCGGACTTGTATACGGAGTTAAAAAAGCAAGACGAGAAGGTGGTTGAGGGGTGTTTCTATTCTCCATCGGACGAGGTTGAATTTATCGTTCGTTTAAGTCTGTATCACCTCTTCTCGCAGAAATTTCCACGTATTCCACCACAGAATTTACAAGCATTATGTTTCCGTGATGAAGGAATTCACGTTCTTCCACTTGTGACGGGCCAGGTAGACGCTATTCCCCAATTTCTTTCCTCTCGATTAAAAATAGTTGATCCGAGTTGCGGCGTGGGAAATTTTCTCGTGTGTTCTGCCCGAATCATATGCCACTGGATGTCTTTACTCGCCCCCAAGGCCGATTTAGGATGGATATTGGAATCCCTACTAAGTGGGGGTCTCTCCGGGGTGGACTCTGATCCCATTGCAGTAGTCATCACTCGAGTTCGCCTAGCGACTCTTTTGAAAAATGTCCAGCCATTAAAGCACAGAAAAAATAGATTTGAATTCGTAAAAAAGATACTAAGTCTTTGCATCGTGTGGGGCAACGCCTTAGGAACCGAAACATCGCGAGGAATCTTGATTTCAACGTATGAGTGGGTAAGAGGTTCTCAAGTCGAAAGC
>MBAA01000093.1:15523-16640 GCA_001940655.1 Promethearchaeota archaeon CR_4
GAATAGAAATTCTCCAGAAAAAAATCATCAAATCTTGAGTGAAATACAAGAAGTAGAGCAGAGATATGCAGATTTTTTGAGGAATTCAATTGGAAAAACTCGCCCGGAAATGTATTTTATTAGTCCTATTTTCGCCTGGGACGTGAACTTCGCTCACGTGTTGGGAAATGGGGGATTTGATGTTGTCATTGGTAATCCACCCTACATCCGCCAAGAGGATATTGCCGTAACACAAAAGAAAATGGATTTACCTTGGCGAGTACGAAAATTGGACCAACAAGGGCAACGAAAGAATAGAAAATACAAGTCTGACCTCCTATCCCAGTGGAGTTTCCTTGCAAAATTAAGTGAAACCACGCTCTCCTCTAAGGCAGACTTGTCGGTATATTTTTTCCTGCTAGCCAAGTATCTCTGTGGGAAAGGTGGGATTTGTGGGTATATTACCCCAAACGCGTGGCTTGACGTTCAGTATGGGTTTGCATTGCAAGCATTTCTTACGAAATATGCTAAATTAATTGGTTTATACGAGCGAAAGTACTCACGAGCATTTTCAGCAGCGGCGATTAATACCATAATCACGTTATTTGTACCGAATCCGCTTTCTCGGAACGAAAAAGGATCCCACAACGTTGAGATTACATCGATTGGAACGGATTATCGCGATTTCCTCCAAAGGGTACCTGATGAGAAATCTAATGCGAGTCCGACACACCAATATCAAGGAATTATATTCAACTCAGAGGTATTGCCCAATAATGGATGTCGGAGGAGCATTTTACAGGAAGAGCTTTTTTCATTAGGAATTAATGAAAGTAACGGAAAATATAGGGGTTCTAAATGGGGTTCCCTCTTTTTCCGGGCACCAGATTTTTTCTTTGAACTCCGCGAGCGAATTAAGACACGGTTAATGCCTTTCCTTGATGCGATCGATCTCAATTTTGGTTTGAAAACAGGAAAGAATACCTTTTTTGTGGTTCCAAACAAAAACGTGAAAGTATTACGTGAGGACGAAACATATCAGCTTGAAGCAACTGGAATGGGGAAGATATCGGTGCCTACAAGCGTATTAAAACTCATAGTAGTGTCGAGTCGGAAACTTCGAACTTACATTCTCCGA
>MBAA01000093.1:16678-19696 GCA_001940655.1 Promethearchaeota archaeon CR_4
CGAGCTTCCACCCAAACTCGCGCCCTACATCAAATGGGGTGAAAAAAACCAATACCACCAGGCCCCAAGCTGCCAAGCACACAACCCACACTGGTTCAATTTGCCAATACAACACCCTCCCGATTTAGTTTTCTTCCGGTTCATGGATCAGAGGATGTGGGTGCCTGTCAACGAGGCTCAATATCTATTCAGTGACAATTTCTTTGTCGGGAATGTAAAAGACCCATCTTTTGTGAAACCGCTTGCTGCATACTTCAACAGCACAATACATCTGTTCTTTAGCGAGATCTGGGGCAGGACGAGTCTTGGCGAGGGTTTACTAACTTTTTACGGGCCTGATTATCAATTCCTGGAAATTCTCGACCCGCGCACATTGGATATTGCTCAATTAAAGATGCTAGAACGATTATTCCATAACCTCTCAAATCAACCAGTACAACCAATTCTCGATGATCTCGACAATACTGAGAGAATTTCCCTTGATACGTTTATTTTAGAGAATATTTTCAACTTATCGTCACAACATATAACCCAGCTTTACAACGCTTTTCGCGCGCTCGTGTCCCAACGGATTGGCCGCGCAAAGAAAAAATACTAATTAGAGAAATGCGCATAGTTGCTCAAATGAGTAACCCCAAAGTGCAGCTCCAGCAAGTTCTCCGGGATTTATTCCGACTGAATTGCGCGGATCTCGACTTCGGGTGGTTCCGCGTGGTGAGCCTGTTGCGGTCAACGCTCGAAAAGTATGTGGAACAGGATCTCGACCATATTGTTGCACAAGTGCGGACTCAATATGCATTAGACGCAAAATCAATGAATATCATCTATAGTCACCTTGCATTTTTCTTCAATCAATGCGTCCGTTGGGAAACACCTTCCAAGCGCGAGAAAAACCTCGCAAAGGAGGTTTCGTTTTTCGGCGGTGTTCCCTTTGCGTGGGACGACAAGAATCAATATTACGTGAGCTCCGGTCAAAGTCAGCGGCGCGTCAAGATTAAAGTGGGGGGATGGCATGTCACAATTAATCCTGGACATTTCAATATTATATTGGGAAACGTTGACAAGAACACGTATTTTTGGATGTCTGCCCCAAGCAACCTCCAAATTGACGTGAAACTCAAGGAAATTGAAATCTTCCTCGAATTCCGACCCCTTAGGAATAAGGAATACGAATATTTAGCCAAATACCGGAATAGACAAGGAGAAATATTCAACGAGATAGCCATCCAAGCGACCAAAGCGATTATGGAAACGGAATTAGGGCAATTGCTCGGAGAATCTGATCTCCTATCTACTCTCAATCAGATTTTAGAATTCCATGCGAAACTCGGGAATCGGGATATTTTCATTCACCAACATCTAGTATCGTTCCTGTTGCCCCGGTGGAAAGATTTTGTCACTCAAACTTGGTTCCAAATTTCTAGTTTCCTTGGGGATGAAGGTAAGAATGGAAATGATGGGTTTGAAGAAAAAATTAATTCCGCTCGAGCGGCATCGGCAATTGTGAAAAACATCTCGGGAATTTTGACAAAACTTGAGGAACTTCAACGTGAAGTGTACCTTGCACCAAGAGATCCCAAGAAAGTTGAGTATTGCGTGCCGTGGGATTCAATTCCGGTGAATTTAAGGGAAGAAGTTCTCAACAACGAACGGCAGCTTTCCGAATGGAAAGTACTCTATAACCTCACTCCGGTCGATTTCGAGGCAATTCCCCCCCAGACGCTAATTGATACGATATTCTTTGATGACAATTTTCAACGACAACTGTTTTCCTCGAACAAGAATTTACAGGACAATCCTACCGGTCTCGCGATTTTCGGAGATAATTACCAGTCTCTCCTGTTTTTGCAGGAAACCTACAAAAATCGTGTGAAAATGATATATATCGATCCCCCTTACAACAAGGGGAACAGTGAATTCTTATATCGGGACAGTTATCAACCTGAAACGTGGGGCATCCTCGTGCGGAACGTCCTCACGCTCGCGCGAGACTTGTTACGCGAGGATGGGATTATCTTTGTCAGCATCGATGATAATCGGGTTCATGAACTCGCCTTGCTGTTAAAGGACATATTTGGCCCAGAATCTCATATTGCCACGATGCCCGTCAAGTCAAACCCTCGGGGGCGTTCCATGGAAAAGTTTGTAGCCACCTCTCACGAGTACCTCCTTTTCTTTGCCAAAAACCCATCGAAATTAATCTTGATGGATAACGCCCTGACCCCGAAACAGATAAGCGAATATAACAAAGTAGACCCCAACCTGGGCCCCTATCGCTTGTTAGAATTGAGAAACCGGAATCCACAATTTGCGCGCCATAACCGTCCTAATCTCTACTATCCGATCTATTTGAATCAAGAGACAGGAGAGTTTGGATTGGAATCCCAACCCAATTGGATTGAGATTTACCCGAGAAACACGAAAGGACGCGACGGGGTCTGGCGGTGGAGCAAGGCAAAATTCCTCGCGGACAAAGACCGAATTGTCATCAAGAGAGTGAAACGGGTAGAGAACCCTTATAACGTCTACAAGAAAGACTTTCTTTTAAACTATGCCAGCGGGGGCGTTCGGCAGAGCAAACACAAGACGTTTTTGGAAGATAATGTTTATAACTACCAAAACGGTAAGCGTGTTGTGCGGGAGATGTTCGGCGAGACATTATTTGGTAATCCAAAACCCCTCGCTCTCGTTGACAAATGCCTTGACATCGCGATGAACGGGGAGGAATGTATCGTACTGGACTTTTTCGCGGGATCAGGCACCACCGGGCACGCAGTCATTGAACGCATAAAACGAAGAGGCACACAGTTGAAGTACATATTGGTAGAAATTGGGCAGATTTTTCACGATGCGCTCCTCCCCCGCCTGAAAAAGGCTTCTTATGCAAGCACGTGGGAAAATGGAAAACCTCAGGATCAGCGAGGGATATCCCACGTCCTTAAGTATTTAGAACTCGAATCATACGAAGACGCACTAGATCGCGTTGTAATTTCTGATTCTCTTGGCGAAAGAATTGAT
>MBAA01000093.1:19710-21270 GCA_001940655.1 Promethearchaeota archaeon CR_4
TTGAGTTCTAGGAGTTTTCCCCACAGTTTAACCGATTCATTAATCTCTCAAGCAGAACTCCAGCAATTTTTCTCCGAAAACATCCATAAATATAATTCACTCGAGGTTTTCATCGATTCCTTAGAAGAGCTCATTTTAAAACGTGACGGGCGTGATAAAAAAAGTCACGGCACGTATTACACACCCAAATCCATTGTCGAACTCATATTGGATGAA
Source organism: Promethearchaeota archaeon CR_4 (assembly GCA_001940655.1). Classification (GTDB taxonomy): domain Archaea; phylum Asgardarchaeota; class Lokiarchaeia; order Sigyniarchaeales; family CR-4; genus CR-4. The sequence goes on from MBAA01000093.1 coordinate 19,927, forward strand.
ATGGATTTTCCCCCTTCAAAAACCATAAAAACAACCCATAATCTCAGGTTACTCGATTTAAGTTGCGGGACTGGGCGATTCTTGGGAGGGGGATTGCGCCGCATATTGCAACACACGCTTTCACAAGGAAAGACTCCGGATCAGAGCATGGATATCGCAGCCAACAGCATAGAGGGTGTGGAAATCGATCCTCTCGCGAGGAACATTACGCGCATCTATCTTCTTGGCATTTTCCAGGACCTCTTGAAGGGGCACTTGAGATCGACACCTGTACTTCCGGAGATTCCAATCCACCAGCAAGATTGCCTTGTGGAAGAATTGGACAATCTCTCCCACATCTCAGGATCGTGGGACTTTATCGTGCTCAATCCCCCGTATGTCACTCAAAAGGGGGAGAAAACTGCCCCGAAAATCTCACCCCAGTATGCTCAGATCCTGAAAATGCGATACGAATCGCTTAATCCAAGCGTTTATAAGCACCAGTGGGGAATAAACGTCCCCGGTCATTTGAAAGTTAATTTACTTGTGCCATTCATCGAGAAAGCGGTGACTTTACTTGCGCCTCACGGTCGCCTCGGTTTCATCGTGCATAAAAATCTCTTAGATGTCGGGTCATATTGGCCGTTACGTCGCTTCATTTTAGATACCTGTCAAATCTTGAAGATCATTGACTTGAGCACTGCAGGCTTTCCTGAGATCACGGGAGAAACCATCATTATAATCCTTGAAAAGAAATCCACAAATTCAGTAGCGGAAGGAGGAATCGAGATTCTTCCCTCTTTAGATAGAACTGATTCGCAAGAGACAAGAACGTGGAAGTCCCTATTTAAAATTCCACAACGAAGGTTTCGGGAGTCTTTCCAAGAATCATTCCTCATCTATCCGCGCGAGGAACACTATGAGGTGCGAAATAAGATCTGGCAATCTGAGCGTGTTGTCAAGCTCGGATCGGTTGCAACTCTCTCGTCTTTCGGTATCAATGTGCCCAAGACTCACGAAAGTACCCTGGGAAAGCATCCAAATTGGGTGCCTGCCATTCGTGGACGGGACATCGGGCGATTTTGCCTCCTCCGCCAGACGCGAATGGTGGACTTTGATCCGAATGCTTTGTCTCGCAACGGACAAGCAGGTCTCTTTGCATCCCCTGTAAAGATAGTTATGCAGCGAGTGGGACCCCGCCTGCAAGCGTGCATTGATTTCGAGCAGCGGGTGTGTTTCAACTCGACCAATATCATCGTGCCACATACTCCTGAGGTTAATTTTGCCAAATATCTCCTTGCGATTCTGAACTCATCATTCATTGATGCTTATTACAAACTCTTCCTCTCGAATCAGAATGTCTTG
>MBAA01000093.1:21325-24818 GCA_001940655.1 Promethearchaeota archaeon CR_4
GAACAATCAAAATCTTGCTTTAAAATAACGCATTAAATTGCTCCATTGAGGGTCTTTTTCTGCGTAGTTTTTGACTTCACGTGAAATGCTAGGATCAAGGAGGACTTTTACTTGGTGGACGAAATCTCTTGCAAGCGAGGATATTTCTACGTCAAAAGTATCCGATTGTACTTGATTCAGGTGGTGCATTTCGAGGTTTACGCGAGACAATCCTCCGATTGGGGGACTTTCCGCACCTGCCACGTACATCCTACGTAATAATTCGAGATTAGACTCAAATTCGCTTTCCATTGAAATCAGAGGATTATTCAAGGTTTCTCCCTTGAAGGAGAGAAACAAAATTTGTTGGAACTCTAAACCGAGGTCACGAATCTCTTGTAATGTGATCAGGTGAGGAAGGTTAATGCGAATTTGGGCCGCAAGAAGTAAGGTCAAATGGATCCCTGAAAGTAGGTCAACCAAGGGAAGGGAAAATCTGAGCACGGGAACCTGTTTCAAGTACGGGAAATCCAAGACTCGGGCACTCTCGGTCGTCCCGCTAAAGACCAATTTCTGCAGATAAAAACTAGCTGGCCAGCTATTGAGACATGCGCCCCATGCGAGAATTTCACGTGGCAGACACTTCTCTAGGAGGATTGACACGATTTTCTCAGTTGGAACTAAGATTCCCCACGGATCGACAATTACACTTACCTTCCGCCCCCGAAGCACTTTTAACAACACTTTAGGACACTGGAGCAAACGTGCACGAGTGGGATTAACACCCGAGATTATATCGCCATCCACGGTCCAGAGACGTTCGATGGCGTAGTGTTGTATATCCGGCACTCGATTAATCCAGAGGAGACCTCCCGGTTTGCATTCATCCTTGATTTCTTCTGACAAGTATATGCCTCGGGTGATTTGAGAGGATTGCACGAGGTTGCCGATTGGAACGCTAGACTTTTGAATTGTATCCAAAAGCGCTTCATCATCAGGGACAAGTGGTTGTAATGGGATAAGACCTGTTTTACGAACATATTTATGGGGAAAAACTCCGATTTTATCGAGATTCACATCAAAAATTGGGAGATTCTCCTCCTTTCGCGAGGAAATCCCATTTTGAGCGAAAAGGACGAAAGTTTCAAAATTCACTCCCATAAAACTCAAACCAAGATCGGCGACTCCTGCAAGTTTTGTTGGCAGGAGCAATCCCCGAGCTCGTGCCCACTGCGCATAATAAGCCATCGTTTTGGGCATAATGAATCCGAGACAACCTTCAGAATCTAATTTTTCAAGGGCGCGCTCGAGAAACAATTCAGATATTTCGCGGGTTCGCGTTTTAGCCCATTTTTTTGCATCTTTTTTTTGATTTCCAGATAATAAATTGCCAAATGGGGGATTTCCGACAATTATTGTAAAATTATTTGGCAATATGGGGTTATTGGATAAAAAATCACCTTGCATACAGTGAGTAACCCAAGAACAAACTTCCTGTAGGGTTACGTGAGGTAATAAATCACATGCCCACAATATTAATTGTAATTGGGTGACTCGTTGGGCATTTTTGGAGATATCTATTCCCCAGATTTGCCGAGTGAGAATGTTGCGAATACAGTCTAATTTAAGCGTCCCAGGAGTCTTCGATTGGAAAAGTTGTTGTTTGAGAAGGGCGGTCGCAAGTGCTACTAGAAAAATACCTCCCCCACTCGCGGGATCGAGACATGTGATCGTGTCAACGGACTGATTGAAAGTCCTTAAGTCGAGGGTTTTATTGACGATGAATTGGGCAATAATCGCGGGAGTGAAGAATGATCCTGTCGTGTTGTGGGTTGAACCATTCGGTGTTTGTTCGCCAAAGATACCATACCGCTCAAAAAATGAGCCAAGAAATGTGAAGGGGAGTGATAGAACCCCAATCTGCGTTAACAGGCGTCGGGTGGTTTCCAGTGCAGCTTGAAAAGGAGCAACATTTACATCTCTCCTGTCCGCTGCAGTTATTACTTTACCGTAGACTTTTTGAAAAAATGGAGTTTCTTTTAACAACTCCCGGCATTGTTCATCAGAAATTGCCACTATCTGTTGCAGGATGAGGGAAAACAGGAGATATTCTGCTATAAGATACAGATCTTCCTGCTTTTTGGAATCTTCCGATAGATTCTCAAATGCATTCCCCCAGGGGGATAATAAGCTCATCATCACCGGGGCAGGCAATGAAATTAAGCCTTTTTCTTGCGTATCCAAGGGATTCCACGATCATTTTCTTGAGAGGTATATAGTTTCAATTAAGATCGAACCGGCATGAGGGCGAGAGCTTTTTGCACGAGAGCATCCAGTGAAGAAAAGGTTTGAGCTCCTGTAAGGCGGTATTTTTCCGTCCACCGATGGAAAACGAGGAAAGATGGGACACCCATAACCTGAAACCGCGTCATAATGTCCTTACACTGGTCGACATCGGCATCCAGGAAGAAGACCTGCCCCGCATATTTCTGGGTTAATTTGTCGAAGATGGGTCCCACCGTGTGGCACGGGGCGCACCATTCTGCATGTAGATAGATGAAGATGGGAGTTTCGGGATATTTATTGAAGATCTGCGAGAACGCCTCGCACGACCCCATATGGATTGTACCTCTCGGGATAGACATAGCACTTAGTCCCTCATTCGGCTGTACTTGTTTATGGAGCATTTCAAGATATTTCCGTTGCTTAATCCATTCAACTTTATCATCAAGAGTAGCTGTCATTGTCCGTAGATGCTAGATTTGACTAAAAATTTTAGGGATGAGGATTGGGCAAATTCTTGCACAATCTGGTTAAAACATAAACTTCATCTAATTTCGACAATCAAAGGGACATTGATCGCATGGGGAATCGGGATTTAAATTTGGAAACCGAGAACGTCCGGCTGCGGAAAGTGAGGGTGATTGATGTGCCATCATTCTTTTCATTGCTTCAAGACCCAGAAGTGGTTCAATTTATAGGAATCGAAATTCCCCTGACAACAGAAAAAACACGCCGGTATGTCAACCACTTGCTCAAGAAATGGCGGAGTGATAACGCGCTAGCGTTTTCACTATGTAAACTCGAACCTTCGGGACAGGAAATCGTTGGAGGCCTTGCGTGCTTGGAAAACATCGATTATCGCGACTCCAAGGCAGAGCTAGGCATTTGGCTCGGCAAGCAATTTTGGGGGACAAATCTCGCCAAAACGGGTTTGATACTTCTCCTACAAGTCGCTTTTTTGACCCTTCATTTGCGCCGGGTATATGCACGGGCAGCAATCGAAAATTTGCAAATGCACAAACGCCTCGAATCTCTCGGGTTTGAACGAGAAGGAGTCCTCCGGAAAGACGCCGAAATCCACGGGGAACCACATGACATGGTTCTCTACGCAATTTTGAATGATCGCTATTTACATTTAAGATGAAGACGACTATACTTACTGAGAACTGCCAAACAAATTTAACTGTCAAAAAATAGACCCATCTCTAAAAATAATAACAGACGATGACTA
>MBAA01000093.1:24869-27778 GCA_001940655.1 Promethearchaeota archaeon CR_4
AGATGGTTTCGCAACGTTGGCATCCCGCGGGCAAGTGGAGTTTACTGGATCTGCAAAATTTCACCCCCTACTCCCGCTGCTCCCAGAACCGGAAGTGGAACGGCAGATCGAGCTCAATAACGAAACAAATCGGCATTTTTTTGGTAATGTCTATAAACCACGCGGATTTTTCCCGCCAGAAATGGCTGTTTCGGATGAAATCTACCCCGTCATCAAGCGATTTAAATTTGATTGGGTGATCATGGGTGGGATTGCGAATACCATCGAATGGCTCACTACGAATTTTTCTCGCCATTCTAATGGCCTCAAGCTAGTCTTCCGGGACGATTTGATCTCGAATGACTTGTCTTTTGACAAGATCAACAACGTGGAGGCTTTTGCTAATCGGATAAAATACAAGATCACGAATCAAGATTATTACATCATCCTCGCAATGGACGGGGAAACATTCGGCCACCACGTGAAGCACGCGTTCCGGAATTTTCTCATCCCATTATTTGACGCTTTACCCCAACGTCAAGATATCAAACTCTCTTCCGTCTCCGAACTCGTGGATAGATTTCCTATAGCGGGAGTCCAACAACCCCGGGCGTCATCTTGGTCAACCATGCACTATGACCTAGAGCGAAACGTCCCTTTCCCCCTCTGGTTTGACCAAAAAAATCCCGTCCATTACGAACAGCATCGTTTCATGATGCTAGCTTTGACGATGGTCCACCTAGCTACCCGTTACAAAGAAAGCATGGATGATGGGAAGAAAGAGTTATTAGACAACTCCCGTAATCTCCTCGATCGGGGCATTCACAGTTGCGCGCAATGGTGGGCGAGCAAAAGACCGTGGTATTCACCAGATATGATTATCCGGGGGTTGAGCGAAATTCTCCTCTCATCCGTCAATGCAAAGAGGAGTTTTCCCGATTCCGTCATACCAGACATCAAAGAGTGCGCCCAACTCATCCTCGAGGATATGCTCAAAGCACAAAATAAGATAATAATTTCCCTTAACTAACCTCAAATGTTAATGTCCTTGAACATTGCCACCAATTGCTTTTTCTATTCATCTTTTTCTTTCAAGTCGTTGACTCTATTCGGAGCACGAAAGATAAGGAAATAGTGGTGGTGGACGTTTGATATATAGGAGTTCGGGTACCCCCAGATCCCCAATTTCTTGTCCCGTTGACACCAAACCATCTCTTGGCAGAGCTTCCACCCGCACCCCCGCATTTTTAATGCAAAGTCCCACGCGAGTGGGAAGAATTGCTGGTTTTCTTTCTGGATATTTTGCATAACCACTGCACAATAGGCCCCCGGTTTCATTTTTTCGGCCACCTGAGTATAGACTTTGAGTAACAACGCGAGGAACGCTTCATATTCCTCGACATTTCCCAAGTCATTTTCGTGTTCGCTAAAATGAGTAGGTAAACCCTTCGCGATACGGTCTTTATGGGTGGAGTCTGATCCGCCCCGGGAATGACGCAACATATCCCAATAGGGGGGAGAGGATATGCAGAAATCAAAGGGGGGAAGGGTCATCTCGCGCAGGCGCGTCGAATCGCCGATGATCGTGTAATTTCGGGAGCGTCTGGAGGCAATCTCTGCCCAATGGGGCGTGATTTCGATGCCAATGGCGTTCCGTCCCATCCACTCGCAGGCAACTTGAGTGGACCCGGTTCCCGCGAAAGGATCCAGAACCCAGGCGCCTTTTTTCGTGAAAAATTCGACATACTTCGCGATGAGGTCTTCGGGAAACTTGGCCGGGTGCAGGACTTCCTCCTTGTTGCGGGGTGGCGGGGCGTGGATGAACCAACTCTTCGTAAATTGAATCCATTCCGTTCCCGTTAAATTATTTAGAGCATTGCGTGGTGTGTACTTCCCCTTAGGTGAGAGAATAACGCATTCTGGTTCGAGTTGTGGTTCATATAAAGGTATTAAATCATTCAACGAGTCCGATAAAAAAAGATCTTCCATATAAAGAAGGTTTTTATTTTGCGATAGAGTGCCTTTTCTATAATTTGAAAGAAATTCTACTTTATTTTCGACCATAGAAAGACCTGTTTATCGAAAAAGATTGAAATTTTTTGAATTCAGATAAAATCTCGATAGAAAACGTTGATTTTTATCTAATATAAAAATAGATCATAAGGAGATATGGTACAATCATAGTTTTCAATACAATACCCTAACAAGGAAGAATTATTTATTGAAAATTGAAAATATTCAATTCAATAGAAGAAAACTAGTGGGAAAATTGAACTATAAAATTTAGAAAATTAATTTCCCTTCTTTGTGAGAAACGATACTATCAATTACCTTTAAAGTTAACGACCCGAAAAGCACTGGGGTTATCGGGTTAATTTGCCAAGTCTTTCCCTCATCTTTATCAAGACCATGAGCATCCCCCATAGTTCTTATAGAAGCAAGAGCTAAAAGGATATTTACAAGTTTTGAAGATATCTTGTTCTTATTCCTTAATTCTAGGGCAATTTCCCCAATCCCATTCTTTTTAGTTAGATCCACCTCTTGAAATCGTATTCTTAAAAAAATTTCTAGAGCTCTTCCAATATCGGTTAAGGCGTCTGCTGGTTTGTTTTTTGAGATCAATAATCCCTCTTTGATATCTGCGAGTACCACCGGTGGAAAAACAGAAATGTCATGTGATATCATATGTCTGATAAGTAATAAGGCATCATTCTCAGATTCTATTTCTTTCATTAAATCTTCTGACGCTTTGTTTTCGGTTATCATTTTAATTTCAATGTTTAATGTTCGTATCCAACTATTCATTACAGAGGTTATTGTTTGAACATTTGAATCGAGATCGAATATATGTTTAACTAAATTTCCTGTTTCTTCATCGGGCTTACTAAGACTTTTAAGATAAAGATATTCATTGAAAGGTGGAAAGAGAA
>MBAA01000093.1:27793-27949 GCA_001940655.1 Promethearchaeota archaeon CR_4
TCACTTTATCGAGGATAACACCAGAGGATAGTTTTGCGAAACAGTCTGGTGTAAGTTCTAGACTTCCGTTTTTTATTTCCAAGCATTTCAGCTGATCCAACATAAATAGAGCGTTTTCTACAGATCTAACACTTTTTTTTGTTATATCTATTACAT
>MBAA01000093.1:27955-28103 GCA_001940655.1 Promethearchaeota archaeon CR_4
TTGAACACGCACGACCATATCTTTGAAAATGAATTATTGTATCAAGAGTTGTTTTCAGCAAATCTATGCTTATATTTCTAATATTCATTAGATCTGGAACCTCGTCTTTAATAAACGCGATAATTTTTCGCGTGTTAATTTATTTCTC
>MBAA01000093.1:28214-28356 GCA_001940655.1 Promethearchaeota archaeon CR_4
AGCAGTAGGGCATGAAATGTTGTAAGATTGCCCAGAAACTACTTGGTTGATAATCGATTTCGGCAAGCTTTCATTGGAGATATTCTCTGTAGGTTCACTTAATGAGTTTGTCTGTTTTTAATTAATTTTCCGACGAAATTAG
>MBAA01000168.1:0-711 GCA_001940655.1 Promethearchaeota archaeon CR_4
ACCCTCGCGGGAAACAACTCCTAACGGTGTAGACCGACAAATTTAATTCGGGAACGACCTTGTTTTTAATTGACTTTACCAATTAAAACGAACTTTTTTTTGTTTTAGACCATTGAATCATATTTTGCAGATGATTGCGAATTGCTCGATTGAACTGGTTTGGGTTGATGGATAAACATCTGCTCGCCGCTTTGATACCCACACTTGATGCACTTGAAGATCTTGGGGGGATAGGACTTCATAATTTGCGGGGGAACAGTACAATGGCACGAAGGGCATTCCCAATTCATTTTCTCACCATTTGTCGCATTTAAGTTCAAAAGGATTTTCTCTTTTTAATGTGTTTCGTTTTAGATAAAAGATTTTTTATGAATAATTTTATTTCAGATTGGGAGAAGATCATACTAGCATGTCATTCTCATTCCTCGAATTCCAACAAACCATCTCCACGCGAAAAAAGGAAGGGATGACGTGAACTTAGTTGAAGTCCAATTTTTCACCAGCGACACTTGTTCTTTCTGCCCCGTTGCCTATGACTACTTGAATCGGATGCTCTCGGAGCTCAAAGTCCCCAACGTTGTAAAGGTGATCAACCTGAGCGATCCGGCCAATGCACCCATCGCAGACCAGCTGAACGTCCGGAGCATCCCCACTACCATTATTTCTGGCAACAGCCTCGTGGGCGTCCCGATGGAAGAAGACCTGAAGACA
>MBAA01000168.1:921-1656 GCA_001940655.1 Promethearchaeota archaeon CR_4
CAACCAGTCCTCGTTCTCGCTCACAAGAAAGACCTGTTGAGTAAGAAGATCACCCCAAAAGAAGTAGAAGAATACCTCGGATTGCCCATGTTACGACAGCCATTCCGCATCTTTTTAACCACGATTTATGATGAAGTATCAATCACCAAAGCGTTTTCGTGGGTACTCGATCAAGTTCTTGCGAATCACATGGTAAAAGAATTGCCGAAAAGAATGTCGATTAGTAAAAAATGAGCGAATCCCATATGATAGTAAAAGATGTTCCAGCAGAGAATTCGGCCGTCTCCGAACAAGATGCACTTTCATTCGCAAACGAGTTAGACGAGGTACATCATTTCATCGAACAAGGGTTGTTATTGGAAAAAGTAGTGATGAGGATTCCATTACGTGATTTTTCCCGCCTTCAGAAGGAACATCCGACATTATTCCCCGTGGAAGTATATCAAAATCCCAGTCAGTTCCAAGTATTCGCCGTGACCTTCATCCGGGCGAAAAAATCCTCCCCAGGTCATGCGAAAATGAAAGTCTACGTGGAAATGACGGGACGGCGCCTGCTGAAGATTTTCGCCACAAGTTAAAATGAGAGAAAGGCATCTATCACATTATCCTCAAAGCACGCAGGTATAAAAATGACCGATAAGGACAGGTTACTTAAAGAAGCACAGAAGATTGGGTCGAAGTTCCAATTCTTTTCCGTGGGGGGCAGCATGGCCCACCTGTTAGGTTACGTGCACG
>MBAA01000168.1:1969-2855 GCA_001940655.1 Promethearchaeota archaeon CR_4
CACAGGAAGGGGGGTGGAAGAGTGAGAATGAGGGATTTACCCTAGAAACCACCCCTGAAGAACCAGCTATCGTTTATGACGAGGAGGAGACACAGGCGGCAAAAGAACAAATGTGCCTCATCTTGCAAGAATATTCTGCAGACCAATATGGCCCCGGCCGGGCACAGGTTTATATGACGATTACCGTCGAACAAACATACATCCTGAAAATTGAATTTAACAAGTATCCTGCTCGCCCCAACGTTATCCTCCCACCGTCCATAAAGATCTTCTTGGGTGATTTGACACAGAGTGTCAAAATTCTCCGAGAGTGGTCAGAAAAGAAACCCCCACAAGTCATAGAACTCGTTCGGGAAATCGAACGTAAGCTGTATTCTCTCAAAGACATCGAAACCCAAGCTAAGGAAATTATAGGGGAATACAAGGTCGTAAAAAACGGCGGGTCAATGTCGAACCTTCACATTCACCTACTCACGTTTGGATTCAAGGAATACACGCTGGATGTTGACTTATCATCATATCCCAACGCACCTGACATCACCTTCTCCCAAACACTTGCAGATTTGATAAAGACCACTCCTCAAGAACTCGACACCATTACAAACTGGAAACCCAAAGAAACCCACGTGGTTGACGCCATCCGGGAAGTCAGTTGGCTCGTGGACAAGAATTCACGCTTGAAATTCGAGATAGAATTACTAGAAAGCGGTCTCAAAGATGTTACATTCAACACCCACACGCAAGAACTCCACATCAAGATGAAGGGGGAGATGAAAACAAAGGATGTCACATTTGAATTCAAGGCAACGATTCCCCAAGATTACCCTTCCAGCGCCCCGAAAGTCGAATTAACCACCAAGCTCGAAGAACAAGAAAGCGTCAAAGA
>MBAA01000168.1:2885-4858 GCA_001940655.1 Promethearchaeota archaeon CR_4
CGATTCTTGGACCAATTTCTCGTTCCTGATAGACCTTTTCAACTCGATCTCCAAGACCATCTTCAATGTCAGCACGTTAACGTGTATTCTCTGCCACAAATTGGAGTGCCCCTCCTGCACACAAAAGATTGCAGCACCAGAGGGTGAAGAAAACTGTCACTCCCGATGTCCACATTGCGAACGGGATTACCACCAACACTGCTGGGAACAAACCATCGCTAGTTTCGGTAAATGCGGGTTCTGCCTTCGGGCGCCTTAATTCAGTTGTTTAATTTTTTCCCTATTGTTTTTTATCAACGAGTTACCTTGTACTGCGCTTCCTCTTGTGCTTTTACCCACATTTGAAAAACAGGTCTAAGAGAAAATGTTTTAAAATCATCCTGATTACAATTCCTCATTCCTGATTGAGTTGATACACAATTAAAATCCCTCCGCTCATGATTAGCTACGTCTAAATTGTTTTTCAAATTAATTGCAGAGGGAATATACAGAAATCTAGGGCATTTTTGACCCATCTTGAAAAGACTAATTAGAATTGAAATGAAGATCATATTTACGGAATGGAAAAAACATGAAACCTTTATCACAGGAACTAGAACTCAAATCTCTTGAAGAAAAAATCCTCGCGTTTTGGAAAGCCGAGAAAATCTACAATAAAGTCAAGGCAAAAGAAGTGGGGAAACCTGTCTGGCGTTTCATAGATGGACCACCTTATACTACCGGTTCAGTTCACCTTGGGACTGCTTTTAACAAAATCCTCAAGGACATGCTTATCCATTACAAACGTATGCGTGGATTCAAGGTGACCGACACCCCCGGGTACGACACTCACGGTTTACCTATTGAAGTTGTCATTGAGAAGCAGCTCGGTATTAAGAACAAGCAGGAAATTGAAGAATACGGTATGAATCGCTTCATAGAAGCCTGTCGGAAGTATGCTCTCGCGCAGCGGGTGGAAATGGACAAGACTTTTATACGGTTGGGTTGCGCATTCTGGGCGTGGGATCGGCCTTACATCACTCTCCATACGTCTTACTTGGAAGGAGTCTGGTGGACGCTCAAGAAAGCGTGGGAAAACGGGTTGCTCTATAAATTCTATAAACCCCAGAATTGTTGCCCACGCTGTGCGACAGCCCTTGCGAAGCATGAATTCGATTATCAGACTGTTGCTGATACGTCCATTTTTGTGAAATTCAAAGAAGTAGGCAATGAAGATACCTGGTTCGTCATCTGGACTACCACGCCGTGGACGCTCGTAGCGAATGAAGCGATCATGGCCAACCCGATGATGGATTATGTCAAGGTCAAAGTCACGCTGAAGGATGGTCACAACGAATACTGGATCCTCGCGCATGCTGCCGCTACGAATCTTATCATGGGCGAGTTAGATCTCAAATTCGAAATCGTGGAGCGAATGAAGGGTGAAGACATTGCTGGACGACGGTATATCCACCCCCTCGCGGAAGAAGTTCCATACCAGGCCACACTCGAAAAACAATGTGATAAAGTGCACACCGTAATCCTAAGCAAGGAATACGTGTCTGAAGGAGAAGGAGTAGGCCTCGTGCATACCGCTCCCGGCCACGGTCCGGAGGACTTCGAAGTCGGTATCAGTTACGGTATGCCAGTGTTTAATCCCGTGGACCTGCGGGGGATCTACACGACCGAGGCTGGAGTTTTTACAGGTAAGTTTGTCTTTGACGCAAATGAGGAAATCGTGCAACTGCTCGAGAAAAAGGGCACGCTTCTTCGTCAAGCAAAGATCGAGCACGAATATGCCCACTGTTGGCGGTGCAAATCCAAGCTCGTCTATCGCGCAACGGAACAGTGGTTCTTCAAAACCAGTGCACTCAAGGATCAAATGCTTAAGGAAAATGCAGAAGTTTTCTGGATTCCCAAGTATGCGGGGGACACGACTTTCCGATCGTGGCTAGAGAACATCCAAGACTGGTGTATCTCCCGGCAGCGATTCT
>MBAA01000168.1:4871-5002 GCA_001940655.1 Promethearchaeota archaeon CR_4
ACCCATCTGGTTGTGCGACAACTCCAGATGCGATGCCCAAGTTGTGGTTGGATCCCGGCAAGAATTAATGCAATACACGAGCAACGTACCCGAGGATATTCACCGCCCGTGGATTGACAAGGTGGAATTTC
>MBAA01000168.1:5075-6656 GCA_001940655.1 Promethearchaeota archaeon CR_4
AGTTATGTGGTCAGGGCAGGAGGACATCGATGGTAAAGTCGACTTTGACAACTGGATTCCAGCAGATTTTATCCTTGAAGCGAAGGACCAAATTCGTGGATGGTTCAACTCCTTGTTATGCTCGGCGATGGTTTCCTCCAAGAAGCGGAACTATAACGCTTGTTACATGACGGGTTGGGTAACCCGTATGAGGCCTGTAACCGAAAAGGGGAAGGGAGATCTTCTTGAAAAGACCGAAAAAATGAGCAAGTCCGAAAATCACGGCAAATCTGACGTGGTAAGGAAGAAGGAAAAATTGAGTAAGTCTGCTGGTGACGCGATCACCCCCGAAAATCTCATTGATGGATCTCACCCCGAACAATTGAAAAATCCAAAATGGAGTGCAGTGAACGGCATCGAAACTTTTCGATTCTACAGCATTGGGGGCGCCAAACCAGGACTTGACTTGAATTTCGACTGGAAAGAATATACGAATACTTATCGCGTTATCAATACGATTTGGAATACCTACGTCTTTGCCAATTCCAAGATGCTCCTCGTGGGTTTCAACCCTGCCACGAAATATAACGTGAAAACTCTTGGCTCCAATGAGAAGTGGATATTCTCGCGGTTGAATTCCGTGATCGAGCAGGTCACCAACCTCATCGAGGTTTATGAGATCCCCTCCGTTCCAGAGGTGCTGCAGAATTTCCTCTTAAACGATGTGTCGCGCTGGTACATTCCCGCCATCCGGAACCTCATCACGGAAAGCAGTGAAGAGACGCAGAGGAACACGATCTTCGCGGTTCTCTGGGAAGTACTGTGGAAGACTTTGCGGCTCCTCTCGCCGATCAATCCAATGTTGTCCGAGGAGATTTACCTTCACATGTTCCGAGAGCACCTCCCCAAGGCAGAGCAATTCCCCAGCATCCACCTCCATAGCTGGCCGGACGCCAATAAAGCACGCGTGATGCCCCAACTCGAAGAAGAAGTGTCTGCGGTCAGGGAAATTGCCGAAATAGTTCGCACTATCCGGGCGGAAAACAAGCTCAAGTTAAAATGGCCTTCAAAGATGCTTTATGTCGTCTTGGGGGAAAAATGGAATGGATTGTCCATTGTAGAAGCCTTGAAGACCCAAGCGAACGTGCGGGACGTGAAAGTGGTCGACAAGGTACCTTCGGGAGAACACCTCGTGACGAAGGAAATCCCCAACGCGACAATTACCCTCGACATTTCCCTCACCTCGGGCATCATGGCGAGTCGCATCACCTCTGATTTGACGCGGGGCATCCAGTTTACCCGTAAGCTCAACAATTATAATGCAGGTGAGGAGGTAGATTTGATCATCGCCACTAAATCAACGTGGTTGCAGAAGATTACCAAGAAATACGAGAAAAAACTCTGCATCAAGGTCACCGCGAAGAAGCTGACTGTCCAGGAATCTACTCCTACCAGTACAAAGGACTATTCCCATGCAATAATGTATTTCTGTCCCAAGAAAATGTGCCGGGCGATGATCAAGAGCAAACAGGTCGAGCAAGCGAAGAAAACAGGAAAGACGGTCAAATGTTTCTATTGCGAAAACGAATTTACCCCGAACCG
>MBAA01000168.1:6669-6747 GCA_001940655.1 Promethearchaeota archaeon CR_4
GAATTTTATTTCAAGCGCGTATGAATATCGCGCATCTTTTTCCCTCTTTCTCTCCATTATTTAGATGGGTCTGTCAAA